>JAFGNV010000090.1 GCA_016926805.1 Anaerolineae bacterium
CCCCTGGCCCCTCCCCCAATTTGGGGGAGGGGAAAAAGGGGGGATGGGCAAAAGTAGGGTTGTATCACTTACAATGTGACCACCACCCCAAACGCACAACCACTCTCCTACAGTAACTACAGTAACCCTACAATTTCATAAACCGGCTCCGCTTGGCTTTGGCCTTTGAGACGCATACTCCCGATTGGTTGCGCCTTGACGCAATCCTGAACCAGGTAATATGTTTCCTGGCTGATCAAAATCTGTCCTCCCTGGGCTTGCTCCTGTAACCGTTTGACCTTGTTGACGGAGTCGCCAATGACGGTGTAGTTCATCATTTGGGCGGTGCCCACGTTGCCCACCACGGCTTCGCCAATGCCAACCCCTACCCCAAAATACAGCCGGTGTTCCGGGGGAAGATTGCGGTGCAGTCTTTCCACCAGCCGACACAATTTCCAGGCGGCCCGCACCGCCCGCACCGGATGGTCGGTTTGGGGCAGGGGGGCGTTGAAAAAAGCCATCACCGCATCACCCATAAATTTGTCCAGCGTGCCTTCCTGGGCCAGCACAGCTTCGGCGGCCACGCGCATATATTGGTTGAGTAATTCCACCAGTATCTCCGGCGAGGTTTGAGAACTGAAACTGCTGAAGCCGCGCACATCGGCAAAGAGCACGGTCACCGCCTGGCGGGTGCCGCCCAATTCCACCTTGCCGGGCTGAGCCAGGATTTGCTCAACCACGGTGGGGGCCACGTAGCGTTCGAACATGCCGCGAATCTGCTGTTTTTCTCGCTCTTTGGTCAAATGCAACTGGCGCATCAACTGCATGTTGTGGATGGCAATAGCCGCGTAGTCGGCCAGCATCCGCAGTAAGCGATCGTCGTGCGTGGTAAACTGTCCGGTAATTTGCTTGCTGATGCTCAGCGTGCCAATGACTTGCTGCCCGACCTGTAAGGGAACCGACAGGATGGTTTCGGCCAGTTTTCTCTGGATGTCCTCACAACCTTCTTCAATCAAGGCCAACTGAGCCGGAACGTTATGATCACTTTGAACGATTTGGCTACCGTTTGCCGAGCGCTGTTTTCGCAGGCAACCATTTACTTTGCCGGTTTGAGAGTCGACCAGAACCAGGGAGCACTCCTGACTCTGGGTGACAAATAACACGGCATCGACAATTCGCTCCAGCATCTTGTTGGGCTGCATCAAGGCGGTGATTGATTTTCCCACCTGATACAGGGTGTTCAATTCACGGATGTGCTGTTCGAGTTGTTGGTTGGCCTGTAAGATCCGTTGGGTGAGGGCCTCTTTCTCGCGGCGCAGACGGGTTACCGCCAACACATCTTCGATGGTTTCCAGCATCTCTTGCGCGGCAAAGGGCTTAATCAGGTAATCTTTGGCTCCCAGGCGAAAGACTTCGATAGCGACTTGCTCTGAACCGTGGGAGGTCATCAAAATGACCGGCACTTTGCTTCCCTTGGCTCGCAGGTTGCGGAGCACTTCAATGCCGGTCATTTTGGGCATTTCATAATCCATCAGCACCAGGTCGGGGGCGCTGGCCAAAACCTTTTCCAATCCTTCGGCGCCGTTGGTAGCGATATCGGCTTCAAACCCATTAGGTTCCAGAATATACTCGGTTACAAACTCACGAATTTGGGGACTGTCGTCAATTACAAGCACTTTGAGTTTGTTCATGGCCATCTTCTACTTCCTGGTTCTGGTCGGCAGGATCATGTTAAGGTACGGGGTAGATTTGCCTAAAGTCTACACTCACAAGTATGCAGAATTTTGGCTGTTTTGTCCATCCCCCATTTTTGCTACTATGGGTGTGGCAATGCTGGAGTGGAGCGGGTCATCACCTTGTCGGACCACCGGAAAATGTCCTTTGGTGATGCCTACGGCACCCACGTGAAAGAACTACGCCAGGAACAACGGGCTGTGTTTATTGTGGATGCGGATGATACCGTTCGCGATGTGGAATACGTGCCGGAAATCGCTCAGCATCCCGACTACGAGGCGGCGCTGGCGGCGTCGAAAAAAGTGGTTGGTTGAGCAAGACCGGCTTTGGAAATGTAAAAACTCCTCGCCTGAATTCGGTGAGGTGTTTTTATTTTGGCGAATCAACAAGTCTAGAATTTTTTGTAATGGCCCAATGGGAGAATTGCGCTGGTATCTTCCTCGATTTTTGGGGAACACAAAAACTATAGCTCACCCATCTTGACACTTTTTTGATATTCCCCCTCATTTTCTTGACACACCATTTATATATGATATGGTATAGGAAACAAGGAGAAAAAGACCCCTGTAAATTTTACTCAAGGGGATCATATACCTGATGTAACTTTCACAGGTGAAACATCTGCTCATTGGCGGCCCCATTCCCACCAGCCCTGAACTGCACGAACGGCTGGACAAAGTGCAGGCTGTGGCCGACCACCTTACCAACTTATCACGGTTGTTATGCCGAAGTTTATTTCCACCACGGCGATCGCCCGGCTGTTACACAACCAGACCGCCAATATGCTCCGCTTGCACTTGCGTGGTTATCCGGGCACTTTGACTCAACTTAAACAAGAAAAGGATTAAAAGAAAAAACCATGAGCCAACCTCAAACCGAACTCAGCCGTGATTTGTCTTTGTTTGATATTACCATGATTGGCGTCGGCGCGATGATTGGGGCCGGAATCTTTGTGTTGACCGGCATCGCCGCCGGCGCGGCCGGACCGGCCCTTATTCTCTCGTTTGCCCTCAACGGCATTGTAACTATTTTTACGGCCATGGTTTACGCTGAACTTGGTTCATCTATCCCCGAGGCCGGGGGTGGGTATCTCTGGGTCAAGGAAGGGCTGCCCGGTCCCAACGCCTTTCTCGCTGGTTGGATGAGCTGGTTTGCCCACGCTGTGGCCGGCAGCCTGTACGCATTAGGCTTTGGCTCTTACCTGACCCTGGTTTTGTCACAGGTCAATCTGTCGCTTGCCGGGCTGGAAGGGGAATTTCTGCACAAAGCCCTGGCCGTATTGATTATCGGGGTGTTCCTCTACATCAACTTTAGAGGGTCGTCCGAAACCGGCCTGGTCGGTAATATTGTGACGGTGCTAAAAGTTGTTGTGCTGGCTATTTTTGTCGTCAGTGGGCTGTGGGCTATTTTCCACAACCCGGATTATCTGAACAAGTTTCAAAACTTTACGCCCAACGGTTTTGGCGGCATCTTGACCGCCATGGGACTGACCTTTATTGCCTTTGAAGGGTACGAGATCATTGTTCAGGCCGGCGAGGAAGTCAAGAATCCGCGCCAGAATATCCCCAAAGCCGTATTCCTGTCGTTGGTTATTGTGGTGCCCATTTATATGCTGGTGGCTTTTGTGGCGATTGGCGCGGTCAACCCCGAAACCAACATCCCTACCTACCAATGGCTCAGCCAGCACGCCGAGTTGGGCGTGGCCGAAGCCGCTCGCCAGTTCATGCCGTTTGGCACCATTTTGCTGCTCATTGGCGGATTGCTCTCCACCATGAGCGCGCTGAACGCTACCACTTTTTCATCTACCCGCGTCTCGTTTGCCATGGGGCGGGATAAAAATCTGCCCAATGCGTTTGCCACCGTGCATCCGTACACTCGCACGCCGCACATTGCCCTGATCCTGAGTGGGGCGCTCATCATCTTTATGGCCGTAGCCATTCCTATCGAGGACGTGGCTGCCGCCACCGACATTATGTTTTTGCTGCTCTTTTTGCAGGTTAACGTGGCCGTTATCACTATTCGTAAAAAGTATGGCGACCGGCTGAACTACGGCTACCTGATGCCCTTTTTCCCCATCGTGCCAATTATCGGGATTGTCACCAAACTCTTCCTGGCGCTCTTTATGTTCAATTATTCGCCGCTGGCCTGGTACTTTGCCATCGGCTGGATTGGGGTGGGAACTGTGGGATATTACTTCTACGCCCGGCCCCGCGAGGCCGCCAAAAGTCACACCCCGGTAGTCCTGGAAGAAAAACGGGTGATAGAGACGCCCATTGATGAGCGGCGCTACCGGGTGCTGGTACCCATTGCCAACCCGGCTTCGGTGACATCGCTGCTTAAACCTGCCATCCAGGCCGCCCGCCGCCACAACGGCGTGGTGACCCTTTTGCATGTGCTGACCGTGCCGGAGCAGTTGCCGCTGTCGGCGGGCCGCGCTTATTTGGAAAAAGGCAAAACGCTGCTGAATGATGTATTAAAGCAAGTAGAGCTTGAAGATGTTCCGGCTGAGGCCGTGATCCGCATCTCTCACTGGCCGCACCAGGCCATTATCCATACAGCCATCGAAAAAAGAGCCGATTTATTGGTGATGGGCTGGCGAGGGCCACGCGGCGGAAGTGAAACCACCATCGGCAGTAACGTTGACCAAATCATTGAACTGGTCAATTGCCGGGTTTTAGTGGTGCAGCAAACAACAGAGGACGCGCTGCGCAAAATTCTGGTGCCCATTGCCAACCCAGCCCAGTTAGAATTTGCCCTGGAAGCCGCAGAATTGATGGCCACCAAAAACGAGGCCGAAATCAACGTTCTGCACGTTTTCCGAAACACCGTCACCCCGGCGGAGCAGCAAAATCATCTCCAAAAACTCCAGGGCCATATTGAGCGATACCAACAAAAATATCCACGCGTAAACGGCAACATCAAACTGTTACATAAAATAGCCAGCGACCCGATTGAGGCGATTGTGGAAACAGCTCGCGACCAGGATTACCTGGTGCTGGGGGCTACCCGGGAAAGCTGGTTCAAACAGCGTTTCTTTGGCAATAAGCCGTTCCACATCGCCCAAAAAGCAGGATGCCCGGCTGTTTTGGTCCGGCCCCGTGTAGACTACGTTGGTTTTGGCGTATTTCGCCTGCTCAGTTATCTGCGCGGCGGCTACCGGCGCATTGACTCCAAATCGGAGCAGTCGCTACAAGCGCAAGGAATTCTCCGCCCCCCCAGCGAGCGCAGTAGTTCCGACTTGCACACTCACATTAATACCGGGGAGGTGCTGCTGACCGGCGTTTTGGGCCTCATCTCCTGCGTGTTGATGTATTGGGGCAGCGGCGGAATCTGGACGTGGGTTGGCGCAGTTTTGTTTCTGGTGACGCTGGCCGGTTTTACTTACATTTCCACACAGGGGGTGTTCAACCAGCGGAGACGAACGTAACAAAGAAAGCCCTCTTAACGTATCTGGTTCTGTCTGACATTTGCTCAAAAATGTCATTCCGAGGACTCCAGACCCTAAAGGTCTCAGAGACCTTTAGGGTCTTCCCTTACAATGACCCTGGTTGTGTTATTAGTAGAAGCAAAGGAAGCGAAGCGGCCAAAGCGACGAGGAATCTCCGAGAACAGGTGCAAAATCCCTACGGAACTAGGGGTTGGTTACCGCCTACACCTTGAGGCTTGGTAATGACTGACATAGATTAACAATACTGCCCAGAGCATCAAGCCGCCTCCTAAAATTTGGATCGTTTTCTTCCCCGCCGACTCCGCACAAACTGGTACCACAGCAGTCCAATCACCACCAGCACACTCAAAATGCCCCAGGGTAAGGCGCTCCAATTGATTCGTTGCTGCCGAGAGGAGATTTGGGTGAGGTTGGGGTCGGGTGTGCCTCGTCCGGCCAAAACGGCGGCAGAGGTGGCTTTGTAAATAGATGTCGCGGTGGGAGCAAAGGTGGGCGGAAATTCGACGGTTGGGGTGGGACTGGGCAGGGGCGTGGGCGTTGGGGTATTGGTGGGGCCGGGGGTGGGGGTGGGCGTCCCCAGGCCGTAAATGGGCACAAGATTTTCATCCCCTTGAAATCTGACAAACTCGGCGGCGACCCAGGCTGCACCGTCCGGCCCGTCGATAAAGTCAATATACCACCATTCACCATCTTGACTGACGGCCAATACGTCGGCAGTTTCGCCGGGATAAAGTCCTCCCACCAACGTGCCTTCCAATGAAGGTTCGGCCCGGACATTCACCGGATCAATGGCTTCAATACTACCTGCCGCCACCGACTCGGTAGGTGTGGGTGTGGCCGTAGCCTCAAGCGGGGGCGATTCCGCCTGAGGTTCGGCTGCTCCACCGGCAATCGGCACCACCTGGTCATCGCCAATAAAATCGACCACGGCGTCGGCCACCCAGGCCAGGTCATTTTCCCCGGCCTGATATTCAATTTGCCACCAGTCGCCAATCTCATTTCTGGCAACCACACTGGCCGACGTGCCACCTTCCAACCGGCCCAGCAGCTCAAACTCGAGACCGGGGCCGCTGCGAACATTCACACCACCCGAGGGAATTTGTACAACCGGCGCGTCGCCGGTCTGGTCCACCGGTGTCGCGGTGGCCAGGGGAGTGGCCTCGCTGGTAGCGGCAGGCGTGCCGGATTCGGCGCCAGCAGGCGATTCGACGGCCGGTACATCGGCACTGGTGCCCACAAACTCAACCACCTCGGCGGAGACCCAACCCTGGCCGTCGGCAAAATCAATCTGCCACCATAGGTTGTTTTCCAACCGACCCACCACCGCCGCAAAACTCCCGGCCGGAAGACGGCCCACTACGTCAAAGGTGGTAGCCGGACCCTGGCGGACGTTGGTGAGATTGTCAACCTTGAGGTAAGGTTCGGCGGGTGGTTCCGGCGTGGTTTGGGCCAGGGCCGCCACGGCGGGAGGGCTGCCCCGCAGTTCGGTTACCAACTCGCGAGTCAGGTTCAGGTATAACTGGCCGTAGGTGGCGCTCGGCTCGATATGGGTGCCTTCGGGCCACTCGTTGAAACTGGTGATGATGATCATATCGGGTTGACTGGCTACAGCCCCCTGCCAGGTTTCGCGGTAATAATCGCCGTTGCGGCGCGGCACGGCAAAGGCGTTGTCGCGGGGCAGGCGAGTGTCGTCGTAGCCCGGCATGGCCGTAGCCACCCATAGGCGGTCAACCTGATTTTCTGTTTCGTAATTGCGCACCTGGTTGCCCCATTTGGCCAGTTGCTCGGCGGGCGAGGCAGCCCAGGCAATGCTGTACAGATGATGGCCGTCGAACACGGCCTGATAAGTTATATCCACGCCTTCGGCAATCCAATAGGTGGTGTGATCAGGGTCAACCTGGCGGCGAATAGCGGCCCACTCGTCTACCGAGAAACGCTCTTGCCGCCAGAAGAAGATAACCGGCCGGCCCTGATAGCGTAAATAGGCCGGATGTTGGGCATGCGTGGCCAGCAAGGTCGATAGAGCCTGGGTGACAGCCCCGGCATCGTTAAAGAGAGGGCCGGTGGTTTCAACGTCTACCGCTGCTTTGAAGCCGGTGGCCTGGGCCACATCCAGCAGGGTGCGGAAATTGGTTTCGGTCTGGTTGTTGGCCTCCTGCGGGCCATACCAAGATTGAACAAAAGCATCGATGCCCGCGCCCTGGGCCTGGGTCACCTGGCGCTCAATGGTGGCCCGGTCGGCTGAGTTGTAGGGTTCGGCGGGCAGGTCAACCGATTGGCCTGAATTCCAGATATTTTGGTCAAACCAGGCGTAATAAAATGCCAGCACCGGTGGTGAAGGTTGGGCTAACGCATCGGGCGAGGCCGCAACCATGGTCCCGTATAAGACCAAACAGGTAATCAGTAAGGCGAACGTTTTGATTGCTTTCATGGTTCAAGCGCGCTCCAAACCAGAGAGTATAACACACAACGGGTTGATGGCCAAGCAGCACAAATTGATTTTCGCCGCCAGAACCTGCCTGACGATTTTTGGTTGTTGTGGTATAATATCGGCAGGGTATTGCGGCAATACCCTCAAAGTATTGCTAATATTCTGGCTGAAAAAGTTTGTCCTGGGGTTGTACAAATTGGCCGGGACATGGTAACATGATTTCAAAGATTATGTAAACTGAGGATAGGTACGTATGCCAACAATTCAAGACGGTAAAAATGCCATCACGGCGGGGAATGTGCAGCAGGCCCGGCTTATTTTTGAGGCCATTCTGCAAGAAAATTCCCGTGACGAGGAGGCATGGTTGGGCCTGGCCGAGGCTCTCACCGAAACCAACGATAAACGCATTTGCTATGAAAATGTCTTAAAAATCAATAAGAATAACCAGGTGGCCCGAGAGGGACTCCGCAGCCTGGAACCCGAAGAGGACCCCTTTGTCGCTGCCCTCAAACAACAAACAGCTGCGGTGGCGGAGGATGAAGAAGCGCCAGACTGGATCGAGGCCGCCGCAGGTGAAGAAACAATGGTCAGCGATCAACGGAGCGGGGCGGTGGGTGCCACGGCGGATGAGGGGAGTGAGACTCCCACGCCGGTTCTGGTAGCCGTGGGCTTGGGACTATCGATCATTGTCTTTGCCATTGTGGCCGGCGTAGCGTTTTTTGTCTTGACTTCCCTGACTGTGCCATAAACCGGTAGTTGATAGATCAGATTCCTGTTGCTCTCTGACCTATCGACAATTCCCTGGATAGTTTTTTGGAAAAAGATTCTGAGCAGGGGCAGGTTTAAAACCTGTCCCTACTGAACATCTCAGTTTACTTATGTTACCAGATTTTCGTTTACGACAAAGAGAATATCTCCTGGAAATCAGCCGGGCCATGAGTGCTCGGCTTGATTTATCTTCGCTCCTGGAACTGACCCTGAAAAGCGCAGTGGAAATTTTGGCCGGGCAGGCCGGCTTGATTACCCTGCGGCGCAACGATGGCTCGTTCATTCCCCAGGCCAGCATTGGCCTGCCGTATCAGGCCGTGCCGCTGTTTGAACCCCTGTGGCGCGACCTGGAACCGGAAAGGCAACGAGGTGGTATTCCCGACATGGCTCTACGGTTGGCCCTGGCTTCAAGAGCAGCGGGTGTGTTGATGCGCCAGGTTGTAGCGTTGCCTCTGGAAATTGGCGATGATGTAATTGGTTATATTTTTATTTTTAGATCCAGAGGGGCCGCCTTTAGCAGCAATGATCGGCAGGTGTTAGGCGCTTTTGCCGACCAGACAGCGGTGGCCGTGCACAACGCCCGGCTCTATCAACAGGTTACGGCAGAACGGGAACGTCTGAACGCCATCATCGAACACAGCGGCGATGGGGTGATGATCATCAACCCCTACCGCATCATCCAAACCTGGAATCGCGCGCTGGCCAATATGACCGGCATCCCCGCCGAGTCGGCTATTGGCCGGCCATGCTACGAAGTGTTGAACTTACAAACCAGACAGGGAACCAGTGTGTGCCACACCGCCTGTCCTCTGGTTAACGCGCCTGAGGACGGTCGCCTGTACGCCGAGGGAATCCATCACCGGGCCGATGGCCTGGCAATCACTCTGGCCGACAACTACTCTCCCCAGAAAAATGAGGAGGGCTTTCTAACCCAAATCATTGCCAACGTGCGCGATGTAACCCGCCTGCAAGAAGCCGAGGAGATGAAACAAACGCTCCTGTCGGTGATCTCGCACGAACTCAAAACGCCGGTCAGTATCATCAAGGGTTACGCCGGTACGCTGGCTCGTGAGGATGCGGATTGGGATGAGGCTACTCTGGCCGACGGTCTGGCCGTAATTGAGGAAGAGGCGGACCGGCTGGATCGACTGATTACCAACTTATTAGAGGCCAGCCGCTTGCAGGCCGGGGGGTTCAAACTGCGCCTCAGTTATCTGGATTTGGCCGATATGGCCCGAACCGCCGTGGAAAATCTACAAGCAACCACCACTACCCACACCCTTGAATTGGACTTTACCCGGGATTTTCCTCCCATTCGCGGCGATTTTGAACGGCTGCGGGAAGTGTTGACCAATCTCATTGGCAATGCCATAAAATACAGCCCCGACGGTGGCCTGATCAAGATTGGCGGGATGCTGGGCAAAAACAATACGGTCCGTGTCTACGTTAGTGATGAAGGCATCGGCATCTCCCCTGCCGACCAAGAACGTATCTTCGAGCGACTCTATCGGGTGGATAATCGCCTGGCCCGCCAGACCCCTGGCACGGGCCTGGGTCTCTATTTGGTCAAAGCCGTGGTCGAAGCCCACGGCGGGCGGGTGTGGGTGGATAGTACCCCCGGCCAAGGCAGCACCTTCTGGGTGGAGTTGCCAGTCGGGAATGAGTGAGAAGCAACGGGTGGAACCAAAACCTGAGTTTTACACCGTAGTCCCTGACAAACTACTGGCCGGGAGTTATCCAGGTGGCTGGAACCAGCCAGAACAGCGAGCCAAATTGCACCGTCTGCTGGGGGAGGGCGTTACCCTTTTTGTAGACTTAACCGAAGAAGGCGAATTGAGGCCATACGTTTCCCTCCTGGTAGAGGAGGCGAGTGCCCTGGGCCTACAGGTTGCCCATCGCCGTCTGCCGATTCCCGATTTCAACGTTCCTACCGCGCCGGAGATGAAATCGATTCTGGACACAATTGACCAAACCAACGATGACGGAGGCTTGGTTTATGTGCATTGTCGTTTTGGGATTGGCCGGACCGGCACCGTGGTGGGGTGTTACCTGGTTCGCCACGGTCTCAGTGGCGTGCAGGCCCTGGAAGAGCTGGTGCATCTGCGGCAGGGGACGTATTTGGAAGGAATGTTGTCCCCAATAACGCCCGAACAGCGCCAGATGGTGCAGGATTGGCCGGTTGGAGCATAGCAGACAATGAAACCGATCTCGAGGGAGCTGGCGTTACAACTGTGCCAGGAAATTCAAACCGAGAATCGAGACAAATGGTACACCTTCAATGGGCTGTGGTGTTGGGCCTGTGCTGCGCAAGCCAAAGGTGATTCGACCAGACTGTGTGTGAGCAATTCGCCCGATTATTGCGGCTGTATGCAGGTCAACAAGCGTTATAAACAGAGGTTTGATTCATGATTAGCCAGAATCTCATTGATACGTTTCGGATGAACGTTCACAACGATCTGTACCACAACATCCTCCCTTTTTGGATGAAACACAGCCTCGACGATGAGTACGGCGGTTTCTGGGGCGCTATCACCAATGATTTGGTGATTAAAAAAGATGCGCCCAAAAGTTGTGTGGTTTGCGCCCGGATTCTGTGGACGTACGCCGCGGCGACCCGCATCGCGGGCAATTCTGGCTACCTGGACATGGCCAAGCGAGCCTGGCAGTATCTGGAGGACAAATTTTGGGACCCGGACCACAGCGGCCTGTTTTGGTGGCTGGATTACCGGGGCCAGCCTCTGGTGACCGACAAAAAGATTTACGGGCAGGCGTTCACCATCTATGCCCTGGCCGAATACAGGCGCACTACTCAAAATGCGCGGAGTCTGGCCCGGGCCAAAGAGATATATTACCTCATCGAGGAAAAAGGAGCTGACCCGACCGGGCAGGGTTATTTTGACTTCTTCCAGCGAGATTGGTCGCCGTTGGGAGCGGCTAAATTGGATGTGGATGGTCTTGATGCAGACAAAACCATGAATACCCATCTCCACCTTTTAGAAGCCTATACCAACCTTTACCGCGTCTGGCCGGTGGCTGAACTCGAAGGCAGGCTGCGAGAATTGCTCTCTATCTTTCTGGAAAAGATCATCGATGCCCAAACCTGGCACTTTAACCTGTTCTTTAACAAACAGTGGCAACCCCTGTCGGATTATTATTCGTACGGACACGATATTGAGGGAAGCTGGCTCTTGGTTGAAGCGGCGGAGGTGCTGGGTGACGAGAAGCTGCTGGCCCGGGTTCAGGAAGTGGCGGTTAACATGGCCCGCGCCACCCTGAGGGAGGGCGCTCACCAAGGGGCGATCATGAATGAGGGCAGGCCCGACAGAGTGCTCGACTCCGACAAGCATTGGTGGCCGCAAGCGGAAGGCGTGGTGGGTTTTCTCAATGCCTACCAGTTGACCCAAGACCCCACCTTTTTTAAGGCCGCTTACGATTGCTGGCGGTTCATCGAGGAGACGCTCATCGATAAGCAGTACGGAGAATGGTTCTGGCGAGCTTCGGCAGAGGGCAAGATTTACCCGGAAAACAACAAGGTTGATCCCTGGAAGGGACCTTACCATAACAGCCGGGCCTGTTTTGAAATTCTGGCCCGTTTGGCGCAAATCTAATCCACCTGGTGCCGGTTTGAGAAACGCGATAGATATACCCGGCCCCAGGCCTGGATGCGTTTGGCCTGGCTGAAGGCAATCAACACAAATATTACCACCACCCCAATGACCGCCACCAACCACTTGAGGGGTAAATCAATTGCGCTATGACCGGTCCACACGATGAACACGGTAAAGGGGCCGCGACTGATCAAAATAGCCAGCGCAAATGCGCTCAGACGAATTTTGGTCAATCCGGCGATAAAATAAGGTACGTCGCCAAAAAGGGGAATGAGCAGGATAAGCCACCACATCCAAAAAGAGTTGACGTGCGCTACCTGAGACCAATGCTCTAATTCTTCTGCGCCGACGCGTTGCTCCAACCAGGGGCGTCCCAATCGACGGGCCAGCCAGGCGGCCAGAGTCCCTCCGGCCACCATCCCGCTCACCGTGATAATCGATCCCAGAATCAAGCCAAATAATACCCCGCCCAAAATCTGGACCGGGTAACCGGGAATGGGAGCGACCAGAATCTGGATGATATTTAGCACAAAAAAGGCCAGCGGCGCCAAAGGCCCCAGCGGTTCAATCCAGGTTCGGATGGTTTCTGAGCTGGCACCAATTTTGGACAAGGGGATCCAGAGCGCCAGCAAAACGGTAATCACCAGCACGCCGCCCAGCCAGGCTAACACTTCTTTCTTACGGAGGTTCGATAGTAGCTTTCGGATTTGGACGATCCTTTTGGAGGAAATTATCTTGGGGTGATTATACGCCAATCATGAGAGAAGGCAATACCCCACTTGGCCCCTGGTGTGGTATAATCTCCCGCACTCAAATTCAAACATCATCTGAGATGACATCATCCGAGATGACGAGGTAAAATTCTATGAACACATCGGATTACATCAAACTGGAAGACCAATACGGCGCGCACAACTACCGTCCTCTGGATGTTGTCCTGGATCGAGGCGAAGGTATCTGGGTGTATGACACTGACGGCAACAAATATCTGGATTGTCTCAGCGCTTACTCGGCGGTAAACCAGGGACATTGCCATCCCCGCATTATCCAAGCACTCATCGACCAGGCCCAACGTTTAACCCTGACCTCGCGCGCGTTTCGCAACGACAAATTGGGCCAGCTTTACCAGATGCTTCATCGCCTGACCGGCTACGACATGACCCTGCCCATGAACACCGGCGCGGAGGCGGTGGAAACTGCCATCAAAGTGGCTCGCAAGTGGGGTTATCGGGTTAAAGAGGTGGCATCCAACCGGGCCGAGATTATTGTGTGCAACGGCAATTTTCACGGTCGAACCACCACCATTGTCGGCTTTTCTTCGGAGAGACAATACAAAGAAGATTTTGGCCCCTTTGCCCCCGGTTTTGTCAACATTCCCTACGGCGATTCTGGGGCACTGGAGGCGGCCATCACGCCCAATACGGTGGCTTTTTTGGTCGAACCGATTCAGGGTGAAGGCGGGGTGATGGTGCCTCCCCACGGCTATCTCAAAAAAGTCCAGCAAATCTGCCATAAACATAACATTTTGTTGATGGCCGACGAAATCCAAACCGGTCTGGGTCGCACTGGCGCTCTTTTTGCCTGCGATCACGAAGGGGTGCGCCCGGACGTGATGATCATCGGCAAGGCCCTCTCAGGGGGGGTCTATCCGGTGTCGGCGGTGCTGGCGTCTAAAGAAATTTTGGGACTATTTCAACCCGGCGACCACGGCAGCACCTTTGGCGGTAATCCCCTGGGAGCCGCCGTAGCCATGGAGGCCCTGGCCGTTTTAACCGAGGATGGTTTAATCAATAATGCTCACGAGTTGGGCGAATATTTTCAGGAACGGCTGACCGAAATCCCCAGTCCCTATGTCAAGGAAGTGCGGGGCAAAGGTATGTTGATTGGCGTGGAACTCAAACCGGAGGCCGGTGGCGCCCGGCGTTTTTGTGAGGCGTTGCAAGACCGGGGAATCCTTTGCAAAGAGACTCGCCAGCACGTCATCCGTTTTGCGCCGCCTCTGGTGATTACCCGCCAGGAAATTGACTGGGCGCTGGAACACATTACGATAGTGCTCAACATGGACTAAAATTCCTCACCAAAGTTATGGATATTGAGTAGAGACAGGACAATGTCCTGTCTCTACTCAAAAACATTAACTGAACAACTATAGGAGCGAGATACACCCCCTGGATGAAAAGAATCACCCGCCCCCTCACGCTGCTGGTCAGGCCCGAGGCTATCCCGATCTGGTTTCTACGTTTGATCGATCTGGCCGTCCTGCTCTGGATTGGTTGGTTTGCCTGGAAATATGCCGGTTTTTTATTACGGAACGATCTGTATCTCTACGGCGACCACCCCGGCCAGTTCCAGCGTTTGTGGCAACTGCTGGCAGTGGTCTGGCCGGAAGAAGGCCGACTCATCGGTTGGACGCCTTACTGGCAGGCCGGTCGACCGGAACTGCAATTTTATCCCCCGGGGTTTGCTTTCCTGGGCTGGTTGATCTGGATGGCCAGTTTTCAGCAGCTTCCCCTGTTTGTGGTTTACCAAACTCTTGTTTTCGTCAGCTATATCTTACCGGCCGTTGGCTTCTATCTGCTGCTGGCCTGGGGCTTGCGCGACCGGCTGGCCGGAGTGATGGCGGCGTGGCTGGTAATGACCTTTCCTTTTCCCCTGGGTGGCGTGCAAGGCGTCATCATCGGTATCCTCGGTTACCAGTTGGCCTATGGCCTCACCCCCTTGCTGATGCTGGCCGGAGTATGGGGCATGCAGGCCGAACGCAAGATGTGGCCCTGGCTGGTTACCGGCGTATTGACGGCGGCCACCATGCTGCTTCATCCCTTTCAGGTTCTTTTTCCCATTGGGGTATTGGGTTTATATGCGTTCTTCAGGGGCAAGGAGTGGTTGGCCCGCTTGCGCTGGCTGGGGGGAGTTATTCTCCTGGCCCTGGGTTTGATCGCCTTTTGGTGGCTGCCGCTCAGCACCCAATCGCAGAACTTCATTCCGGTAGTTGAGGCTTCTCTGCTAGGAATTCGGAATCATCTTGGAAATATGTGGTTTGCCGCAATGGGCTGGTTGCTGGCGGTGGCGTCGTTGGGGAGTTTCTTCCAACGTGGCAATCGACGCTCACTGGCCCTGGCGATCCTGGTCGGCGGCGCCGGGTTGCTGGCTTTCATTTTGTTCAATTACCTGGTTATCGTGGAACGGTTCAATATTTTTGCCCTGGACTCGGTTCGCCTGATCCCCGGAGTAACCTTTGCCATTCTGGCCGGATTGGCCTTGGGCGTATCGGAATTGGCCTGGCTGGGCACGCGTCTGCTGCGCCGCTGGGGCTGGGGAGCAGCAGGTTTGCCTTTGTTGGTCATTGTGCCCTGGCTGGCCGTCAATCTGGTGAACGAGGAATATAACTTCTCCAAGTGGATCACCAAGTATCAACCGGCCCCCCATCGAACGCCCTTTTTCTTGCGTGAGGCTGAAACCAGATATAACCTGCCTGACGCCTGGCGGGTGATGGCGGACACGCCAGGGCGCGTGCTGTTTACCTCTGCTTACGCCCTGCTGTACGATGTACCCACCAGCCTCAAAGCGCTCACCCCATTTCTGACCGGCCGGGAAATCGTGGGCGGCGTGTTTACCCTGCGTTCGCCCGCGGCCAGTTACCTGTGGGTTGGCCAACGCGACCCCGGGGTGTTGCGCGGCAAGGTGGAAATGGAAGACGATAGGTCGCTGGCCGGAATGCCGTGGGCAGCGATGACGGATGATTTCCTGCTTAACCTGGCGCGCCACTTTAATATTACCCTGATTGCCACGACAGCGACGGATGTTAACGCGCGGGCGTTTCTGGATAACTCGGCTCAATTCAAGCCCATCTGGTCGAATAAACTGTTTACCTTTTACGAGATTGCGGGTTACGAACCGGCCTGGATTGATGCCGCGGGCGCTACGGCCGCCGCCCGTTTGTACACCCGAACAGCCATTGACGTGACCGTGACGGAGGCCCAACCCGGCGCGACCCTGCTGGTGAAGGTGGGGGCCTTCCCTCGCTGGCGGGCGGAAATCCGGGGAGAAACGCTGCCGATTCAAATGGATGAGCACGGTTTGATAGAAATTACGCTGCCACCCGGCAGTTATACCCTTCATTTGCGCTATGGCCCGGCCTGGCCGGAGCGGCTGGGCGCGATCATCAGTTGGGCGACAGTTTTGGGAGCAATTGGGGTGATTTTGGGGACTTATGGGCAAAGGTGGAAAGTTACCAGCCGTTAGACTCCTGCTTTGTTTCCACCGGCGGCGCTTTGGGCATATAGAGCAGGCCGTAATAGGCCGGGGCGGTTCTGAGTTCAGGATAACCGGGATAGACCACACTCCAGTAAACCTGTTCGTCGCCCCAATGCCAGCGAGGATCGGCAATGTAAATCAAGCTCATCACCCCAATCCACGGTTGCCAGTTTTGCTCGGCGTAAGCATAGGCTCGCTGGAGATATTTGTCCTGTTGTTCCGGTGTGACGGCATGCCAGTGATAAGGGGAGTCAGGTCGGGGGTCAATGGTCCAGCCAAATTCAAGCACCACAATCTTTTTGGCGGCATCATCGTTGGCCACCATCAGGTCACGCACATCTTCCACGTGACGAAAACTGTAAACCCGGCGCAGGTCGGCGGGAGCGTGGTCGTTGTTATTTAGCTCCGGCGTGATTGCCACAATCGCCGGGTCGGTTTCGGGGGAACTTTTGAACCCGGCCGCATGCACCCCCAGGGCGTCGAAATAGGGCCTGGCTCCGGCAGCATACATGCCTTGAATAAAATCGAGGTCGGGCATGGCCTCGTGGTCGTTGCGAGTGGTGGGAGCGAGACCGGCGCTGATGACCACGGCGTGAGGATCGGCAGCTTTGACCGCCCGGTAACCTATCTTCAGCATCGCCACGTATTCGGCCGGATTGGGTGGACGTCCACCCCACTCCCGGGCCAGATTGGGTTCGTTCCAAATTTGGTAGGCTGCCGCCCGTCCTTTGTAGCGGTCGGCCACGGCATAAACGTAATCGTAGAAATCCTGCAAATCGTCCGGCGGGCTGACAGCCGGTAATTCAACCCCGGCGGCAGCCCAAGCTGGCTGAGAGCCGAGACGTACAATCACTTTGAGGTTGTGGGCCTCAATCTGATCCATAATGCGGTCGGGGCTATCCCATTGCCATACTCCCTTGGCGTGCCCCTCGACTTCTCGCCAGGGAACTTCCTGTTTGACCCAGCGGAAACCGGCCTCCTGAACCAATTTCAGATCGCGGTCGGCGATTTCCTCTTGCCAGTAGAGAAATACCTGCATTCCGTAATCGGGAGAGGACATCACTTTATCCAGGTCAACGGTAGGGTTATAGGTATCCGCTGCTTCGGGTTCTGCCGGAGGTACCATCGCCTGCGGCGCAGTTCCCAGGGCAACCCTACTTTCCTCCACCGATGCCGACACTCCCGCCAGACCACAGGCAGAAAGTGCTGTGGCCAGGAGAATGAGCAAACAGCTTGCCAGAACAAGCGCCTTGCGTAAATATTCAGTAATGGTGGTCACGCCTTCCTCTTTAGAAACTCAACTAACTAACCAGGTAATCTATAGTTTACCTGATTGAGGGCACTTATCCAAATCATCACTCTATATGTTGTGGCCAGGTTTATCAATAATACTATATCTTGTGGTCGCAAAAATTGGCCAAGAGTTTACAAACCTCATGTATTTTAAGCATTTAGCGTAGATTGGCAATTTTTGTTAAAGAGAGGGGATGCGCAGACTCCAATGTTTTGCAATTTTGGATGCAGGGTGATTGTCGTTGTTTGCATCTTGGTTTATACTCTTTATAAGGCTCAATTGGTTTTTTGGCTGGCAAAACCTAAAAAGCCTACCCTGTCTGCGCTAACTTGCACTATTCTTTGTTGAATATATTATAGTTTCTGACAGGATGCAAATGAGGTGGAGGTAATACGGCTCTGACCAAGGGGTAAAAGGAACCTGACTCTATGCGCATTTTATTGGTCGAAAAAGAGAACGACGCTTATCAGGCCCTGGATCGGGCGCTGAACAAGGACGCGTCTTATGAAATTACCTGGGTTCCACGCGGCGAGGATGCCGTGGAGTTGTTACAAACAGAGACATTTGACCTGGTCTTGCTTGGTTCTGATCTGCCTGATGGTCATAGTTTAGAGATACTCAGGCAAATGGTCACCCTAAATTTTGTGGTGCCGATAATTATTCTCGTCGAGGCGGGAGCGGAGATGATGGCGGTAAAAGCTCTTGAACTCGGTGCGCAAGATTACCTGGTCAAAGATCAGGCCGAGGGTTATCTCACACTCTTACCCGCCGTTATCAACCGGGCCTGGCAACAATGGCAAGAACAACTGGCCGACAAACAATTGCAGATAGTGCTAAAGGAATTTCAGGAGAAATATTATGCCCCGATTAACGTGATGGGTGATGTTGTCTACGTGGTTGACACCGACTTACGGATTGTGCTGTTCAATACGGCCTTCAGACAGTGGAACGAAGCGTTGGGCTTGGAGACAGACGCACTGGGGCGATCCATATTTGAGATTTTTCCATTTTTGCCCAACCAGGTACGGGATGAATACCGGCAGGTATTTGAATCGGGCGAATTACTGACGACTCGAGAACGGTATGAAGTTGGCGGCCGTGAAGTTTTTGTGGAAACGCGCAAAATCCCAATAGTTAAGAACGGGCAGATCAATCGAGTTGTTACAGCTAGTCAGGAAATTACGGAACAAGTGAAAGTAGAGGAAGCGCTGCGCGCTTCTCGGGAATATGCCCGGAGTATTATTGAGAGTTCTCTGGATATTATTGTTACTGCTGATCTGGAACGACGGATTGTGGAGTTCAATCAAGCCGCCCAGCAAGCATTTGGTTACACCCTGGAGGAAGTTGTTGGAGCGCATGTTGGGTTACTCTATGCGGACCCGGATGAGGGGCTTTTTGTTCATCAGCAGACCCTCGAGAACGGTCAATGTACCCAGGAAGTTCTAAACAAAAGGAAGAATGGGCAGGTATTTCCCGTTTATCTTTCGGCCTCAGCGTTACGTGATGCGCACGGGGAAATAATTGGGGTGATGGGCGTCGCCCGTGATGTTAGTGAGTGGCGACAGGCCGAAGAATTGTGGCAGAAGCATGCCGCTCAATTGGAGATATTACGGGAGGTAAGCTTAGAACTTACAGCCCAATTAGATTTTGATAAGCTGCTTCACTCCATTGTTTCGCAGGCAATGGAGTTAGTAGGAGGAACCGCGAGCGGATTATATCTTTATCAGCCAGAACAGGATGTATTAGAATTGAAGATGATCCAGGGTTCTGACATGCCACCGCCGGGAACTGTTCTGCGCAGAGGGGAAGGATTGACCGGCAAGGTTTGGGAAACGGGTGAGACGCTTCTGGTAGACAATTACCAGGACCGGGAGGGTCATACCAGCTATCCCTGGACGGCGGTGATAAGCGTGCCAATTTGTTGGCGAGCGGGCAGTACGGCAGAAGAGTTGTTAGGCGTGCTCGATGTCCTGGCCGGACCGCCTCACACTTTCTCCAAAAGCGATGCCCATTTGTTGAGCTTGTTTGCAACCCAGGCTGCTATTGCCATTCGTAATGTCCGCCGTTACGCCATAGAACAGGATCAACGGCAGGCCGCCGATACGCTACGCCAGGTAGCGCTGGCCTTAACCACGGCTCTACACCAAGAGGAGGTAATTGAGCGCATTTTGGCTCAGTTGCAGCGCGTGGTGCCCTACGATACGTGTTCGGTGCAGTTACTCCGGCAAAACTCCGAAGATGACATGGAACTGCTGGAAATTGTGGGGGGGCGTGGTTTTCCAAATCTGCCAGAAATCGTGGGAATCTCTTTTGTGGTTGGCGGAGATAACCCTAACTCCGAGGTGGTTCGTACCCGCAGTACAATTATTGTGGATGACGCTCCCGCTAAATACGGGGACTTTCGGCGTGAGCCTCACGCCCAGGCCGGCATTCGAGCCTGGTTGGGCGTGCCGATGCTGGTAGGCAAGCGGCTGAGCGGTATGATTGCTCTGGATAAAAAAGAACCAGGATTTTATACTCCAGAACATGCCCGTTTGGCGGAAGTGTTTGCCGCTCAGGCGGCGGTAGCCATTGAGAACGCTCAGTTGTACGAAGCCGAACGAAGATGGGCGACCCAACTGGCCGTGGTCAACCAGGTGGCGCGCAAGGCCGTCTCAATCCTGGATCCGGCCCAACTCTTACAGGAAATTGTCAGCGCCATTCAGCAAGGTTTTGGATATCATAACGTTATCTTGCTTCTATTCGATGAAAAAACGAACCAATTGGGGCATCAGGCGATGGCTGGTGGTTTTATGGATATTGCCAGATCAGACTATCAGCAGCCGGTTGGCGAAGGACTGATTGGCCTGGCCGCTCAAACCGGTCAATCAATCCTGGTCAACAATGTCCACCAGGATTCTCGTTATGTGGCTGGTTTTCAAAAAGAAGTACCAACCCAGGCCGAGTTGTGCGTACCCCTCAAATTGGATCATCAGGTTATTGGCGTGCTCGACGTGCAAGAAATTGAAGTGGATGCCTTTGACCAGACAGATATCACCGCGATGGAAACCCTGGCAGATCAGATTGCGGTGGCCATCCAAAATGCACGCCTGTACGAGCAGGCCCAACAAGATGCTGAAACCAGGGCTATTTTGTTGAGCGAAGTCAATCACCGGGTAAAAAATAATTTAACCGGCATCATTGGCTTACTATATGTGGCGCGCAGTCGGGCGCAGGTGGATAATCAAGCCACCTATCAAACCACAATGGATGAACTCATTGGCCGGGTCCGCGGACTGGCTTCGGTTCACAGTATGCTCTCGGAGTCCGAATGGCGCCCCCTGCGCCTGAGTGACCTGGTTACCGAAATAATCCATGCTGCTCTACGTACAATTCCGTATGATAAACGGGTGTCGATAAATGTACCTGCTTCCCCCGTCCGGGTAACCTCGGATCAGGCGCATAACCTGGCCCTGGTGGTCAACGAATTGGCCACGAATACCATCAAATATGCCCTGGAAGGGCGAGATGCCGCCCAAATCACCTTTCAAATCGACTCCGATCAAAGAATGGTGCGGTGTGAATATCGCGATGATGGGCCGGGTTATCCGCAGGATGTGTTACGATGGGAAAAACATAGCGTGGGTTTTGACTTGATCAAGAATATTGTGAGTGATAACTTGCAGGGGGAAATATCATTACACAATGATAATGGTGCGGTGGCCATTATTCAATTTAGGGCTGAGATAACCTGATAGAGAGAATAACCAATGAAAAGAAATCAAGACATCCGGGTATTGATTGTTGACGATGATTATTTGGCTGGCGAAATGATCGTTGAGGTCCTAAGAGAGGGCGGGTTTAACATTGTCGGCAGAGTTTCAGATGGCTCACAGGCCATTGAGATGGTGACTCAATACGCCGGAACGCCGTCCCAACCTGATGTAGTATTGATGGACATCGAAATGCCCAATATGGACGGTATCGAAGCTACCCGCCTGATTCAAGAGCGATGTCCGATGCCGGTAGTCATGTTAACGGCCTATGAAACTCCAGACCTGGTTACCCTGGCTGGTGAGGTTGGCGCAGGCGCTTACCTGGTTAAGCCCCCCAATCCGCGTGAGGTAGAACGAACTATTATCATTGCTATGGCCCGTTTTGACGACATGCTGAAATTACGTAATTTGAACGACGAATTACAGACCCGCAATGAGGAACTCCAGGAAGCGTTGGCCCAAATCAAAACCCTGCGCGGTCTGTTGCCTATTTGTGCCAACTGTAAAAAGATACGTGACGACGATGGTTACTGGCAAGACGTGGCTGTTTATATCCGCGATCATTCGGAAGCTGAATTTAGTCACGGGCTTTGCCCCGATTGCGCTGCCAAACTCTATCCTGAATTTTATAAAAATGGCGAGCCTCAGGATTGAAAATTCCAAAATCCAATGAAGGTGGTGCTCAAAGGATTTCTGTTCTTTGACTATCCCCCAGAATCGACTATACTTGCTAAACTGATATGGCACAGACCAGGCCTGGCCGGTTCGACGAGAAAATCTGCCCATGCGTTTGAAATCCCTCGAACTACAAGGATATAAATCATTTGCCAACAAGGTCGCCTTCATCTTTGACGAAGGCATTACGGCGGTAGTTGGCCCCAACGGTAGCGGCAAATCTAACGTGGCCGATGCCATTCGCTGGGCGTTGGGCGAGCAGAGTTATAGCATGCTGCGGGGCAAAAAAACGGAGGACATGATTTTTTCCGGTTCCGATGGCCGCGCCCGGCTGGGCATGGCCGCCGTGACGCTGGTGTTGGACAATGTCGATAAATGGATACCGCTCGATTTCTCCGAGGTGACCATCTCGCGCCGGGCCTACCGTTCTGGCGAAAATGAGTATTATCTCAACGGCAGCCGCGTGCGGCTCAGAGATGTCAACGAAATTTTGGCCAAGAGCGGTCTGGGCCGGCAAACCTACACCGTGATTGGCCAGGGCATGATTGACCGGGTGCTGGCTCTGAATGCCGATGATCGCCGCCAACTCTTTGAAGAAGCAGCCAACATTATCTTCCACCGGCAAAAACGGGCCGAAACGCTGGCCAAATTGGAAACAACCCGCGATAATCTGGTCCGGCTGAACGATATTGTCAAAGAAATTGAACCTCGCATGAACCGGCTGGAACGCCAGGCCGAACGGGCCGACGAATACGCCCGCCTGATGTCCCACCTGGATGGCCTGCTGCGGGTCTGGTATGGCTACCGCTGGGGACGGGGCCAGCTCCAACTCCGCGAGTCAACCGCCCGCTTGCGCGAGAGCGAAGCCGCCGTTGCCACCCAGCGAGGACGCCTGGCCCAGGTGGAAGGCGAAATTGCCCACATCCGCTCCGAGCAAACCGCGCTCCGGGCCAAATTGGGAACCTGGTACACCGAAAACAATCAACTCTATGCCCAGGCCGAAACGATTCAACGCAAGCTGGCGGTTAATGAGGAACGCGCCAGACAGTATGCCGCCCAACGAGAAGAGATTCTGGGAGAATTACATTCCCTGCTGGCCAATCGCGACTCCCAGAAGCAGCAGGTAGACGAAGCCCAGGAAAAACTGGTTGCCATCAATGCCGAATTGGCCCAAACGGAAACGGCCAAACGGGCGGCCCAGCAGCGACTCGATGCACACCAATCTCAACGACAGGCTATTCTGGCCCGCCAGACCGTGGCTGAAAAGCGCATCCGCCAGTTGGCCACCGATCTGACCGAGCGGCAGACTCGTTTGACCCAACTGGGTGAACGGCGCGATAGCCTCCTGGCAGAGCAGGAAACTCGACAAGCCGAAATATCCCGGCTAACGGAACAACGGGGCGACATCCAGGCCCGACAGGCGCAGCTGGCCGCTGAACTGGCGGCGCTGGATGAAGCGCGCGCCGCCCTGGAAAAGCAGCAGGTTGAACAGCAAGAAACACTCGGCCAACTCAATGAAGCTGCGGATGAATTTAAGCGCCAACTGTCCGAACTGCAACGCCGGGAAGACAACTTGCGCGCTCATCGAGATATGCTAGACAGACTGCGCAGCGAAATGACCGGTTACTTTGAGGGCGTGCGGGCTATTGTTCAGGAAAATAAACTTTCGGGCATTGTCGGAACGGTGAGTCAGGTCATTCGGGTTGCGCCTGATCTGGAAGTGGCCATTGAAACGGCCCTGGGGAGTCGCTTGCAGGATGTGGTGGTAGACAGTTTTGCCCATGCCGAGGCCGCCATCGATTATCTCAAGCAAC
Organism: Anaerolineae bacterium; assembly: GCA_016926805.1. Taxonomy (GTDB): domain Bacteria; phylum Chloroflexota; class Anaerolineae; order 4572-78; family J111; genus JAFGNV01. Next base: position 23,761 of record JAFGNV010000090.1, read on the forward strand.
ACCGCAAAGGCCGGGCCACCCTCTTACCGCTCGATACAATTCGTCCGGGGCGGGCGGTTGAGCTACCCCCTACGCCAGGCGTCATCGGCCGGGCCTCGGACTTGATCAAGATTGAGGAAAAATTACGCCCTATTGCCGAACTGACTCTCAACCGAACCATTGTGGTTGACGATCTGGCGGCGGCTCGCCGCGCTTTTACCGAGATGCAGGGGGGGTTCCAAATTGTCACCCGGGAAGGCGAATTAATCCGTTCCGGGGGCGCGGTTACCGGCGGGCGTAGCGCCGGCTCCAGGGACCAACAGGGTACGCTGCTGGCCCGTGAGCGGGAGTTGCGTGAGTTACCCCGGCAGATTGATGAGGCAACTCAGGCCCAACAATCGGCAACGGCCCAACTCGAGCGCAATCGCCAGGAAGCAGCAACGGTTGAGGCAAAGCTCCAGGCCTTACTTGACGAACAGCAGCAACAAGATGGCCAGCGAGCCGAGTTGCAGGCCACAATCAACCAGGTCGAACGTTCGTTAGAACAACTGGCCGATAGCCTCGGCTGGCATCAAGACTTGCAGGACAAAGCCAGGGCCGAGTTAACGCAACTCGAACAGCGCAAGGTCGACCTTCAACACGAGATGGTCCAACTGGAGCAAGAACAACGCGAGGCCGAAGAAACCGCGCGCCAACTCTCCCGCGAGGTCAATGCCCTTTCGGCCGAGAATCTGCTGGCCGAGTTGAACCAGGCCAAAAATGCGGTGGCCCTGATCCAGGGCCGGCAAAGAAGCCAACAGACCATTTTAGAAAATTATCAAACCGCCTATCATCAGTTGTCCACTCAGATCGAAAGTAAACAGAACCGGGTGGACACCCTGGCGGCTGAGCAGGCAGCCCTGCACCAGCAGCGACAGGCTCTTGCGGCAGATGGTCACGGGTTTAGCCAACAATTAGAGCAATTTACCGCCCAAATTGGTGATACAGAAAAACGCCTGGCCGAACTGGAAAATCGCCTGCAACACCAGGAACAGTTAGAAACGAATCTGCGCCACCAATTGCAGCGATTGGAGAGTGAACATGGCCGGGCTTCCCTGGAGGCAGCCCGCCGCCAGGACGATCTGGACAATCTGGAACGTCAGATTCAGGATGATTTGGGTTTGGTCAGGTTGGACATGTCTGCCGAACAAGTCGGCCAGCCGGTGCTGCCCATTCGGCCGTTGGTGTCCGATTTGCCGGTGGTTGAGGAGTTACCGCCGGGCGTAGAAGAGGATGTCAAGCGGCTCAAGTTGCAGGTACGTCGGCTGGGCACCATCAACCCCGAAGCGCCCCGCGAATACACTGAACTACACGAACGTTTCGACTTTCTGACCGGCCAGATGGCCGACCTGGAAGCCGCTGCCGCCGATTTGAAAGAAGTGATGGCCCGGCTAGATAAAACTATGGAAGAGGCGTTTACCGACACCTTCCAGAAGGTAGCCAGAGAGTTTCAGAATTATTTCAAGTTGCTCTTTGGCGGCGGCGAGGCGCAACTGCTGTTGACCGACCCCGATAATCTCATCGAATCCGGGGTGGATATTGCAGCCCGTCCGCCCGGTAAACGCCTGCAAAGTCTGGCCCTGCTCTCCGGTGGCGAGCGGTCGCTTACGGCCCAGGCATTGATCTTTGCTTTGTTGCGCACCAGCCCCACGCCTTTTGTAATTTTTGATGAGGTTGACGCCATGCTCGACGAGGCCAACGTTGGCCGCTTCCGTGAAGCCCTGGCCGCGCTGGCCCGCGATATTCAATTTATCGTGATCACACACAATCGCATCACCATCGAAGCCGCCAACACCTTGTACGGTATTTCGATGGGTGAGGATTCGGTTTCCAGAGTTTATTCAATTAAAATTGATGACTGGCTTAAGGATGAAGCCAGCCAAAAACAAAAATAAGGTGTAACCTAATTAATGACAAAATCAAAAACCCGACGGGTTGTTTTTCAACCGGCTACTTATCAGGGCATCCAGGAAGGGGTAAACCAGATTGTCAACGCAATACGCCCCACCCTGGGACCACAACCACGGACGGTGGCCATCGAGCGAATCAGTAACCGCGAAAAAATGCCGGAAATGCTTGATAATGGCGGTCTGATTGCCCGGCGGATAATTCAGATAGCCGGTCGAGACGCCGACGTAGGTGCCATGTTCATTCGCCAGATGCTGTGGCGTTTGCACGAAAAAGTCGGTGACGGCACGGCAACAGCGGCGGTTATATTCCAGACAATTTTCGATGAAGGGTTGCGGTATATTGCCGCCGGTGGCAATGCCCAGCGTTTGCGTTACTATCTTGAAGAGGGCTTGCGAGTTATAGATGAACAATTGGCCGGAATGACCATGCCGGTAGAGGGCCGGCAGAAACTGGCCCAGATTGCCCAATCTGTTTGCTACGATCCGGAGATGTCCCGGTTGGTGGGTGAAATTTTCGACATCATCGGCGAGTACGGTCGCCTGGAAATCCGGGGGGCGCGCGGTCGTGAGTTGGACCGGGAATATGTGGAAGGTATCTACTTTGAACATGGGGTCATGTCGCGGGAGATGATTCTGGATCAAACCCGGCAGCGCACCGACTTTGAGAATGCCGCTATTCTCATCAGTGATCTGGATATTGACGATCCCTATCACCTGATGCCGGTCATGTTGGTGGCGGTCAAGGCTGGCTTCAAGTCGATGGTGATTGTGGCCAACAAGCTTGCCGACAGCGTGTTGGGCTTTTTGCTGGCAAACAACAAAAAACAGGCCGAAAAATTCCAGATAATCGCCGTCTCTGCCCCGGGTTTTGGCGTCGACCGGATGGGCGAGTTGGAAGACATTGCCGTGTTAACCGGCGGTCGGGCCTTTTTATCGGTAACCAGGGAGGGCCTGCAACAAGCTCAGGCTGAAGACCTGGGCCAGGCCCGCCGGGTTTGGGCCGATCGCAAAAATTTTGGCATCATCGGCGGTAAAGGTAACGCCCGCCAATTGCGGCAGCACATTTCTAAGTTACGCGCTGCCTTTGATAAATCTGACGATCCAGCCGGGCGCCAGAAACTACAACAGCGCATTGGCAGACTGATGGGCGGTTCGGCCACCTTGTGGGTCGGCGGCACCACGGAGAACGATATCGATCTTCGCAAAGAACTGGCCAAACGAACCGCCAGCGCTATGCGCGGCGCCGTGCGAGAAGGTGTTTTACCCGGCGGCGGGGTAGCTCTGCTCAACTGCCGCCCGACCATCCGGCAACACCTGGAACAAAGCGCAAATGCAGACGAACGCGCCGCCTATGGTATTCTTCTCAAAGCCCTGGAAGCCCCTTTCCGCACCGTAGTGTCCAATGCCGGCTATGATGACCGGGATCTGTTAGCTGAACTTCGGCTGGTCGGACCGGGATATGGGTTTGATGTGAACGCCAAAAAGATCGTTGACGTGGTAGAAGCCGGGATTCTCGATGTGGCCACCGTGCAGCGTGCTGCCGTGCATAGCGCCATTTCCAGCGCCGCCCTGGCCCTGACAGTCGATGTGATGGTTCACCACAAACGGCCTCAACAGGCGGCGGAACCTTAAGATGATACTTTTCCAAAGCCTGTCCCTTCGGTATAATAAGGGCTATGACGGTTACACTGGATTCGCCGACCCCGGCCGTACCTAACTCTGAAAGAACTCAGGCTCGTCTGCGCCCTCGGCGCACCCTCGAACGGCTGGCTCTGGCCTCGTTGGGCGTGGCAATTGGCGCGGCGGGACAATATTTTTTTGGCCAAGATTCGTTATGGGACGGGCTGTTCCTCTACGGCGTGGCGGTCATCCTCTTTGTCCGGGCGTTGTCGGGTCATCTTCCCCGCCTGCAATCACCAGAACATTACGCGCCCGGCTGCCAACCTACCTCCCTTAACCTTCGGGGAGGCTGGCGGCGAAATGTTGGCATCTGGCTAATTGTTCTGGCAGTTGGCATCTCCTTTATCTCCCTCGACTTTTTTGGCCGGGAGGATGCCCGACAGCAGGCCTGGTGGCTTTACCTGGTCAGCCTGGGTTTGTTTGTGGGGGGAATGTTGCTTCTCGCCCGTGGCGACCCCTGGCGCAAGGAACTACTATTTCTGTTCCCCCATCGCCGCATAATGCTGGGGCTGGCTTTGGTAGTGGGCCTGGCCCTTTTGATGCGGCTGTATCATTTCCCCGGCCAACCTTTTGGCATTTGGTTCGACGAGGCCGAGGCCGGTCTGCAGGCCCGCCGGATGCTGCAAGAGCCGGGTTACCGACCCGTGCTTTACGCTCCCATCAACATCACAGGCCACCAACTGGCAACCTATGCCCTGGCCCTCAGGTGGCTGGGCAACACCATTTATGCCATGCGCCTGGTCAGCGTGTTGTTTGGGGTGGGCGGCGTGCTGGCGGCGTATCTCTTTGGCCGCCAGGCCTGGGGGCCGCGATTTGGCCTGCTGCTGGCCTTTCTGGTTGCGGCGGCCCGTTGGCACGTCAACTTCAGCCGCATCGCCATGACCGGCATCGATACGCCCTTCTTTGAGTTTCTCAGCCTCTTTTTTCTAACCCGACTATGGCAGCGAGGTCGGCTGCGTGATGCCATGTGGGCCGGATTGACCCTGGGTTTGGGTCTGGTCTTTTACACCGCCTTTCGCCTGTACGTGCTGGCCGTGGTGCTGTTTGCCCTGCTGGGAATCCTGTTGTGGTGGCGCTGGCTGGTTGGCACGCTACAAAACGGCGGTTGGCTGGCCCAGTTGGGACGTGTTTTAACGCTGGTGGTGGCAGCCTGGTTGGTGGTGATGCCGGTGGTCAAGTTTGCCCTGGACAATCCCGACGCTTTCTGGTATCGCACCCGCCAGATTTCCGTATTCAATCGCCGCGATCACCCCGATATCCTGAAAGCTCTGAGCTACAGCACCGGCCAGCATCTCCTGATGTTCAACTACCAGGGTGACAATAATGGGCGGCACAACCTGCCGGGCCAGCCCATGCTGGATCCGGCTATGGCCGTGTTTCTGGTGTTGGGCTTCGGCCTGGCCGTGGTTCGACCCCGCTATCCGGCCCACGCCTTTTTCCTGCTGCTCCTGCCGGTCAGCCTGGCCGGGGGTATTTTGGCCGTGGATTTCGAGGCGCCGCAATCACTGCGCTCTATCGCCGTGATCCCGGCAGTTATCTATCTGGCTGGACTATCGCTGACGGTTTTGGGCCGCGAGGCTGAACGGACGCTCAAACCCCTGCCCAAAGCCTGGCTGGTTGTTCCCACGGCGGCCCTGGCCGGTTTTGTGTTGGTGACCAATGCCTATACTTATTTTGGGCGTCAGGCCAATAATTTTGCCTCATGGAATGCGTTTTCCACTCCAGAAACCATTGTTGGCCGCAAAATGGCCAAATTGGGGCCAGGTTACAGCTACTTTATATCGCCCTTCCTGGCCAACCATCCCTCGCTCGATTTTCTGGCGCCCGCTGCTGTTGACCGGCACGTCTTGAACCTGCCGGATGCCCTGCCCATTCGGATGTCTCCCCACCGGCCGGTTACGTTGTTCATCCATCCCGACGATGTCTGGATTTTTGATGAGGCGCAAACGCTGTATCCCAACGCCACGTTTTACACCGTCGTGGGTTGGGACGAGGCGGACGAAGGCCCGCCGGTGGTTTATATTGCCGAGCTACAACCGGCAGATGTGGCTTCGGTACAAGGGCTGGAGTTGCGTTATTGGCCGGATAGTGACGAAAATTTGCTGGTCAGGGGGCCGGAACCGGATGCCTCACCTCTGCAAATCGACCGGGTGCTGTACCTAAATACCACCTGGCCCGACGAAAGTCCGGTTACAGGCGACTTTGTGGCGGAGTGGAGCGGCATCTTGTACGCGCCGCAGTATGGCTCTTACAACCTTCGTTTAGTTACGCCCGGCCCGGCGTATCTGGAAATTGACGGTTACCCCGTCTTCGACCGCAGTCAAGGGGAGCAGGTTACCGGCCTGGTGCTGCCTCAGGGCAACCACACCCTGCGGCTACGGGCCAAGAGCGCGCCGGGCCAGGTTGCGCTCTATTGGCAGCCCCCCGCTCAGAGCGAAGCCGCCATCCCGCAGTGGGCGTTATACACCCCGCCCATCACCAATCACGGTTTGTTGGGTACGTTTTATCCCAATGATCACTGGGAAGGCCAACCGGCCTTGCAGCGGGTCGATCCCTTTCTGGATACCTATTTTCATTTCATCCCCCTCAACCGGCCTTACACAGTGGAGTGGGTTGGCTGGCTTGATGTGCCTCAGGCTGGCCTTTATCAATTAGGTTTGCGGGCCGTACCGGAAGCGCAGTTATTTCTAGACGGCCAATTACTGGTTACCACCATGGGGCTGGATGAATACACCCAGAACACGATTAATCTGGACCAGGGCCTGCACGATATAATGGTGCGTTTTCGGGATAATGTGGATCGTTCGCGCCTCCATCTTTATTGGGGTCGGCCTGACGGCCGGTTTGGCCCCATTCCCAGCAACTATCTTTGGCCGCCGTTGGGCCAAAAACCTGAACCGTCGTACCAGGCTGCGCCGGTAAACGTTTCGCCGGTCAGTTTGTCTTGGGTGACCACGTTGGGGGGGCCAGGCCAGAAAGGTCTCTTTTTTGAGCCGCGAGATGTAGCGGTGTTACCTAACGACAACCTGGTTGTAGCCGATACCGGCAATCGGTGGGTGCAAATCGTTGGCCCCGATGGTACCTTTATTCAGGGCCTGACCGGCGGGGAATTCTCGTTTGAGGAACCGCTGGCGGTTGGGGTCAACAGTCAGGGCGAAATCCTGGCACTGGACTCGTCCTTGCAATGGATTTATCGTTACGATGCGGCGGGTAATCTTGTGGAGCGGTTTGGTGGACCCACGGCCTATTTTTTCCATCCGCGTGGCATGACCATTTTTGAAGACGACACCATCGCGGTGGCCGACACGGGCAGCGCCCGGCTGACGCTTTTTAACGGCAATGGCTCGTTGATGGGAAATATCGGCCAATTGGGAGATGGTCCCGGCCAGTTAAACGAACCCACCGACGTGCTGCGCGACTCGCAGGGCACTTATTTTGTGGCGGAGGCTATGAACCATCGGATCCAACACTTGGGGCCGGGGGGCAACTTTCTGAACCAGTGGGCCATCCCTCCGGCTTACGCTTACAATGGTCCTCATCTGGCCTTTGGCCCCGATGGGTCCATTTTTGTTACCGAATCCCAGAGCCGTTCTCTGATGCGTTATGCGCCCGATGGCGCGTTACTGGACCACTGGCAAACCATTGGGCCGGCAAATCTGATTGCTCCGGTTGGTATTTATTTTGATCCCAGGGCAAACTATCTGTATATCACCGATGTCCAAACCCACCAAATCCACGTATTTGCCGTGCAGCAGGAGGACCAATGAGTGAAACGAATCTGGTAAGACGCACGCCTACTCCCGTCACAATTCAATCCCTGATGGATGACTTTACGGCGTTGGGGGTTGAGCGGGGGATGATTGTTTTGTTCCATTCCTCGCTGAGTGCGCTTGGTTGGGTTTGCGGCGGGCCGGTAGCCGTCATTCTGGCTCTGGAGAACGTTCTGGAGACAACGGGAACGTTGGTGATGCCGACCCATTCGGGCGATCTTTCCGACCCCGCCAATTGGGAGAATCCACCCGTACCCGAACCCTGGTGGGAGATCATTCGAGAGACAATGCCGGTCTATTCACCGGATTTAACTCCAACCCGAGGCATGGGCGTCATCCCGGAATGTTTTCGCAAACAGCCGGGGGTTGTGCGCAGCGGGCATCCTCAAGTCTCTTTTGCGGCCTGGGGCGCCAGGGCCAAAGAAATTGTGCTGGATCATCAAATTGACTTTGGCCTGGGTGACAATTCACCGCTGGGTAAAATTTACAGGCTGGGCGGCTATGTGCTGCTTTTGGGCGTGGGCCACGGCTCCAATACATCTTTACACCTGGCCGAATACCGCGCCGGTTATCCCGGCAAACGGCTGATTCAGGATGGGTCGCCGGTAACGATTAATCATCAACGGGTGTGGCGGCCCATCCAGGACATCTATCAGGATGGGTCGGATTTTGAAGCCATCGGAAAAGATTTGCTTCAAGATACCAAATTTGTCAGGCAGGGTCAGGTGGCCCAGGCCGAGGCCCAGCTTATGCTCCAGCCGGCTTTGGTTGATTATGCGGTCGCGTGGCTGGAACGTTATAGGAAGTAGAGGCCGTCTCGACGTTTTATGGTAATTTGTGGGGCCTTGACCATTTTTCGCCAGGAGAAATGAGCGGTTGATTTGTGGCAAAAAGATAGGCGGGCATGGTTAGAGGCCATGCCCGCCTCTTATCAATCGCTATTGCCGATTGGCGATTACTTGGGCAATGCTCCCAAGACCGGCACGTGTGCGGTCAAACAACCGTGATGGTTGTTGTCGGACAAGGCAACGTTGACTTGATCACAATCAATTTCAACGTATTTGGAAATAACCTGCACCAAATCATCGCGGAGATGATTCATTCTGCCGGGGGAAAGTTTGACCCGATCTTGAGACACTACCTTTTGCAAACGGGTTTTAGCCACAATTCCACTTTTTTTATGGTGACGTTTGAACAACTGGTTGAACATGTACATGGTAACCTCTCCATCGAAAAACGAAATACTACTACATATAGTGGCGTTAGGACTAAAGTACTACTAGGACTATAGTACTATTATAACATAACTTTGTTAAAATGTGGAGAGGAAAAAAGGTTAGAAACCTTAAAATTTTAACATTATTAACAATATTAAGCAAGTTTGGCACCATTTGGAATGATTGAATTGGCCTGTCGATCACTATTTGTGGCATAATAGCACGTTTTGTCCAAGACTACGGAGGTTGAGAGAGTGCCAAAATTGACATCAACCGGGCAACGGGCGATATATCGGGATCAGGGTTGCGTCCTGTTCCATTTCTGCTAAAATCCGTATGGCATTTCAGGAGAGAGTTATGACTATGACCGAAACAGGCAAACAACATAGGAATTTGTGGCAGCGGATGAGCGGCCCCCTCAAGGTGGGACTCGTTTTTGCCGCCCTGGGAATTATTCTCACCATTATTGGTATCTTCAGAGACCCAACAACACCCATCACAGCCTGGTCGATTGGCATGGGTAGTCTGATTTCGGGCCTGACCTGGGGCCTGGTTAGCTGGGCTATTGCCACCGCAGCGGTGGAAGTTGAGAACGATGTAAGCCAGGCGCAAACAGCCCAGGAATCGGGTGAGGAAGATGAGCCGACCTAACATTGTTCTGACCGGTCTGGTGGGCCTGGTTGGATCGGTTCTATTTACGGCTTTCTGCATTTTGGTTATCGTTCAGGGCTGGATACCAATAATTTTAACCTCCCCCCTGGTGGGGTGGGGGGTGTTTTTGTTTCTGGCAATTTTCTCCGTGGCTGAAATTCCGGTAATGATTTTTGGGATGCGCCGGATAGCAGCCAGCGCCAATCCCCGGGCCAAATATGTCGCCTTGTTGACCAATGTTGGTTTTACATTTTTCGCCTCGGTGTATGCGGCGCCGTTTATTCTGCTCACCGGTAATGTATGGGCCGGGGCGGCTTTGGCGGCGCTGAGTTTGGCCCGCTTTATTGCCGCCGTCGTTTTTTTACCCACCGCAACATAGCCAATAGCATAAACAATGAAAATCTTGAACCAGATTAATCTAAACGATATTCAGGCCCTGGTCATTGATATGGATGGCGTTTTGTGGCGGGGCGATACGCCTTTGCCGGGCTTGATTGAATTTTTTGATTTCTTGCAGAACCACGCTATCGATTTTGTGCTGGCCACCAACAATGCCAGCAAGACACCGGCCCAATTTCTGGAAAAACTGGCCAGATTTGGGGTGAGGGTAGGTTCGGAACACATCTTGACGTCGTCGCTGGCGACGGCGGCCTATTTGCAGCAAGATTATAAAGACGGGGCCAAAGTTTATGTGGTGGGACAAGCAGGATTACGCCAGGCCTTGACCCAGGCCGGATTTATGGTGCTGCCAGATTCCAGCCAGCCGGTCGACGTGGTTGTGGCCGGGATAGATTTTGAACTCACTTACGAAACCGTACAACACGCCGCTTTGCTCATCCAGGATGGCGCGCGATTTATCGGAACTAATGGTGACCTGACATTTCCGATCGAAGGAGGTCGTTCTGTCCCTGGCGCTGGTTCCATTTTGGCTTTTATTCAAGCGGCTACCGGGGTTAAACCGCTTACCATTGGCAAGCCGGAACGCTTTATGTTTGACCTTGCCATGCAAAAAATGAACAGCACCCCGGAACATACCGCTACTCTCGGCGACCGTCTGGAGACGGATATTTTAGGAGGGCAGCGGGCCGGATTGAAAACGATCATGGTTCTTACCGGTGTTGACAACGAGGACGCAATTATTCAAAAAGGGGTTGTGCCTGACGCGATTTTTGACGGAATCGATGAACTGACTCAACATTGGTCTGAGCTGGCCAGATAAAGGGATAATTGCGCCGGGAGTAACGGCTGATGAAGTTTTGATGAAGTTTAAAGATTGATTTTGGCAACGTAGCGACGTTGCAAGCAACGTCGCTATTCATTTTTCTCAAACTTCAACGCCGCCGAGTTGATGCAGTAACGTTGACCGGTTGGTTGCGGGCCGTCGTCAAAAACGTGACCAAGATGGGCATCGCACACGCTGCACCGTATTTCGGTGCGGTGCATGAAATGGCTGTGGTCGTCCTCAGCAGTAATGTTTTCCTCGTTGATGGGTTCCCAGAAGCTCGGCCAACCCGAGCCAGAGTTGTATTTGGTTTCTGAGCTAAACAATTCTGCACCACAGCACACGCAATAATAAACCCCGTCTTCTTCATTGTGATAATACTTACCAGTGAAAGGCCGTTCCGTGCCCTTCTCCCGGGTAATGTGATACTGTTCCGGGGTGAGCATTTCCTGCCATTCTTTATCAGTTTTCTTAATTTTAGATTTGGTTGCCATGTTGTCCTCTTTGAATAAGTAATTTTATAACGCTAAACCATTGATACCTATTCCATCCACCCTACCGGGTCGCCAACAGCAATTTCGCCGTTGTCTAAGACCTCGCCAAAAACCCCACCGCTCCAATTATGGGCCATTGCTTCTCTCAAACCGGGTAACGTTTCATCCATCAGTTCGCATGGTCTGGTTTCGCCCCAAATGCGGATGCGACAGTCGCCAATAAGTAGAACCCGCTTCCGGGTATTGGCCAGGCGAACGCCACTCAACAACAGGTTGGCCCGCCGCGCCGACGGGGGGAGCGAAGCGCCCAATTGAGCCATCAACGCTTGCCAGATCTCCTGTTCAATCAGCGTAACTTGTCGTTTGCCGCCTTGATGGGCATTGCCCACCAAACCGTGATGAGCTTTCAAGGTGGCCTTCTCAACAGGATTCATCGACCCGCCCTTCATTCGCTTAAGCCAGATGGCTTCTAATTGTCCCATAGATCCTCCAGGTTCACTACTCACCGGCCACGTTAATGGCCTGAATAACTTCACCACTGCGAGCGTCAATGATAACGGTAAAAGCAACCGTATTGTTCTGGACATTGTGAAAGTTCATATACCAGGTAGGAACAGTATCGTCCAAGGGATAACGAGTCAACCCGGCCATCAGGTAATAGGCCTCGCCCGTATATTGGCTACCGGCGGCGGCTACTGCGGTATCGTAAAGGTCCTTCAACTCCAAAATAACCGAAGCCAGGGCCGGGATAACGCCAGGGTCGACGGGCAACTGCACCACCGGAGGAGTATTGAGCGCGCCGTTGATGAAGGAGAGAGTCAGCATCTCTCCCGCCGACGGTGAATAGAAGCCCAATGACCAGCTTTCGGAGGTACCCTCACTATCTAACGGGCCGAGTTGAGTGGTACCCATCGATACGAGGCTGGCATCCGACTGCCACGCCAGAGCCTCGGTCAGGGCCAGATCAAAAGCCTCCCGGGCTGTCAGCGCGCCAAAGGATTCCTCGGTCGGTTCGGGAATGGGAGTGTTAAGGGGGATTGGGGCTGGCTCGGAAATGGTGGTTTGGTCTTCTACCACCTCTGCCACTTGCTCAACAGTTTCAGTTGTGGCCGTGGAAATAGAAGCGGCAAGTTCGGCTTCCGTTGGTCCCGAACTTCCCAGACTACAAACCACTGTCGAAACAAACACCACTGACGCCAACAAAACAACAGATATTCTTTTAAACATTCTATCCTCCTCGTTTACATGTTAATATGGGAAAATGGGGATGGTTATATTTGTCCGCAGCATCAGCCCTACCACCTCACGTTGGGGTGTGTAGGAGATAGAGCGAAATTGTACCCAAAAAAGGCTTCACGTCAAACTGGCATTTCCTTACCCATTTGTGTTATACTCACCGTGAGGGATTCACCCTAGAGGATGTAAAGCTCTATAGGGAGGGTACAATGGCGAAAGAGGGCGTATGGTTCCGCAGACTCCTCTTTGGTTTGGTATGGGTAGTGATTCTGCTTGGTCTCTACCTGACCAGCCGCTACAGCTACCTGCTTTTCCACAGTTTAGCCGAGCTTTTCAGTATTATTGTTGCCTGTGCCACTTTTATGCTGGCCTGGAATTCCCGACGATTTCTGGATAACAATTACCTGCTGTTCATTGGGATCGCCTTTTTATTTGTCGCCGGACTGGACTTGCTCCACACGCTGGCCTATAAAGGAATGGCGATATTTAAAGGTGACAACGCTAATTTGCCTACCCAGTTGTGGATAGCGGCCAGGTATTTGCAAAGTGTCTCATTGCTGATTGCCCCCTTGTTTCTGATCGTTACGCTTAGGCCAAACCGGATGTTTTTGAGTTATACCATTGTGACTAGCCTGTTGTTGGGTACTATTTTTTATTGGCAAATTTTTCCCGATTGTTACATCGAAGGGGTTGGTTTGACCCCCTTTAAGATATTGAGCGAGTATTTTATTGCTTTGATCCTTGTCGGTTCAATTGCCCTGCTCTACCGCCGTCGCCAATATTTTGATCGAGAGGTGTTGCGCCTGTTGGCCTGGGCCATTGTCTGTACTATTAGCGCCGAACTGGCCTTCACCAATTATGTGGGCGTGTATGATTTTTCCAACTTGATAGGTCATATCTTAAAAATTGTGTCGTTCTACCTCATCTACAAAGCTATCATCGAAACAGGGCTGGTCAGGCCGTACAGTGTTTTATTCAGGAATTTGAAGCAAAGCGAAGAAACCCTGCGTCGATATACACAGGAACTCCAGATCCGCAACGAAGAACTGGATGCTTATGTTCATACGGTAGCGCATGATCTAAAAACCCCTCTCTCCAACCTCACCATCTGCAGCAGTATGTTATTGGATGACACATCGTTTAGGATGAATGACGATCAGCGTGAGATGCTACAAGATATTAAACAAACTGCCTTCAAAATGAATAGTATTATTGATGAATTACTCCTATTGGCTGAAGTGCGCCAGATTGAGGTAAAAGTTGAACCGCTGGCGATGGCCGTAATTGTGAACGAAGCAACGAAACGTTTAGCCCACGAAATTGCGGCAGCCCGGGCCGAGATTATCATACCCAATTCCTGGCCGATAGCCCTGGGTTACGCCCCGTGGGTCGAGCAAGTGTGGGTTAATTATATCAGCAATGCCATCAAATATGGCGGTCAGCCCCCCCGGGTAGAACTCGGATCGACGATCCAAACAAATGGACAAATACGCTTCTGGATAAAAGATAATGGAATCGGCCTATCCCGTGAAACTCAGCCTCAGTTATTCACGTCGTTCACCCAACTCGGTCGGGTCCGAGTTACCGGGCATGGGCTGGGATTGTCTATTGTCAAACGCATTGTGGAGAAACTCAATGGCCAGGTGGGGGTAGAGAGTAAGGGAGTGTCCGGCCACGGAAGTTTGTTTTTTTTTACTTTGCCGAGGGCAACTTAATGATGCCCAACCACTCTGATTTCCCCGCGCAAACCTCCCCCTGATTTGACGATTGACCGAATTTGCTCAATCATGTTCCCCAATTTAAGAAACAAGAGGTGAAGCGTGCACGCAGAACTCGTGATGATCGGCAGCGAACTGTTGCTGGGAGAAATTGTTGACAGCAATGCCACCCGGCTGGCCAAAATGTTGCGCCATATTGGCCTGGACCTTTACTACAAAACCACCGTGGGCGACAACGAGGACCGTATCACTCAGGTTCTCAATTTGGCCCTGGATCGCTCCGATGTGGTAATCACCTCGGGTGGATTGGGGCCTACGGTAGACGATATGACTCGCCAGGCGGTGGCCAATGCCACCGGGCGTAAGTTGGTTTACAGCAAACAATTGGAACGACAAATCGCCGCCCGTTTTCGTAGTTTTGGCCGCAAAATGTCCGACAACAACAAACGGCAGGCCTACCTGCCCGAAGGAGCTATTCCCCTGCGCAATCCCGTGGGCACCGCTCCCTGCTTTTTGAGTGAGGATGTGAGGGGACGCGGCTTCGTCATCTCTCTGCCGGGGGTGCCCCGCGAGTTAGAGTATATGATGGAGCACACAATTATCCCGTTGCTGGTCGAGCGTATGGGAGGGGCCAAAATCATCAAGGCCCGTGTTCTGCGGACCTGCGCCGTGGGTGAGAGCGACGTGGATCGGGCCATTGGCGACTTGATGACCGCAACCAACCCCACCGTCGCCCTGGCAGCGCATCCCGGCCAAACCGATATTCGTATCACGGCCAAAGCCAACTCCGAGGTTGAGGCTGACGCGTTGATGGCCCCCCTTGAAGCCGACCTTCGTCGGCGACTGGGCGTCGCTATTTACGGCGTAGACAAAGAAACCGTGCCAGAAGTGGTAGGCCGCCTGTTGGCCGAGAATGGCCTGAAGTTGGCTATCATCGATACCCTGACCGGGGGTCAACTGGGACGAGAAATGGTTGAGGCCGGCTTTGGAGACGTGATAATTACCGGACTGAAGCCCGCCGGTCCGGGAGAGGCGTTTCAAGCCGTTGGTCTGGCCGATGATGTCAACTTGCAAGCTGCCGATGGATACACCCAGGCCGCTGCCCTGGCCAGAGCAATTGCTCCCCACGGTGGAATCGGCCTGGCCTTGCTCGGACCCCTGGCTGATGGAGTTAACGATCATTTAACCTTTATTGCTGTGGCTGGCGATTCGTTAACCGAGGAGATCAGGCAAAGAGGTCGGACGCGTCGTTTCCAGCCCCACGAAGAGGATTACATTCGGCGCTGGCTGGTAATCCAGGGGTTAGACTGGGTTCGAAGGGCCATATTAGGCCAGTTGACCTCGCCGGTAGATTGGAAATGAAGGTAAGCCCCTGTCTTCATTTTGACAGTAACATTTCCCCCAAGTATAGTGTATCGCACCTGAAAGGAAATCCCAATTGCTAACGGATTTCTGATTTTGAAAAGGGGCAACAGATGACTGCGAACTCTCCCAGAGTGGTTGCCATTGGTGGGGGGTGTGGCGTTACCCAAGTTTTGCTTGGGTTAAAACAATATACCAGCGCGCTGACAGGGATCATTGCCGTAACCGACACGGGCCGGAGCACCGGCAAAGTGCGAACCCTGGCCAATATTCCGGCCCCTGGCGACATCCGTAACGCTCTGGCCACTCTGGCCGGGGAGGATTCGTTTTTTTCCAGACTCATGCAGCATCGCCTGCACGTGCCCAATTACGAACCACTTGACGGCATTGCCATGGGTAACCTGATTTTGGCCGCAATGACCCAGATGACCGGCAGCTTTACCGAGGCCGTTGAGCGGATGCACGATATTTTGGATGTCGATATTCGGATTTTGCCGGTAACCACCCACAACACCCATCTTTGCGCAGAACTGGTTGATGGCACCATTATTGAGCGGGAATTGAATGTGCGGTCTCAGGGCAAACCCCCCATCAAACGGGTGTTTATTCAGAGTCCGCAAGCAAAGGCTTACGAAGCGGGCGTGGAAGCCCTGCGCACCGCCGATTTGATCACCATTGGGCCGGGCGGCCTATTTACGTCGGTGTTGGCCTGCCTGGCGTTTAACGACATCGCCCGGGCAATTTGCCAGTCGAATGCTGTGGTGGTTTATATTTGCAATACCACCATTCAGCCGGGACAAACCGACGACTACACCTTGTCGGATCATGTCGGGCAAATTGTTTCTTATCTCTATCCCGAGGTGTTGGATTACGCCATTATTAACACCACGCCGCTTCCCCACCATGTAGTCGAGGCTTACGAGGAAGAGGGGCTGCTACCGCTGTCTATTACCGACGAAGAACAAGAAAAGATTCGAGAAATGGGCGTGCAGCCGGTTTTAGGGAACGTGTCGGAAATCCCCGCCGAAAAGCGCGAGCTGTGGCAAAAGCAAGATACCATCCGGCACGATCCAAAAACCGTGGCTAAATTGCTCTTTGATCTGTGGCAGCAGCATCAGAATTGAGGAGTCATTTTTTGAAAAAGATGTAAATGGCCAGTCCCAGCAGGATGAAGGCAAAAATCTTCTGGAATGTGACCGTGGGCACATACTCCACCAGACGCGCACCAATTTGAGCGCCAATGATGCCCCCCAAACCCAGTAAAATCCCCACCTTGTAATCAACATTGGCCAGTTTGTTGTGAGCAATCAAGGCGGAGATGGAAATAATGAAGATGGCCAGAAACGATGTACCCACCGCCTTCTGGGCCGGGTAGCCCAGCAGAAGTAAGAGGGGAACCATCAGAAAGCCACCACCCAGTCCGGAAAAGGCCGCCCCAATGCCCACCAACACGCCCAACAAAATCAGCAAAAACCATTTGTAATCCATTAGCAGTTACTCTCTTTTAATGGGTGGCTTCCATTCTATCATATTTATCTCTGCAAACCAATTTGCCAATAGCCACCAAGTAAGAGCGAGGCAGGTCAGAAGGCAACCTGGTTTACCGTGACAATATCGGCCGACCTACCTTGCCCCTCCCCCGCGTAAAATCCACCAAAAATCCGGGATAAACCCTAATTGACAAGGCCAATAGTTGCGAGTACAATCGAGGGAGCCTGTGGTATTTTTTGGGCCAGAATAGCCCCGAAAGGAACCCTCCCATGTTAAAATTAACGCCTCGCCAGCAGACGTTTTTAGATAAACTGTTTGAGCTTTATCGTGAAAAAGGGCCGGTACATTATTCGGTGGTGGCCGAGAAATTGGGAGTCAATAAATTTTCGGCCTATGATATGTTGAAGGTACTCGAAGAAAAAGGAGTGGCGGCATCGGATTATGTTTTAAATGATGAACAAGCTGGCCCGGGACGTTCGCAAGTGGTGTTTTATCCTACCCACAGGGCCGCCCAATTTCTGACCCAACTCCGTGAGGAGATGCGTTACAATAGCGACTGGCAAAGCGTTAAAGAAAATATTTTGCATCGTCTGGAAGAGGCCCGTCAGAGTAATCCGGTCGAAGCCCTCCGTGAGGCTCTGTCTAATCTGCCCGATACCAAAATACCGTTGACCTATTGCGCCGAGATGATTTCGGTGCTCATCCTCAACCTGGAACGTTTGCGAGACCGTAACCTGCGGCCGATATTGGATACGGTCACGACCAAAGGACAGGTGGGCCTGGGGGCTTTGGCCGGATTGAGTTTGGGCACTACCCTGACCAACGATGATGATAAATCCCTCACTGAAAAGCTATTGACCCATACCAAACGCTTCCAAAATCAATTGGCCGAATTGAGTGACGAAAGCATCACCAAACTTTCGATGTTTTTGAGCGATGCAATGACAGTGGTTCGCCGGGCTTCAACCTGACACGCTGCGAATGATAAAAATAGTCACGGATTCCACCTGTTACCTCCCCCCTGAGTATGTAACAGAATACGATATTTTGCTGGTACCTCTGAAAATACAGCTTGGCGCTGAAACTTTTGTTGAGACAACCATAGATAATGACGATTTTTACCAACGATTAGCCGCGACTACCGAGTTTCCCACTACCTCTCAGCCATCGGTTGACGCGTTCAAAGATGCCTACCAGAAAATTCTGGCCCGAAACCCGGCGGCTGAGATTTTGGTTTTAACCATTAGTCGTAAACTGAGCGGCACGCACAATGCCGCCGTTGCGGCGGCAGCCCAACTGACGACAGCCCGGATTACCGTTTTCGACACGCTTTCGGCGGCAATGGGCGTGGGCCTGATGATCATGGCCGCGGTCAGGATGGCCGTCAACGGCCGTGGTCTGGCTGAGATTTTGGCCCGGTTGGTACAGATGCGGCGAGAACTGGCCATCTTTTTTATGGTAGACACCCTAGAATATCTCAAACGGGGCGGACGCCTTGGGGCAGCCACGGCTTTTCTGGGGGGGCTACTGGACACCAAACCAATACTGGCTGTTGTAGATGGTGAGATCAAACCCGTGGGCCAGGTTCGCACCAAAAAACGGGCTATTTGCCGTCTGTTGACCGAACTTGAACAAAAATTGCCCGCTCCCAATCAGCTTGTTCAGGCTGGCGTGATGCACGTTACCGCCCAGGCCGAGGCTGAAACGCTGGGGGAGATGATGCGTCAACATTTTAACATTACCTACTTTTTTATCTTCGAGCTTGGTCCGGCTGTGGGCGCGCATTTAGGACCGGGGACATTGGCCGCGGGGGTTTGCCCGGAGTCGGCATAGTTGATTTTTGGGCCTTATGGTGCCTAACCTATCAAATTCTTGTACACTGAGCAAGAAATTTTACCAACGATTAGATTGCTATTTGGTCTTGGCTGGTCCGGGTTAGGCTGGTAAAGAAGAATTGATGACTACGGAAATAGACGAAGCCGAACTTATAGAACAGGCTAAAACCGACCCTACGGCGTTTGGCCGGCTATACGAGTTGCATGTCGACAGAATTTATAGCTATATTTACTATCGCGTGGGCAATCACCATGATGCGGAAGATTTGACGGCCAAAGTCTTCTATCGCGCCCTTAATCATATTCCTCGCTACAAGCATAACGGGGCGCCCTTTGCCGCCTGGCTTTACCGCATTGCCCACAATCTGGTAGCCAATTGGCACCGCGACCACAGCCGTCGCCAGATAGTGGCTCTGGAAAATGTCAACCTCAGCGGCGAGGGCCGGGAAAATCCCCACCATGCTGCAGAACGCACCAACGAGCGCGAATTGTTACTGGCGGCCATTCAAGAACTGCCGCCGGAGCGCCAACAATTATTAACCCTCAAATTCATCGAAAAAATGTCCAATGCCGAAATTGGTATGGTGATGGGCCGCAGTGAAGGGGCCATCAAATCGCTCTACCATCGCACCCTGGTATCGCTCAAAAAATTGCTGGCTGAGCATGAAAATCTGGTAAAGGAGCTACAAAGAGACGAATCATGATCAAGATTGTTACCGATACCACCTGTGACATGCCGGTCGATTGGTTTGACCGGTATCAAATCACCACCATTCCAATGAATATTCAATTTGGGTTGGAAACATTTCGGGAGGGAGTGACCATCAACCGAGATACATTCTACCGGCGCATTGATACGGAGGGAGCGCTGCCTACCACCTCTCAACCTTCGGTGGGAGAATTTATGGAACTGTATGAAACATTGGCGGCTGATGGCAGTGAGATTCTGTCGATTCACTTGACCAGTAAGTTGAGCGGCACCTGGCAGTCGGCTTATATGGCAGCCAAACAATTACAGGGCCAGGTTAAGGTGAGTGTTGTTGACAGCCTGACCGGCTCGCCGGGTCTGGGCTTTATGGTCCGCGAGGCTGCCCAACTGGCCAAGATGGGTTGGCCGGTGGAAAAAATTGTATCGCATCTTGAGGCCCGGCGGTCTCAGCTAAAGATATACATTCTGTTAAAAGACTTGCGTTATGCCCGGATGAGTGGTCGGGTAGGGCGACTACGCGAAACAGTAGCCTCGCTGCTGGATATTAAGCCGATTGTGGGGGTTGAGGAGGGAAATTTGATTCCCATAGACCGTGTCCGAACGCAACGAAGTGGGTTTAAACGCATGGTGATGATGGCCCAGGCTGATATTGGCGAGGCTCCGGTCCACGTGGGGATGGTCCACGCTCTGGCTCAGACCGAAGCCGAAGATTTGCTGGCCGAAGTTGAAGATCATCTGAATTGCCGGGACACCTTTGTTACCGACCTTGCCCTCTCGCTGGCGGTTCATTTTGGGCCGGGTACGGTTGGGTTTGCCACCTACCCGGCAGACGAGACATAGCCAGAGGACCCCAACCATGAACAAAAAACATTTTAAGGATATTTTATCTACCCACGCCGACCAGCTCTTGCAGGGACAACATCCCACCTCCGAAGATTACGGTGATCTCTCGGTGGAAGACAAAGACGAACTGAATCTACTGTTTGATATGGCCGAACAAATCCAATCCACCCTCAAGCCTATCCATCCTCCCCGCCGGTTTGAAACCGATTTAAAGAAAGAATTGCTAACCACCGCTCATCTCCGGCAGGCCCAAGGTTATCGACCCCCTAATCCCTCGCGGGATTTACTGATTTTGGCAGCGGTAATGGGTTTTATCATTTCGTTGGCCGGAGTGCTCTTGGCCTGGCGGCTACATTACCAGCGGAGTTAAATCACAACTTATCAATAATGAAATATCTCCAGAGGGCAGGTCAAAAACCTGCCCTTACTCGTTTTCAATGGTATAAGTGGTTTTTAATTCCACCACGTTTTTCAGCGTTTGCCCCACGATGCAGTATTTATCTCTGGATAATTCAATCGCCCGTTCGACCGCATGGGGGTCTACGTTCTCTCCCTTCACCGTGAAGGCCAATTCCACAATTTGAAAAGGTTGGGGGTAATCATCGGGCTGGTGACCTGTTACCTGAATTTCAATGCCGGTAACGGCCTGGCGTTTTTTTTGCAGCACGCTGACCACGTCCATGCCCATACATCCCGCCGCGCTAATCAGGAGCAACTCGCCGGGTACGGTGTGATCGCCACCCATAGAGATGTTGTTTCCTTTGCTGTCGGTGCCGATATAGTGTAATCCTGCGCCTGTCCAACGAGCCGATACCTGCTTGGTTGCCATTTTTTATCTCTCCTGTTGTTGATGGCGACTATCTCTTCGGTATCCTAGAGTCCATAGGTCCTGAAGCAATGGGAGGTTGCTTATTTTTGCGGTGAATTTGCCTCTTGCATTTTCTGTGAATATTCGGGGTATAACTTCTCTATACAGTCCGGGCATAGCCCATGACTGAACAGGGCCTCACTATGTTCAGAAATATAAGTTTCTACTTGTTGCCAGTAGCCTTCGTCGTTACGGATTCTTTTGCAGGAGGTACATATTGGAATAATACCTCGAAGGATTTTGATTTCCTGCTGGGCTTTTTCCAATTTGTCCGCCCGTTCTTGAGCCAATTCATAAAGCCGCACGTTCTCAATAACCAGTGGATCAAAATCTTCGCCCTGGGGAGTTTCTTTATCGACAATTTCATACTGCGACTCGGTTATATTATTCTGCAAGTCAAATGTTTTGCGGTGCAACCGCAGCGTTTTATTGTGTTTATCGGCCAGGTAATACAGGCACAAATTCAAGGGACAAGATAGAAATGGATTGTCGGCAATATCGTATAATTCTTTGTAAGCAGCGACGCCATACAGATCATGCCAGATATAATTCTGGCCCTTGTCCGCAGGCTCAATCTCCAGTTTTTCGGCAAAGCCATTCTTTACAAAAAGTTCGATCAGGGTGGCGAGATCATCCAAATCGCCGGTCTCTTCAAACTGAAACCCATGGCCGTCAAGATAGTCAACGATTTCTCTGCCAACATCCTTGAGAATGATTCCCTGGGCGAACGCATTGTATTTACCCAAAATCTTACCAAAAGCAACCAGAATCGCTTCATAAAGCGTTCTCTCAAAATCTTTCATCGTCACCTCTCATTCAGATTTTATCCACCTCTTCATCCATTGTATCACACCTGTTCACCGGCTGACAATCGAGTACTACGCATTGTTTGAGAACCGGCAATTCTGGCAAGTCCACATTTCCCAAAAACAAAGGAGTGCGGAATTCATCACCCCGCACTCCCGTAGAAGCTCATTTTTATGGAAGAGCAGGCTTTACGCCTGTTTCTCCATCGGTTATTAAAGGTTGTTTCTTTACAGCTTACTGGCCATCAGATCAGCTAGGTCGGCGGTACGGCAGGAGTAGCCCCACTCGTTGTCGTACCAGGTGACCACTTTGACCATTTTCCCCTTACCACCCAAGACCATGGTGAGTGCCAGGTCTACCGAGCTGGAGTGGGGGTCACCCTTATAGTCAATGGAAACCAGCGGCTCGTCAATAGCGGCCAAAATACCTTTCATTGGACCGGCTGCGGCGTCGCGGAAAGCCTGGCGAAGTTCCTCGGTATCGGCCTCTTTTTCCACGGTGGCAGTGAAGTCGACCACCGACACGGTGGAGGTGGGCACACGCAGTGCGTAACCATCAAATTTGCCCTTGAGTTCGGGAATGACCAGAGCCACGGCGCGGGCGGCACCCGTGGTGGTAGGAATAACACTCATGGCGGCGGCGCGGGCGCGGCGCAGGTCTTTGTGGGGCAGGTCCAAAATCTTCTGATCGTTGGTGTAGGCGTGGATGGTGGTCATTAACGCCTGCACAATGCCATACTTGTCGTTGACAACTTTGGCCGCCGGAGCCAGGCAGTTGGTAGTGCAGGAGGCATTGGAGACAATGTTGTGTTTGGCCGAATCGTACTTGTCTTCATTCACGCCCAGCACAATGGTCAGGTCTTCGCCTTTAGCCGGGGCGCTGATGATAACTTTTTTGGCTCCGGCTTGCAGGTGTTTTCCGGCCCCGTCACGGTCGCGGAAGATGCCGGTTGACTCTACCACAATATCTACGCCCAGGTCGCCCCAGGGTAGATTGACCGGGTCACGCTCAGCCAGCACTTTGAGCAATTTTCCATCTACTTTAAGCCCGTCGGTGGCAACTTCTACGGTGCCATCAAATTTGCCGTAGTTTGAATCATACTTGAGCAGGTGAGCCATGGTGGCCACGTCGCCGATGTCATTAACCGCCACAACTTCCAGCTTGTCGCCATAATTATCGCGAATCGCTTTGAACACCTGTCGGCCAATGCGGCCAAATCCGTTAATCCCAACTTGTGTTGTCATTGTGAAAGTTCCTCCAATTTAATATATGGGGTTTAATATAGAGTAGAATTTTATTTTTGGCTGTAGCTTATAAGTCTGTGCCAATGATGTCGAAATCAAATTCCGCAATCAGGGTGGGTCATCTTCTCTCGTAGAAGGGGTGCACCAGGGGTAGGGTGCGGTTTGCGGCTGGCATGCTTCAACCAGCCATCAATTATAGATGATGTGAGCCAGAGAGTCAAAGTGGGATTGTGTTGTTCTTCACTTTATTTGATTTGATTCTCTTCCCTGTTCTCCAGGGTTTCTTTCAAATCCCAATCAAGTCGGTCGCCGTATTCTTGTTGGGCGGGGATAAAGAACCCGGCAAACATCTCCCGGTCTTTTTTGAGCCAGGCGGTAAATTTTTCAATCAGACCACGCCGTTCCGCCAGCCATTTTTTCATGAGCAACCCATAACGGTACATGTCAACATACTGTTGGGCCGATGCGTCCCAACTGGCGTCGATAGCCATGGCGGTACGAATGAGGTCGCCGTGTTGGTCTGGATTGTGGCGGTAAGTATCAATGGCAGCCTTGATTTGCCCGAAAAAGGCATTGGCCTCACCCGGCCGGTCGCTGATATCAAGCCACTCGTAAAGGTAAGCGCAATGCCTCACTTTGGTCAACCCGCCGGTGGCCCGGCCAATGACAATGTTACCCAGCAGCGAGGCTTCGTAATCCACCAGCCCGCACGGCTCAAAACGCGAGGGAATGAGGCAAAAATCGCCACCCGCCAGGACAAGTTTGGACAGGGGCAGATCAAAGGTAGGGTTGAAGTAAACCCGGTTGGGGTAAAGATGAGCCAGCCGGGCAAAATCGGCTTCGCTGGCCTTACCGCCGCCGTCGCCTGCCGGGGCCGAGGCCAGGATGATGAACTTGGTCCCACTGTCGTAAACCAGAGTGCGCTCGATGATGTCGGCTACCAGACCCAAGTTTTTCTGCTCCACCAGGCGGCCCACCGCCGTGATCAAAATGGGATCCCATTTGGGCTCCGCGCCAAATGTTTCCAGGTGCAACAGCCGTTTAAGCTCGGCTTTGACCGACAACGTGTTCGCATCAAAAGTGTGGTCACGGGCTATCATTTCGGCCTGGGTGGTAACGTTTTTGAAGAGGGGGTTGGACCGACCGCGGCGAGATTGCATTTGGCGCAACGTTTTGGCCTGGAGTTCCGGCAGATTCTCGGCGCGATTGCGGCTACTCATCCCGTTGGTAATTCCGGCAACGGGCAGTTTTTCAAACAAGTCCAGGTGGCGATTGGGCACAAACACCTTGCCCGGCGGGCTGCCTTTTTGGGCATAAGCCCTGTGCCACACCACATGGTGGCTTTCCCGGAGTTCGGCGGCATAACCCCAGGTACCGGCCAGGTCGCCGCTAACGGTGGTGATTTTCCCGCCGGTTTCGGTTACTTTGAGCATGCAGGCTTTCATCAGGTTGAGGTTGTCGAAAAAGTCGAAATATTTATGAAACAATTTCTCACCGGGCAGGTTGATCCGATAGAGCGAGTTATAACCACCCCCCAAGAGTGGCGTGATGCCCTGGTAGGTGGCGTTGTGAATGGTAAAATGCACCGGCACGTCGTGCAGGTAATCGTCGCCCAGATAAAAAGGAATCAGACCAACGTGGTAGTCGTGCAGATGAATGGAGTTGAAATTGCCCTGTTTAATATAACCGGCCATGGCCTGGCTTACGGCGGCATATAGTTTGAGGGCCATGTGCGGATCGGAGGGGTAAATGGCGTCGGCGTTGGTCCAGTTGAGTTGCCATTCATCCCAAAAGTAAACAACCTTCTGCCCATCGGGAAAAATGTGTTGGTAAACCTCAAAGTCAAAGGTGTGGCCTTCGACAGTCACCGGCAGGCGCAGGTTAAGCTGGGTCAGTTGCGTTTTGTCGTAGTGGGCAAAGCAGGGGGTGAGCGTTTCAACTTCCAGGTCAAGGTTCTGCCGGGCAGCGGCCTTGACCAATTCCGGCGGTAATTCCTCGACAATTACCCCCAGCCCGCCAATTTTCACCCCCAGACCGCTCGCCACTCGCCCGATTTCCCAGGCAGGCATGGCCACGCGTAGTTGTTTGTTTGTCTTTGGCATAGGGTAGAACTCCAAAATTGAGGCTTATCCTAAAAATTTTACCACGAATATAGAAGGGGGCAAGTAATCCGCAAGTAAGTTTACCAAAATCGGGGTGCCCGTGGCAGGCCAAATCCCAGGCAACTTTGTCGTTGCATGGCCAACAATATGGCTGCAATTGTTCTGGCCAGGGTTGACCGGATAATCAAGTGAGGTACAATAATAGTTATCCGTTCAGCTTGGTCAGTCAGGCGCATGTTTACCCCCCCAATTTTGTATTTGAAGTGCTTGACATTTATGGTCATTCACGTAAAATAACACTCACTTTTTTACTGATAGGAAAATAGATCTTCGCCGCTACATTACAGGAATTTTTCTATCTCGAGACATCTTTACAATTTCCCTATAGCTTAACAGGTCAGGAGGAAGGGGGTCAACGATTGATCCTTTGGAGATGAACATGCCCGGTAGACTATCTTCACCGCAGCAGAGGCGTTTGGGGGCATTCCTCATTGTGCTGCTTCTGATTTTTAGTCCTGCGTTTGTTTGCGCAAACATCCCTATTCCCGGCCTCAATAATAGAGAGGATACTCCTCCAGCTCCAACCGAGATGTTGGACAGTGGTTCTGGCTCGCTATCCGGCAAGGGCGACGAGCCTGCCGCTATTGGCGAGTCCGACGACGAGGCTTCTGAAAGCGCCGAAGCCGATCAGGAAACATCCCCCGACACAACCGAAAAACCAACCACGGATCAGCCATCGAGCCAGGCGAATCTGGCCGATGAACAAATCCTGATTTTACCAGGCGGTAATCCGCCCACGTTGGATCCGCATCTGAGCGGCGACGCAACCTCGGCGGAATATGTGGTAGAGGTCTTTAGTGGCCTGATGGCCTATGACCCCGCTATGAATTTGATTCCTGATATAGCCGAGAGTTACAACATTTCTGACGACGGCCTGGTTTATACTTTCAAAATTAGCCCCGCAGCCAGATTTCAGGACGGCAAGCCCGTTCGGGCGCAGGATTTCAAATGGTCCTTTGAACGGGCCT
The DNA here is from genome assembly GCA_016926805.1 of Anaerolineae bacterium. GTDB lineage: Bacteria > Chloroflexota > Anaerolineae > 4572-78 > J111 > JAFGNV01. The sequence goes on from JAFGNV010000090.1 coordinate 49,966, forward strand.
GCGATCCGGCTACCGGCTCCCATACCGCCGATACCTACCTGGGTGATATTGTCGGGTGTCGAGCCAGACTGCAAAATGAAGCCGACGAAGTGTCTGGCGTGGAAGTGATTGACGACCTGACCCTGCGTTTGACCATTGATGAACCCAAAGGTTTTTTCCTGGCCAAAATGACCTATCCCACGGCATACGTGCTGGATCAGGAAAATGTGGAAAGTGGCGGGCCAACCTGGTTTATGCAACCCAATGGCAGCGGCCCCTTTAAGGTGTCGGTGCCAAACCCCAACATGATTGTGCTGCAAAAGAACGAGAACTACTATCGTGATCCCCAACCGGTGCTGGATCAGGTTATCTATCTCATCAATGTGTCGGTCGATTTGATAACGGGCTACCAGAACGGTTTTCCAGATAATATTGTCGATGCGTTGGATCTGCCGACAGACGCCACGTATGCCGTTGTCCCGGTCGCGCTGGCGGATTATTCGCGGGTCACCGACCCCAATAATCCCCTGAGCGATGAAGTTGAATCAACCGAGGCTTTGAGCGTGTTCTACATCGGCTTCAATGTCCAGCAACCACCTTTTGACGAGGTTGAGGTGCGCCGGGCCTTCAATTTAGCCCTTGATAAAGAGCGGGTGGTGAAAGCGGTCTATCGAGGGACGGTGCCGGTAGCCAATAGCATTGTGCCTCCGGTGATGCCGGATTATGAAAGTCCTGAAGTAAATATTTATGAGTTTGACCAGGAACGGGCTTTGGAATTAATTGCCGAGTCGTCTTATGGTGATGTAACCGAGTTGCCGCCTATTACGCTGCACGTGAGTGGGGCCGGTGACATAGTCGAAGCTGTGGTCAAATCTTACGAGCAGAATCTTGGCATCACTCTTGAGGTTGAAGAATTACCCTGGCCCGAGTTCTTACAAGGCTTGAATCGACCGGATAATCCTTATCAAATGTATCAGCTTGGCTGGATTGCCGACTACCCTGATCCGCAAAACTTTTTGGAAGTTTTGTTCCACACGGAAAGCGCCCAGAATCACAGTGGTTACGGCAATCCAGACGTGGACGCTTTGTTGGATAAGGCGCGGGGAACCCTGGATGTTGATGATCGCATGGCTCTGTACCGGCAGGCTGAACAACTTATTTTGGAAGACGCGGTCTGGATTCCGCTAACCTTTGACGTTGAGAATTGGCTGGTGAAGCCTTACGTGCAAAATTACGTGACCCCGCCCATCAAAGTGCCAAAATTTCAATACGTGTCGATTGCTGAACATTAAAAAGATATAATCATGGACCACGATCCCGCGCCCGGTGCAACAAATTTACTCTCTCGGCAGCGGTTCTGGGGTGCGGCGCTGGTTTTATTGTTGGGAGTTGGCCTGGCTTGTCGTTCGGGCCTGGTGGGGGGGAGAGAAACACCGTTGGCGGAGCAGGGTTCAGGAAACGATGTTTTGGCTCCTGCCAACACGCCGGAACTTGCCACCAGCACGCCGACCTTTGCTCCCCTGGTGGATGTAACAGAAACCGTTGCGGTTACCGAAGAAGCGACGACTACGCCTTCACCTTCACCTTCGCCTACGGTTACGGTTGAGCCAACGCCTGAGTTGAATCTGGCCGAAGAACAGGTATTGATCTTGCCCGGTGACAATCCCTCGGTTTTGGACCCTCACCTGAGCAACGATGCCAATTCGCTGGAATACGTGGTAGAAATTTTTAGCGGACTGATGGCCTATGACCCGGACTTAAATTTGGTACCTGATATTGCCGGGAGTTACGAGATTTCTGGAGATGGCCTGGTATACACCTTCAACATCCGGCCGGAAGCAAGATTTCACGATGGCAAACCCATCCGGGCGCAGGATTTTAAGTGGTCGTTTGAACGGGCCTGCAGCCCGGCCACCGGCTCGAATACCGCCGATACCTACCTGGGTGACATTGTCGGCTGCCGGGACAAACTGCAAGGAAAGGCCGATCAGGTTGCCGGGGTAGTGACGCCAGACGACCTGACCCTGCAACTGGTTATCGACGAGCCCAAGGGCTTTTTTCTGGCCAAAATGGCCTATCCCACGGCTTACGTGCTTGACCGCGAGAATGTCGAAAGCGGTGGACGGGAGTGGTCACAGCACCCTAATGGCAGCGGCCCCTTCCGGTTAGAGGAATATGTTCCCGGCCAGGTGGGGATTGTTCTGAACAGGAACGACAACTACTATCGAGAGCCACAACCAATCCTGGCAGAGATCAGGTATCTGCTAAACCCGCCGCTCGACCTGATGACGGGCTATGAACAGGACTTAAGCTCACTGGGGGCGCCGGAGGGCGTGAGTTATGGGGTGGTCAAACTGCCCCTCAGTACCATCGAGCGCGTCACCAAGCCCGATAATCCACTAAGCCAGGAAGTGGTGTCGGTTAGCAATTTCAATGTGGATTATATTGGCTTCAATGTCAACCGGCCACCCTTTGACGACGCCCGCATCCGCCAGGCTCTGAACCTGGCATTAGATAAACGCAAGATTGTTCGGGCGGCGTTTGCAGGCAACGTGACGGTGGCCAACGGGATTGTGCCCTTGAGCATGCCGGGGTACCAGAACCCGGATTTAAGCGATTATGAATTCGACCTGGAACATGCACTGGATTTGATTGCGGAATCGTCTTATGGTAGTGTGGCCAATTTGCCGCCGATTACGCTTTATACAGGTGGAATAGGGCCAATTGAGAGAGCGATTGTTGAATCGTACCAGACAAATTTAGGGCTTGAAGTGGCCCTGGTCGAAGCGCCCTGGTTGGAGTATTTGGCCAATCTTAGCCGTCCCGACACACCGTACCAGATGTATCGTCTCGGCTGGTTGGCCGATTATCCCGACCCCCAGAATTTTCTGGAAGTGTTATTTCATTCCCAAAGCGCTCAGAATTACGGAGGATATAGTAATCCAAAGGTAGATGAGTTACTGAACCAGGCCCAGGGTACGCCGGATATAATCGAGCGGCTGGCGTTGTATCGAGATGTCGAACAGATGATTATGGATGACGCCGCCTTGATCCCGCTTTATTTTGAAGTCGAAAACTGGCTGGTAAAACCGTATGTAAAAAATTTCCGGATTCCACCCTTAAAAGTGCCAAAATTTCAATACGTGTATATCGAAAAACATTAGTCATCCGGTGGGGTCAGCTTTATGTCTATTGACAAGAAAAAATCCGGTTCACCCGTTAACCCGGGTAAAGAAAAGATTTGCCAAAATTTGTGGATAACAACTACTTGACACGTGGTACCTGATACTTGACCTTATTACTAAGGGAGACCTGTATGGGAACTTTGCTTGAAGTAAAAGATTTAACAACTCAATTTTTTACCCAGGATGGCGTGGTGCACGCGGTGAATGGGATCAGTTATACCCTTGACGAGGGGGAAACGTTAGGTATTGTAGGCGAAAGCGGTTGCGGTAAAAGCGTGGGAGTGATGTCGCTGGTACGGTTGATCCCATCGCCGCCAGGGAAAGTGGTTAGCGGTGAAGTGTGGTTTGATGGCCAGAATTTGCTAAAACTCAGCGATGAGGAAATCCGCTCGGTGCGGGGTAACAAAATAGCCATGATCTTCCAGGACCCCATGACCTCGCTCAATCCCGTCTTGACGGTTGGTCGCCAGATTTCTGAGGCCCTGGAGTTACACCTGGGTATGGATAGAAAACAGGCTCGCGTTAGAACCATCGAATTACTACAGCTTGTCGGCATTCCTATGGCCGCAGACCGGGTGGACGATTATCCCCATCAATTCTCCGGCGGGATGCGCCAGCGAGCCATGATTGCCATGGGCCTCTCCTGCAATCCCCAGCTCCTCATCGCCGACGAGCCTACTACCGCCCTGGACGTCACCATTCAGGCCCAAATTATCGACCTGGTCAAACGCCTGCGGGACGAATTGGGCATGGCCGTTATCTGGATCACCCACGATCTGGGCGTGGTGGCTGGTTTAGCCGATAGGGTGATTGTGATGTATGCTGGTTATCTCATCGAAGAAGCGCCGGTTAAAGAACTGTATCTGAATCCCCGCCATCCCTACACCATTGGTTTGCTGGGTTCCCTACCACGCCTTGATGAAGAACGACCGCGACAGCTTAAATCTATTGAAGGTTTACCGCCCGATTTGATAGCCTTACCCAAAGGTTGCCCATTTTATGAGCGCTGCAACTATCGTATTGATGTATGCACGCAGGAGATGCCGCCGTTAGAAACGGTGGGGATTAATCATAAGGCCGCCTGTCATGTAGATGTTACCACAGCCCAACCCACCGCCGAGCATGTCTACCAGGAAGCTTGACCCGATTCTATTATTTGAGGAAACAGAGATATTATGACCACTAACGGTAACGGTAAACAAGACATCATCCTCAGGGTGAAAAATCTCAAAATGTATTTTCCCATCACCAAAGGCATTATTTTTCAACACCACATGGGTGATATTAAGGCCGTCGATGACATATCATTTGACATAAAGCGGGGAGAAACGCTGGGTCTGGTCGGCGAAAGCGGTTGTGGTAAAAGCACCACCGGCCGAGCCATCCTCCAGCTTTACCGGCCCACCGCCGGCTCGGTGAAGTTTGAGGATAGGGAATTGACCACGATTAAAGGCGAAGACTTGCGCCGCATGCGTCGTCACCTCCAGATGATTTTTCAGGACCCTTATGCTTCACTGAATCCCCGGATGACGGTGGGAAATATCATTTCCGAACCGCTTGAGGTCCACCGAATTTTAAACGGCAGAGCGCGACGTGAACGGGTGAAAGAATTGTTGGACATTGTCGGTCTGAACCCCTACTTCATCAACCGCTACCCACACGAATTCTCCGGGGGGCAGCGGCAGCGTATTGGTGTGGCTCGCGCCCTGGCGGTCCAGCCAGATTTTATTGTGTGTGACGAGCCGATTTCCGCCCTCGATGTATCCATTCAGGCCCAGGTCATCAACTTACTGAAACGACTCCAGGACGAGTTTAACCTGACCTATCTCTTTATCGCCCACGATTTATCGGTGGTGCGCCACATCAGCGATCGAGTGGCCGTGATGTATTTGGGCAAAATTGTGGAATTGACAGACCGGGTTACGCTTTATCAAAACCCCCTGCATCCCTACACCCAGGCTCTTCTCTCGGCGGTGCCCATCCCCGACCCCATTGCTGAAGCCGAACGGGAGAAAAAGCGGGTCATTCTGCAAGGGGATGTACCCAGTCCGGCCAATCCACCCAAAGGTTGCAATTTCTGCACCCGCTGCCCCGCCGTCTCACGGGTGATGCAAACGCACGGCATCGACTGTAAGATAGTTGAGCCAAAATTCAGCGAGGTTGCGTCGGATCATTGGGTGGCATGTCATTTGCATGAAGCCTGCCGGCCATAGGCCATAAATTCCCGGAAGTTATGCGTCTGGCCCGGATATCGGCGAATGAAGAAGTAGGTCGGGTTTAGGCGCTAAACCCGGCATCTGGCTTCATTACGGTATAAAGACCAAAGGTTTTTGAAACCTTGTGAGGTCTGGATTAGTTGAGAAACACCTAAAATTATTAATCGTTTATGCATGAAAGTAGGTGTGGAGTGACTTGAAAGGAGGTGATGCCCCGAAAGAAGCGAGGTTATTGATAACGCGAGTGAGCAACAGGATTCCAGATGGACTAATAACCGACGTCCGTGCTTCTCGCCAAGTTATCATCCCTTTTGCGAAGCTTGGACTTTGTAAGGGAAAAGAGGATCAATTTTTAGTAACCTATTAGTAAAATTCTTAGAAGTTAGAGGAGAAAAGAGTATGTTTTCTAAAAAAGCCATTCTATTTTTGGTGATTGTGGCTCTGTTAGGTCTGATTGCGGCCCAATGTGGCGTTCAGCCAGAACCACAAACCATCGTGGAAACGGTTATCGTTGAAAAAGAAGTAGAAGTAGAGGGCGAAACCGTCACCGTAGTGGAAACTGTTGAAGTGATTAAGGAAGTAGAAGTTGAAAAAATCGTTGAAGTAGCTCCCGAAGACCCCGATGCCGGTAAGGTGAGGCTGGATACGGTGGTTGGCACTGAGCCGCCCAGTCTTGACCCCTCGCTGGCTACGGACACCACCTCTCACTTTTTCCTCAAGCAAATGTTTATGGGCCTGGCTGCCTTTGATGAGAATGCCAATGTGGTGCCTGAATTAGCCACCGATTGGAGTGTATCCGAAGATGGTCTGACCTGGACCTATAACCTGCGTGATGATGTCCAGTGGGTGCATCGCGATCCCACCACGGGTGAATATACGGAAGTGGGGCCTGTCACTGCCCACGATATAGTTTATGGTGTCCGGCGGATACTTGATCCGGCCACAGCTTCGGCCTACGCCTATGTTATGTACATCATCTCTGGTGCGGAGGAATTCAATAGCTCTGATCCTGCGGCTGAAGACTATGAAGACCTCAAAGCTGCCGTTGGCGTGAGCGCGCCTGATGACTATACTTTTCAGGTTACCCTTAAGGAACCGGCGGCTTACTTCCCCTCCATCGGTGCCTTATGGTTCTTCTACCCGTTGCCCCAGGCCACCATTGAAGAATATGGCGATAACTGGACCGAGGCCGGCCTGATTGTGACCAACGGCCCTTACACCCTGCGCGAGTGGTCCCATGGCGCCGAAATCTGGATCGAGAAGAATCCGTTGTGGGTTGACGCCGATAACGTGCAGATTGAGTTGTTCGGCGGCCCCATCATCCAGGAAGCCTCCACGGCGATGGCTATGTATGAGAATAACGAAATTGACATGATGTCGTCAGACCCTGGTCAGTCTATTCCCCTGCCCGACCTTGACCGGGTAAAGGCTGACCCGGTGTTGAGCCAGGAGTACATTGCTGCGCCCGATCTCTGCACTTACTACTATGGCTTTTTGACTACCAGACCACCGTTTGATGATCCAATGGTGCGCCGGGCCTTTGCCATGGCCATTGATCGCCAGAGTTTGGTTGACAATGTGACCAAGGGTGGTCAGCGTCCGGCCCACAGCTTTGCCCCGCCGGGTATCTTTGGCAACGTGGCCGACGATATGGAAGTTGGCGGCTGGCTGGTCCAAGCAAACTTTGCCGATCAGCTTGCCGAAGCCCAGGCCTTACTGGCTGAAGCCGGTTATCCAGATGGTGAAGGCCTCGATGTCCTGTTGATGCACAACACCTCTGAAGGTCACGCCCAAATTGCCCAAGCTATTCAGGCGATGTGGTCTGAGGCTTTCCCCAAAGCCAATGTCAGCGTTGAGAACCAGGAATGGGCCGTTTACTTGAAGACCCTGTTGCCTGATTCGCCCGATGCAGAAAAGCCCAACATCTACCGCATGGGTTGGTGCGCCGACTATCCGGACAACAATAACTGGGTCAACGAAGTGTTCAACTCCAAGAGCGGTCAGAACTACGCCAAGTACAACAACCCCGAATTTGACGCGCTGGTGGAAGAAGCCGCCTTTGAGCCGGATCCGGACAAACGTAAAGAGCTGTACAAGCAGGCTGAGCAACTCTTCATGGAAGATGCGCCTATTGCCCCCATTTACTACTATACCCTTAACCGCTTGTACAAACCTTGGGTGACTCCGGTTATCGCCCCGATTGGTGGCGACCCTGTGGCCCTGTGGAAACTTGATATGAACGCCAAGAATGCGGCGAGAGGTGAATAACTTTAATTGTTTTCATGCTGGCAGCCCCTAAGGGGCTGCCAGCCCTTTAACGCAAAAGGTGAAACCCGAGAAATAGTAAACACAACTTTGTCGTGTTTCACGTTTTACGTTTTGAGTAATTGGGGAAAGGAAGCATTGATTATGTTTGCCTACATAATTCGTCGCATTATCTGGTCTATTCCGGTAATTCTGCTGTTGGCCTTTGCTATTTTTGCCCTGATGCGGGCCATCCCGGGTGGCCCTTTTGATTTTGTGGGCGATAAAAGCTTGCCCCAGTCTGTACGCGACAACTTGGAGCGTCGCCATCACCTGGATTGGTCGTTGGGCTGGCAATTCTCATCCTACGTGTTGGGTGATGATATCACCAGCGCAATTTGCCAGGTCTTATCGTTTGTGCCCAGTTGTGAGCAGGTGCAAGCAACGGCTGGTTTGGGTGTTTCCAAGGGTCTCATTCGGGGTGATTTGGGATTGGCTTTAAGACTCAAGGGACGTACTGTAAATGAGTTGGTCAAAGAGTCTTTTCCCATTTCTTTTCAATTGGGCATTATTGCCATGACTCTGGCCATAATGATCGGTATTCCCGCCGGAATTCTTGCTGCCCTCAAACAGAATAGCTGGATTGATTACTCCAGCAGTTTTGTGGCTATTCTTGGTTTGTCCATTCCAAACCTGGTGTTGGGACCACTATTGATCTGGATTTTTCCCCTAACGCTGGGCCGGGCCTATCCGGATCTATTTGGCTGGATCCCCATTGCCACCTGGGGGGCCAAACCGCCTTTCTTTTTGGGCATGTTCCCCACCAATTTAGGCGCCGATTTCTGGAGGCACGCCCTATTGCCCTCTATTGCCCTGGGTACAGCCTTTTCAGCCTCAATTGCCCGGCTAACCCGGGCCAGCCTGCTGCAAGTCATCCGTGAGGATTACATCCGTACTGCCCGGGCCAAAGGGTTGCACGAACGGACGATAGTAATTATCCACGCCTTAAAAAACAGCCTCATTCCGGTGATTACGGTCATTGGACCGTTGCTGGTCGCCGTTGTGACTGGCACCTTTGTGGTTGAGCAAATTTTTGGCCTTCCCGGCATGGGTAAACATTTTGTAACCAGCATTGGCAACCGTGATTATACGATTATCACCGGCGTCACCCTGATCTATGCTGTCTTACTGGTTTTTGCAAATTTGGTTGTAGATATTATCTACGGCTGGCTCGATCCACGTATTCGTTATGAATAATCACATTCTGAACTTAGAGGGAGTAATAGTGAATTATGGCCATTGCTGAACAGGCTCCACTATCACTGAGTGGCATTAAACGTCGGGAGCGCAGCCCCCTGGGCGATGCCCTGAATCAGCTTTTCAAAAATAAGATAGCAGTTAGCAGCCTTATCTTTATTGTTTTGTTGATCCTTGCCGCAGTGTTAGCCTTTTTTCTAAATGCTTTTTACTTACAGGGCTACCAGGACGAGTTGGAACGAACCAGCCAACTGGCCTATGCCAAACAAACGTTACAGGATAACAACGCGTTACCCGGCCAGCAGTCAAAAAATCCTAACCTGCAAGGCTTTGTTTATTGGGTAGGCGCCGATAATCTGGGACGCGATATTTTCAGTCGAACGCTGTACGGCACCCGTGTGTCAATGTCGGTTGCCGTGGTAGCCGCCACAGTTAGCCTGATCATTGGTCTGGTTTATGGCATGGTTGCCGGTTATATTGGCGGTCGGGTTGACGAAATAATGATGCGGATTGTCGACTTTCTTTACGGCCTGCCGGTTTTGATTGTGGTCATCCTGATGCAAGTGTTCTTCAAATCTTTAGACCGGCACCAAGTAAGTGGTGCTGCCGGACAGGTTTTGGGCGTTTTCCTTAATATTAATCAGGCCATGGGCGGCTTGTTCTTTGTATTTGTGGCGATTGGAGCTGTCAACTGGCTGGGGATGGCCCGTATTGCTCGCGGCCAAACCTTATCGGTAAAACAAAAAGAATACGTCGAAGCGGCCAGAGCTATTGGCGTATCTAATACAGGGATCGTTTTTAAACAAATCCTGCCCAATATTCTGGGCCCGTGTATTGTGCAAGAAACCCTGCAAATACCCGGCTATATTTTGTTTGAAGCATTTCTCAGTTTCATTGGCCTGGGTGTGAATGCGCCTACCCCCAGTTGGGGTATTATGATCAACGAGGCCTACCAGGGCTTACGTTCCTATCCGCATGGCCTCTTCCCGCCTGCTATGGCCCTCACCTTAACCGTTCTGGCCTTTAACTTCCTGGGTGATGGCCTGCGCGATGCCTTTGACCCCCGCTTGCGTGAATAAACCCATCTACAACCTAACACCTGGTGGATCATATTTTCTAAATCTTTGCTGTCACCTCTGAGTCGTGATACAATAACGGGATTAGTAGAAACCAAACCCGTATGATGGAATTGATTTTTAAATTCGGTAATGGGGACGAGTTTTCAGCCTCTCGCTGGAACACCATGGAAATTGAACAAATCCGATTACCGAATTTGACCGTCAAACGTCATTATCCGGGAGGAGGATGGTGATGGAGCAACCACATTTGGCTTCCCAACTTGAATATTTAGAGCAACAGCATCAAGAAGACCAAACGAAAATTGCTGAGTTGCAACAGCGGGCCGAAACGCAGGCTTATCAATTGCAGGAACAAACGCAGCGGATTCAAGGGCTAGAGTCTGAACTGGCCGAGGCCCGACTGGTTCTGAATCGGGTGCCTCAATTTGAGGAGCGGCTGGACCACCTTAAACGTGAATTGTTACAGGTAATTGAAGAACGGTATGGTCGCCGCCAGCCGGGCGTCCCGGATGCGCCATCTACAACTGCCCAGTTTGACTCTTATACCAAAACGCTGAACGAAATGCGGCGAGAATTGGATAAGATTCGTCGGCACGATGAACAAATTTCGCTGGCCCGCACCGAACTTGAGCGCATGAATAAGACGGCGAGTGTCTTTCAGGCCGATCTCGACAAGTTGGGCAAGCAGGTAGATGAACGGGTGCGGGCAGCCAGGTACATGGAAGAGCAGCGCACCGCCGATGCCCGTCGAGTGGCCGAGTTACAGGCCGATATGCCCGCCCTCCAAAAAAGATTGGAGGCAAACCAATCTAAGATCCAGACGATGGAGCAGCAGACTCTCCAGTTTGGCCAGTACGAAATTGCGTTGGAAGAAGTTCGTGAGGAAATTCGCCGTCACCGTGAGCATATGGACTTTCAGGCCGCCCAACGTGAGCGCCAGATGAAAACCTGGAACGACCTGGCCGAAACGTTACAACGCCGGATGGATGAGTACGAAGGCCTGATGGAGAAGTACGCCGAGCATTACCAACTCAATCGGCGAGCGCTGTCTTCGCTGCAAGATTTTCAAGAACGCTTACAACGCGAACAGCATCAAACCGAGGAATTGCAGCGATTGGCCGAAGAACGGCAGCGGGCCGAAATGGAAAAATTACAGGCCGGCTACGGGCAGCGCTGGCAAAAACAGACCATGGAATGGAAAGGCCAGGCCGAAACGCTGCAAAACGATATTGCCATCCTTAAAAAACAAACCGACGAGATCACCAAATTCAACCAGACCATTGAAAGACAGATGACCCTGATTTTGCAGATTATTGAGGAGGATGTGCAGGCCCGAGCCATTGCCGCTCAAGAATGGCAGCAACACTTTGAAAAATTGGCCGAGATACAGGATTGACCGATGCGGGTTATCGGCACGGCTGGTCACGTCGATCACGGCAAATCGACCCTGGTAAAAGCTCTCACCGGCATTAACCCCGACCGGCTCAAAGAAGAGCAACAACGAGAGATGACCATCGACCTGGGCTTTGCCTGGCTCACGTTGCCTTCCGGCGAGCCGGTTGGCATTGTAGACGTACCCGGTCACCAGGATTTTATCAAAAACATGCTGGCCGGGGTGGGCGGCATCGACCTGGCCCTGTTTGTGATTGCCGCCGACGAAGGCGTAATGCCCCAAACCCGCGAACATCTGGCCATTCTGGATTTGCTGGAAATCCCCCGTGGGGTCATTGCCATCACCAAAATCGATCTAATTGAAGATGAAGAGTGGCTGGAACTGATCCTGGCCGACATCGCCGAAACTGTGGCCGGAACGGCGCTGGCTGATGCTCCGATGATCCCCGTGGCCCCCTTACAAGGCCGGGGACTTGAGATGTTGATTGATACCCTGGACCGGATATTGACCCAGGTTCCCCCGCGCGCCAATCGAGGCCGGCCCCGGCTGCCCATCGACCGGGTATTCTCCATCAGCGGTTTCGGCACCGTGGTGACCGGCACCCTGCTTGATGGCGACTTACAGGTGGGGCAGGAAGTAGAAATTTTACCTCAGGGCTTCAAAAGCCGGGTACGCGGTTTGCAATCCCACAAACAAAGTGTGAATACCGCCTATCCCGGTTCGCGGACGGCGGTCAATCTGACCGGTCTGAGCGCCAGCGACCTCTTGCGAGGGAATGTGTTGACCATCCCCGGCTGGCTTGAACCCTCCCAACTGATTGACGTTTACCTGAGGCTGTTGCCCGACTCGCCCCGGCCTCTGCGCCACAATCAGGAAATTGAAATATTCACCGGTTCCACCGAAGTCAACGGCCACGCCCGTTTGTTGGGCGCCCGCCAGTTGGAGCCGGGTCAAACCGGCTGGGTGCAGTTACGTTTGGCCCGGCGTATTCCCGTGGTCAAGGGGGACCATTTTATCATCCGCCAGGCTTCGCCCTCCCTGACCATTGGCGGCGGGGTGATTGTAGATCCTTTGCCTCGCCGTCGCCACCGGCGTTTTCGCCCTGAGGTCATCGATCGTCTGGAAACGCTGTTGGCCGGTACGCCGGAGGACGTTCTGCTGGCCGAGTTGGATCGACGCGGGCCGGTATCGGCCAAAACGGTTATTGCCGAAAGCGGCCTCCCCATCGAAACCGCCACGGCAGCCCTGGCCGAACTGCTTGACCGTGATGAAGTCTTCTTCCTCTCCGGGGTAGACTCCGGACCACTGGCGACTCTGGCCGCCGCAAAGTTATTGGTGGCCTCCCGAACCGGCTGGGCCAACCTGTTGAGACAAATAAAAACGACCCTGTCCAATTACCACCACCGCTACCCCTTGCGGCTAGGCATGCCCCGGGGCGAGTTGAAAAGTCGCCTCAAATTGGAGACTCGCCTGTTTAACGAGGCCATCCAGCGCGGCCAACAAGACCAAGACTTAGTGGCCACCGAAACTATGGTTCGTTTGCCCGGTCACCAGGTGAAATTCACGCTGCAACAACAGCAGGCCATTGACAAAATTCTGGCCGATTTTCGGCGCGCGCCCTATAACACCCCTCTACCCAAAGATGTCGCAGCTGCGATTGGCGAAGATGTGCTGCTGGCCCTGATTGAAGCCGGGCAACTGGTCCGCCTCTCCGAAGACGTGATGCTCTTGGCCAAAACTTACCAGGAATTTACCAACTGGCTCGAGCCATACCTGCGTCAAAACCAGACGGTCAACGTGGCCCAAGTCCGCGATACTTTCAATACCAGCCGCAAATACGCCCTGGCTCTTCTGGAATACACCGACGAGCAGCGAATCACCAGACGGGTTGGTGACGAGCGGGTGCTGCGGGAGTAACGAGTGATCCAGCGGCAAAAAACAAAAAGAGGATAACCATGTTTAACCATGCCCCCGAGAATTACCGGTGCCCTTTTTGCCTGTTAGTGCAGGGTATCGAAAATGAGGATGTATCTTCCGTTCAAACCGACATCATCTACCATAATCCGGCGGTCACGGCTTTCATCAGTTCACACCAGTGGCCCAACAATCCCGGTAATGTCATCATTATCCCCAATGAGCATTATGAGAATATTTTCGACCTGCCAGTGGCTTATACACCCAAAATTCAGGCCGTGGCCAAAGCCGTTGCCCTGGCGATGAAAATAGCTTTTGACTGCGATGGAGTCTCCGTCCGGCAACACAACGAACCTGCCGGAAATCAAGATGTGTGGCATTATCATCTTCATGTCACGCCCCGCTATGAGGGCGACAGATTTTACACAACGCAGCGCAGATTCATGGCGGTTGACGAACGAGCGAAGTATGCCCAAGCGCTCAGAAAGCATTTGGCAAATGATAGGTAAACAATGATCACCCTTGGCGTTAATATCGCAATTGTTCAATCCGGTAAGATCCTCCTTACCAGGCGCGAAGATTTTGAGGTTTGGTGTATTCCCGGCGGCATAGTTGACCCCAACGAATCTCTGGCCCAGGCGGCGATTCGTGAAGCGCGTGAAGAAACAGGCCTGGAGGTTGAATTGTTACGACTGGTAGGCATGTATTCCGAAATTGGCCGGGGAGACGGCGTGCACATCGCCTTATTCACCGGGCAGCCGGTCGGCGGCAGTCTCGAGCCGCAAGAGGGTGAGGTACTCGAGTTAGGTTATTTCGCCCCCAATGCCCTACCCGAGATATTGTGGTGGCATCGGCAGCGTGTGGCCGATGTCTTCGATGGGGCGGGCGGCAGCGTCGCCTGGCGCACCAAGAGCAGCCCCAAAAAACGAGTCAATTCGCGTGAAGAATTGTACAACCTGCGCGACCGTTCCGGCCTGTCACGCCCGGAGTTTTACCGCTATTTCTTTGAACAACACGGCACAGACGAAGTTGTGTTGGAAGTTGGAAAGATTCCCCTATGACCGAAACGCCGAACTCCCGCTGGCTGGCCTGGGCCCGCGAAATCCAATCGTTGAGCCAGACCGGATTGGCTTTTAACCATGACGATTATAACGTTCAGCGGTATCAACGTTTCATAGAAATTGCCGCCGAAATTGTGCAAAGTTACACCGGCCAGTCCCCAGAACCCTGGCGGCAAAACTTTTTGGCCCAACCCGGCTACGCTACGCCCAAGGTAGACGTGCGCGGCGCAGTAATCCGTAATGGGAAAATTCTCCTGGTTCAAGAGCAAACCGATGGGCGCTGGTCTATGCCCGGCGGGTGGGCCGATGTGGGCGAAACGCCCTCGGAGATGGTGGTACGCGAGGTGTGGGAGGAGAGCGGATTTGAGGTTGAGGCCCGTAAAATAATCGGTGTGTACGACGCCAACCGGGGCGGCCGGCCGCTGGAGTTTTACCACGCTTACAAAGTTGTCTTTCTGTGTCAGATTGTCGGCGGGGAGGCCCGCCCCAGCAATGAAACCCTGGCCGTTGACTTTTTCAGTTTTGACAACTTACCCCCGTTGTCAAATGAACGTACCCACGAGCGTCATCTGGCGGAAGTACAGGCGCATCTACAAGATAACAATCGGCCCGCGGCTTTTGATTGAAGCGATCGGTACGTTTGGAACTATAGCCCAGAAAAACCTTGGATTTTTGCCGGGTAGAGACAGGACAATGTTCTGTCTCTACTAACAACTATATTTCAGGAGGATGAGGTATGTCAATTTTCAAAATAGCCGAGCAGAATTTTGAGAACCACTTAAAGCAAAATTCGTATCCCGGCCGAGGATTGGTGGTGGGGCGTTCCTCGGTTGCAGAGGCCTGGCTGATGATTTACTGGATTATGGGGCGCAGCCAGCACAGCCGCAATCGCAAGTTTGTGGTTAACAAGGGTGGCGTGCTAAGAACCGAGGCCGTGGACCTCAGTCTGGTTGACGACCCCAGCCTGATTATCTACGAAGCCATGCTTGAACTCCCCGGCATCTACCTGGTTTCCAACGGCGACCAAACCCGCACCATCGTTGAAACTCTCCAGACCGGAGGCACCTTTGAAGCAGCTCTGGCCACCCGCGAGCGCGAACCCGACGCGCCCAACTACACCCCCCGGATTAGCGCGATGCTGGACTTCCGCAGCCAGCCAGTAGCTCTGGCGCTCAATATTTTGAAGGCAAACCCGGCCAATCCCGACCTGACCGATCACTTTACCTACCGGCCAGCGCCGCCCCCGCCGGGTTTGGGGCTGTGTTTGACCACCTACCAGGGCGATGGCAATCCCCTGCCCAGTTTTCAGGGTGAGCCGTTGCTGCTGCCCTGTCCGGGCAGGGTCGAGGAACTGCTGGAGGCATATTGGCAAGCCCTCGATGCGGAAAATCGTATTTCCCTGGCGGTCAAACAAATACCGGCAAAGGGTGGACCCGGCCAGCTTGTTGTGCGGAATCGTTTTGGCTAGTGAGGAACTTTTGTAGGGACAGAACAATGTTCTGTCCCTACAAAAATGACATTTCTGCTCGGAACGTATTGATGAAATCCTGTACTAAGTTCCCCACTTTTGCCGAAAGCGTTCTGCCGCGCCGCCGATGATGGCCTTGCCGTGGCCAAAGCAGGCCACCTCAAAATCCAGCGCCGCGAGTTTGGCCAGGCTGCGTTTGCCTTCTTCCAGGTCCTCGTAAATAATAGACCAGTCCAAACCAGACCTGTTGCCGGCCGTATCGGCGGCAAAGAGCACCCCACCGTGCTGCGGCCAGAGAAAGGCCAGTTGCCCGGCGCAGTGTCCTGGCACGTGGATGGCCTTGAGCCCACCGGCAAAATCGAATTCCGCGCCATCTTCCACCTGGTATTCGATTTCGGCAGGCTGGATGCTGGAGGACCCTGCCCGCATCAATAGGGGGACTAATAATTTGAATAAAAGCTTGGGGGCCGGCTTTGCTGGCCGCATCGACTCGCCTTTTTGGACCATGGCCGCATCGAGCGGGTGCATGGTGGCGGGCGCGCCGGTTTGGGCTTTGAGCACCGCCAGACTGCCGGTGTGGTCGGCGTGGCAGTGGGTCAGCAAAATGTGCCGGATGTCGGCGGGCTGCCGGCCCAATTCGGCCACGGCCTGGAGGATTTTGTCGGCGCTGCCGGGAACTCCGGTATCAATCAGCGTCAACTCACCGCCATCAATTAAAAAGGCGTTGACCATACCCAAAGGGATGGTATACACGTTGGGAACAATCTGTTTTACGGCCATTGTTGGTTACTCCTTTACTATTTCCTCCAATCCGGGAGCCGTCACCCGGTTGGGGTCACCATCGGAAATGTAGTACTCGTGGGGATTTTGTTCAAAATAGGTCAGCCAGTGGTTCAAAAAGTCTGAGGTAACTTCCAGGCGTGAGACGTGGTAGGGGTCAAACGCGCTGTCGAACGGCGAAATGGTAGGGCCGCCCCAGGCCGCCGCGTTGCCGCTGTAAGTGTAACTGTAATCGCCCCATTGTCCCGCTTTAAGAAAATCCATCGTGTACGGAAATTCCCCATAAGGCACGGAGAGGCTCTCCACGCTGTAACCGGGAGCCAGTTCCTCAATCACATGCTGGCTGACGGCCAGTTCCCACTCAATGCGCTCGGCCGTCATCGCGGCCAGGCTGGCGTGGCTGACGGTGTGACTGCCAAGCTCCATGCCCTGGTTGACCAAAAATTGCGCTTTGGCTTTGGCCCACCGGGGTTGCCCAAACACCGAAAAATGATCGGCGTTGTCGTTGCCCAAAACAAAAAATGTGGCCCGGGCCGGCCAATCGGGGTGCTGGGTATGAAAGTTTAGAATAATACCCACCGCCGTATCCGCGTCGATGGTGTTATCGTCCAATACCCGGAATTGGCTGATGTCGGAGTCGTCAAAGGTCAGCACAACCGGCTTTTTCCCGGCGGGTACTTCCGGCAAGCCGCGCACCAGATCGACAAAATTCACCGGGTAGTAGCCGCTCTGGTAGAGGCGCTGCAAATCGGCCCGAAAATTGGCCGGAGTGCGCTGAAAACGTAATTCCGGATGACCCAGGCGATGGTATTCTAACACCAGCACTTTACCCAGTTCGTTGGCATCGGCAAAATAAGGAGCGGGCGTGGATTCTGGTTGAGTCGACGCGGGACGGGAACGTAAACTCTCGTTGAGAATTATTTGGCGGGTTGGAGTCACGGTGACAAAAATAATGCCGGAGGAATTAGAATCGGACGGCATCTGGACCACCTCGACAATACCACAGTTTAACGTTACCAGGGCCAATATGGCCAGTAAAATCCAGGTACGTTTGACTTTCAGGTGATCTGGTAAATTGAACATCTTTACGGCTCGGTTGGTCCGGCGGACACGTAATAGAATTGTGGATTTTGGGCAAAGTAGCCCAGCCAGTAATCAAGTTCGGTTTGCAGAGCCTGCACGCGGGGAATATAGTGAGGGTTAAACTCCACACTGTGCGGCGAAGGGCTGGCGCCGCCGGAAACCATCACCGTGCTGCGGTAGGTGTAAGGTTCGCCCTCCCACATGCCTTGCGCTACCAGGGTTTCGTTGAGAGGGTAATTGCCAAAAGGCACCGACAACGATTGAACATCATAACCCGGCAAGCGCGCTTCCAATTGGCGCTGGCTGACGGCCAGTTGCCACTGGACCTGATCGTCAGACCCTTCGGTCAGATTGAAATGGGAAATGGTGTGGCTGGCAACCTCGAAGCCATTATCAACGAGCCAACGCAGTTTCTGATCCTGCAACTCTTTTTGGCCAAATAGAATCCGATCGGGAACGTTGACATCTTGCAGCACGTAAAATGTGCCTTTCAGTGGCCAATCTTCAGGGTGCTGCCGGTGAAACGCTTCCAGAATGCCCACCGCGGAATCAGGATCAATGGTACCATTTTCCAGATAACGAAACTGGCTGATGTCGGAATCGTCAAATGTGAGCACCACCGGCTTGCGACCGGCGGGCAGGTTGGGAAAGCCCAACGCCAAATCGATGATATTGGCCGGGGTGTAACCTTCGGCGTGGAGGCGTTCCAGATCGGCCCGGAAGTTATCGGGCGTACGTTGCCAGCGGTCCTCAGGCTCGCGGATCAGATGATATTCCAGCACCAACACGCTGCCCAGGAGATTGGGTGGCAGCGTTGGCGAGGGAATGACGGTGGGGGTGGCTGTGCTTACCGGGGTCGCTGCGCTTACCGGGGTCGTTTCGCTTTCGGGGGTCGCTTCACTTGCGGGCGTGACGGTATGGGTCGAGGTCGGGGTAGGAGGTGGAGTCGCTTCGCTCACCAGGGTCGCTTCGTCTACCGGCGTGGGGGTGGCGGTCGGGGTCGCTGCGCTTACTGGCGTATCGGGCTTGGTAACAGCAGCGGGTGTTGTCTGCCGGGCCACAGATGTAGTTGGGGCCGGTAGCGGATTCGGGGCAGCATCGGTGCGGCAAGCAGTCAGGAGAATCACGGTAATTAGCGTAAAACAGGAGGAGATAGATTGTCGCATCAAATTTGTCGGGCCTCCTCCTCGGTTAAGACTAGCATGCTCGTTTGCCTCTTTTTTCCTGGTTTATTCAAGGTGTAACTCGGTTGGCAAGCGTCTCATTTTCCGGGGCGAGTTGGGATGATTATTGTGAAGAATCTTTTCCGTTGCTGCGATAGAGTTCTGCCAGCGCGTCGCGCATCTCTTGCACCCAGCCGGCGTGCTCACTCTGAAGCACATCTTCGGTGTTCTCGACCAGTTTCTCAAAGTTACGCGGCTCGGCCTTTTGCTTATCAGGCAGGGCATACCACCACAGGCGAACACTCTCCAAATCGGCGGCGGCCTGGTTATAGATGGTCAGAGTGGTTTCGGTTTGTCTCAATTCCAGGAGAGCGGTCAGGGCGCCCGCGATAGCCACGGTTACGGCAATCCAGATTTCAAGCCCAATTGCGGCCAGAAACGTACCAATCCCCCCAAGTATAAAAATCCACCAGTGGAGTCTTTTTGACTGTTGGTCGAGATGAACAACTCTCCCCTGGAACCACTGGTACTGGTGTTCAAGGCGCCAGGTAAGGTATTGCTCAGGGTTCAAATCGGAAAATCCATCATCACCCTCGGCCACAGCGGGTGGGGGAGGAAGCCCGATCCCCGTATAAGGTTTGAGACTACTCTGGTTGACCTCGGACTTCATGAGACTTTGGCTGATTAGCTTAACCTTGCGGGCCAGCTTGCTCTCGCGGGTTTCAACTGTATTTGTTTGCTTCTGGCTATAAATTTCGGCCCGCGTCCGGTAGCGATAAATTTCTCTTTTGATGGCCTCGGCGCTGCTGCGCAACAAGATCCAACCAACGCCCCTGGCAAATTTAACCGAGCCTGCCGACAAGATACTCACCAGGATCGGCGCGGCAATGACCAGGAATCTGAGATAGAAATTTGTCTGAACAACGATGGGATTCTCAAAAGGTTCCAGAAATGAATACAACACAGCCAAAGTGGTGGCAATAACGCCCAAACCCAAAATCCATTTGCGCAGACGAAGGTAAAACTTCTCAAGGTTAATAGCATTTTGATCATAAACCGCAAAACGCTTCCAGGCATCTTCCAGGGTCGAAGATGTTTTTAACTGGCGCAATTGATTTCTCAGCAATTGTTGCAACTCGGCCACCGAACCATCCAGCCGGAAAAAGTGGAGATGCCCCTCGTCAATAATTTCGGCCATAGTGGGGTCGACCCGTTTCTCCCGCCAGGGCATCCAGTCCAGAATTTTGTTAAGTCCCTTTCCTTGCCTCTGTTTTCGCTGCCATAGTCTGGCAATTTCATCGGCCAGCCGGCCGCTGTTTTGAATGACAATCACGGGCCAGCCTTCGCGCACGCTGCGCAATATCTCCTGTTTGGCCAAACTTCCGCCATTGACCAACACCGTTACCACCGGAATGTTTTGGGCTAACGCAGCAGGAATATCGTACATTGTTTTAGTTTCACCACCCCATTTATCACTATCTACCAGCACAAAATGGGAATGGTTAGGCTCAAGGGGCGTTTTACCCTGGCCGGTGCCATCGGGCAAAACAACCTGCCCCGCCGGAACCACCCCCAGCAGTGGCGTTTTGTGTCCCCGGTCGGCCACGCCCTGGCCCATCATCGCCATCACCCCGGATTGAGTCCCGCCGTCAATAATCAGCGCGTCCAATTCAAGGGCAACCCGGGCAACTCCCCGGCTAAAAAGCTGGCTCAGGCGTGATCTAAATTTATCGCCAAGACCGCTTGCTCCTCCAGAAATTATGATGATGGCTTCAGGCCGGGGAATCTCCAAAGCGTTGAAAACGTCGGTGGGCTGAGCGCTGGTCGGCGGGGCAACTAGGCGGGCTTGATTTCCGTTTGGAAATTGAATTTCCTGACTATGGCTGGCTTGGTCTACAGGTTGACCCATGAGAAACCTCCTCTGGAAATAATGATGCACTTGGTCAATTATAAACCGGACACGACGAAATTACAACTTTATGTTAAGAAATGAAACGCGAAACGTTTCAACAACTCCTGAGTAAGGCATAATCTCATAAATTTTTGGTTCATGTCAAGTACAAGTGCCAATGTCCAAATGCAAATAGAAAATTATCAGCACCGTCGCCCTCACCCCTGCCCCTCTCCCGGAGGGCGAGGGGAAAAGCTGCCTCCTCTCCCAAAGGGAGAGGGTTGGGGTGAGGGCCGGATTACGCCTGCACTTTTTCTAAACATGAGCCAAATTTTCTTTACCTGCCTCCTCCAGAATGTGCAGCAAGGCCAACCCATAAGCTTCGCTGGCGCCAAACGCCTCAAAGGTTAAGGTGTTGCCATGGAACTGAATTTGGCAACGATAACCATCGGTGGTACTGATTAAACTCAAGATTGGTTCCGGCTCGCCGATGAGGCGTTGTTCCAGCAACTCGCGGAGTTGACCCTCTGTTGGGAGCCACACCACCTCGGTCACCAGAATATGGTCCAGGGCCCATTCAGCCGCACCGTGAAACTGAACGGCCAGATGCCCGCTCATTTCTCGCACCAAAATGGTCATATCGCTGATAACAAAAACCGTGTCATCCAAACCACGATCAGGAATGGCGAAAAGATCGTTTTTGGCCGGAGTCCAGTTCAAACCGGCCGTTTTCAATTTTTTGGCCAGGGACAGCGAAAGCATTATACCCCTACCTCATCCGGGGCCAGATTGCGCGTCGATTGATTGATCAACACAAAAAATATAGCCAGCATTACCGCCAGGTCAATCAAAATGACCAGCATCACCATATACGGGCCAATGGTATCGAACAGTTGGCCGATCAACCAGGGTAGAAACATACCTCCGATACTGGCTCCCACAAAGAACCAACTCATCACCCGTCCGCTAATGGGCATGCGGCGTTCGGCCAGGTTGAGCGTGGTTGGAAAGACTGAGGCCATTGAAAAGCCCAAACCCAACGCGCCAACCCACATGGCCGTGAGCGACTCATACCAAAACAAAATAATGCCCACACTGGCCAGGCAGCCCAGCAGATCACCCAGCAGCATGTAGCGGGGTCTGAGGCGCATGGCAATGGGAATAGCAATCAACCGCCCCATAGTCAATGCTCCCCAGAAGGCCGAGGTGAGATAGGCCGCAACGGTTTCGTTGGTCAAATTCAGCGCAACAGCATAGGTAAAGACCCAGCCGCCAAAGCTGACCTCCGCCCCCACATAGAGGAAGAAGAAAAGTATAATCAAAACGACCAACATATAGTTCGCCGGTCCTGCCGGGCTATCTTCGGAGGCAATGTGACCCCTGGGGCTGGGCAAGCTCAATACCCACAACGAGATCGGGAAAATTAACAAGGCCAGGGTCCAATAGGCCCAGTTGATGTCGCCGCTCATCTTGACGGTTTGGGCGATGATGATAGGGGCCAAAAATGCGCCCGCGCCAAAGAAAAAGTGCAGGGCGTTCATGTACGGCCCCACTTTGTCCCGGTGGGTCCACACCAGCAGGGTGTTGCCGCCGACATCCACCAAACCTTCGGCCATACCCATCGCCAGCAACACCGCAATAAGCAACCATAATAGGGGAACAAGCGGGGTCAGGGCCATGGTTAAAGCTATTATCAAAAGGGTTATCGCTATCACCGGATGACCCGGCAGGCGGTCATAGAGTCGCCCGGCCAGTAAAGAACCGATCAGATAGCCCAACGACCGCGCCGTGAACAGATAGCTGATGTCACGCAGTTCGGTTTGGGTGTGTTCGGCCAGACCGGGCAGGGTAGGGCCTAACGAAGCCGAAACCATGCCCAGGGCAGTGAAGGCCAGGTAATAACCGGCAGTTTTGGCAATTTTCTTGTCGCCAACAGCCGGAACGGTTTTGGTTGAGATAAGGGGGTCAGATATACTCATCAGCATCCTTTCAGTAGGGATAGGACAATGTCCTGTCTCTACAAAACACGGAACAATTTTGGGCAAGATTGTATTTAGTTTTCTATATTCTTCACGGTTAGCGGCAGCCCGGCCACCATAAACAGCACCCGGTCGGCCCGGGCAGCCAGGTATTGGTTGGCCCGGCCCAGAACGTCGCGATAGAGCCGGCCTAATGAATGGTCCGGCACCAACCCCAGGCCAACCTCATTAGAAACCACAATGAGCGGAATGTTGAGTTGCTGTTGCATCGCCAGAATACGCTCGATCTCCACCTGGATCACAATTTCAATTGCAGCTTGCGGCTGTGTTTCCATTTCCAGAACGATGTTCGAGACCAACAGCGTCAGGCAGTCGAGAATCATTACGTCGAAACGATGGTCAATTTGGGACAGGGCGTCACCTACGTAACGAGGCGCTTCCAGGGTTTGCCACGAGTCCGGGCGGGCAGCCTGATGGACCGCGATGCGTTCAGCCATTTCTTTGTCTTTGGCTTCGGCGGTGGCGATGAAAAGCACGCGCTGGCCCATTTCGGCGGCCAATTTTTCGGCGTAGGGACTTTTGCCGCTGCGGGCGCCGCCTAAAATTAACGTCAGTGATGGAGTCAAATCGATTCAGCCTCAAGAATCAGGTAAACTAAAGATGTTTCACTTCAACGGTATCCAGCCATTATACCACCTTGCCATTTTTTGCCGAATTTGCCCGCCCCAGACATCACTTACCAATTATTAACCGCCGCCTTTTTACTCTGGAATGGAAGACAATTCAAGGTAATTACATAGTAAAACGGAGTTGGACAAAACCAACTCCGTTTCAGGCCAAAATCCCAGCTTGTTTATGCGGCCAATTATTCTCTGGCTTGCGCTGCCCGGCGGATGAAGTCATACGGATAAGACGGAGTCATTTCGCTGACTTCCGTGAGCCGGGTCATTTGGTCGTCGCGCAGCGTCCAGCCAGTGGTCCCAATGTTGTCTTCCAAATGTTCCATCGTGCGCACGCCGGTAATAGGCGCGGTTACGCCGGGGCGATGTAGCAACCAGCGCAAAGCGACCTGAGCCGGGGTTTTGCCAACTTCTTCGGCCATTGCCAGCAGCACGTCAATGATATTCCAGGTACGTTCCGTGGCGTAAGCCGCCCACGATTCGCTCCAACCCTCCTTTTCGGCAATTTCGACGCGCGTACCCGAAGGTGGCCCAGCCATTCCCCGGCGATACTTGCCGCTGAGCCAGCCGCCACGCAGCGGACTCCAGGGAATCAGGCCCAGGCCCTCGTTCAGACACACCGGCACCAATTCCCGTTCGATGTCGCGGTCAAGCAGATTGTAAAGCGGCTGCAACGAGGCAAACGGTTCCCATCCCATCTGTTTACTCAGGTCAATCGCCTTCTGCAATTGCCAGCCGCTATAGTTGCTGGCCCCAATGTAGCGAACTTTGCCACTTTCTACCAGGCTGTTGAGCGTACTCAAAGTTTCCGCCAGCGGCGTGCCGGGGTCCCAACAGTGAACCTGATACAGGTCAATATAATCGGTGCCCAGGCGACGCAGGCTATTTTCTACTCCAGCCATAATATGTTTACGACTCACCCCCAGGTCGTTAGGCCCTTCGCCCATGGGAAAGCGCACCTTGGTGGCGATAACTAGATCGTCGCGGGATTTTTTCTTGAGCCAGCCTCCCAGGATCTCCTCGGACGCGCCACGGGTGTAGACATCGGCGGTGTCGATAAAGTTGCCGCCTGCCGCCACAAAGCGGTCCAAAATCCGGTGACTGGTTCTCTTGTCAGCTTCTCGCCCAAAGGTCATGGCCCCCAGACACAACTCGCTGACTTTCAGGCCGGTTCGACCGAGATAACGATATTCCATAATGGTTCTCCTTATCGTCAACCTAATTAGTTACCATTTGTTGTATAAAATTACAATACCAGGTCACAAGCCTCAGCCGGCATCCAGTGAGCATCCTGACCTTCCCACTTGACATTGCAGCCGATGGGGTTGGTTAACGGAACACTGACGGGCTTACCTGCCAAATGCTCAGCCAGAGCGCGTTCCAGGTCATTGGTCGTCATTTTGCTGGTTTCACGCGGGTTGTCAACGCCTCGACCTGTATAGATTAACTTGCGGTCTTGATCGAACACATAAAAGTGCGGCGTGCGCAGGGCGCCGTAGGCCAGCGCGACTTCTTGAGACTCATCATACAGGTAAAGCCAGGGGAATTTTTTCTCTTTCATCCGGGCAACCATGTGGTCAAAGTCATCTTCGGGATAGGTGTGTTTGCTGTTAGAGTTGATTCCCACAAATTTTACCCCTTGCGGGGCGAACTTCTCGGCGGTTTGCCGGGTTACTTCGTCGGACCCCAAAACGTAAGGACAGTGATTACAGGTAAAAAAAACAACCAGCACCCTGGCATCGTCAAAATCAGACAATTGGTACGTTTTGCCATCCGTGGCCGGTAATTTGAAATCCTTCGCCTTTTCACCAAGTTGTAACGTAAAAGCCATAATTTAATCTCCTTTCAACTACGCTGCGATTGTCTCATACTCAAACTCAGTTTTGGCCCAAGACGGTTCTCTTTTTAAGATTGTTATTTCAGGCTCAACAGGTGGGCCAGGTTACCGCCCAAAATTTTGGTTTGATCCACTTCGGCCAGATCTCGCATTAAAGCCCGGTATTTGGCCAGTTCGACATGCATTAGACGGAAAGGTATATCACTGCCAAAACAAATCCGGTCACTCCCCAGCGTGTCAATAGCCCGCAGAATTGCGGTAGCGGGGATAGAACTGCCAATAATGATAATATTGTCATATTTCTGTGCCGTTTCAATGGCCGCTCGATCCAGGGCGGGCAATCTGGCCCCACCCATGTGAATCATAATAAACCGGGTTTCGGGAAACGTGGCGGCAATGTGCCCCAAACGATAGGGGTGAGTGTTCTCAAAGAAGTCGGAGCCAATGTGAAAGGCAATCGGTTTGCCGTAGCGGGTGGCGGCCTTGATGAGCGGCATTACCGTAGCGTCGTCGATGACGTAATCGTCCTGCGCGCCATTGAACTTGATGCCCCAAAAACCATATTCTTCAAAGCATTGGGCAATGGTTGCCAGGGCCGCATCTTTACCCAGCCGTGGATTGGTCCAACCAAAGCCGAGCAAGCGGTCGGGATACTTCTGGGTGGCCTCATACACTGCTTTGTTTTCCGGAGCAATGTCTTTGTTGTAGGGCGGCTTGAGCCAGATCAGGGCTTTGTCCACCCCGGCCCGGTCCATCTGCGCCACCAACTCGTCGGCGGTGATAGCCAGGCCATCGAACTTGGCTGACGAAATGTGACAATCGGCATCGATAATCATTTGTTTAACCTCCTTGAAGGTTATTCTTCTACGCCAACAGTGTGCTTATTGACCCAATCCCAGTCCACATGAATGCCCAGCCCCGGCTCGTCCCAGGGTTGGGCGTAACCTTCGCGGTCAATTTCGGTAGAAGCGTCCTGGATGCCCGGCGGCGAGTAGTAGGTTTCTGGCACCAGCCGCTCGAAGTATTTGGTGTTGTAGATGGCGCAGGCAGCGTGCAAGCAAGCAATCGAGCCGCCGTGAATGGCGCACATCATGCCGTATCCTTCGCAGATGTGGGCGGTTTTCAACACGCCGGTAAATCCGCCTTTGAAGTCATCCAGGGGGCCGGTGAGAATGATGTCCGCCGCACCCGCTTTAATCTGAGCCAGGGCGTCCCAGGGACCGCCGTGGGTTGCTTCAGCCACGGCCAGGGGGATGTCGAGTTGATTGGCCAGCCGGGCCAGGGCAGTGATGTTGAAATGATCCATTGGTTCTTCGTACCACAAAAAGCCTTGCTCTTCCAACTGGCGGCCAAACCATACCGCGTCTTCAAAAATGTTGAACATGCTCGACGCATCGTACATCAATTCAATATCGTCGCCCACCCGCCGGCGCAAAGCGCGACAGAGTTCGGCGTCTTCTTTCAACCGACCCCAGGCGTGCAGTTTGATGGCCTTATACCCTTTTTCCAGACACTCATCGGCCAGCGCCATAAACTCGTCCAGCGAGTCCAGGGTTACGGTACTGGCGTAGGCCGGAATGCGATGGCGCATACCCCCCAGTAACTTGTAAACCGGCAGGTTGCTCGCCTTGCCCAACAGGTCCCACAGGGCGCAATCAACCGGCCCAACGGCAAAACCCAGATTGGAGGTGCGCAGATTGCGCCAGAATTTATGCCAGATACGTTCTCGATCCAGGGGGTCTTCGCCGATGAGTTGCCATTTGACCTCTTCCAGATTGGCCGCGCGCCGATAAGGCGACATCCCCTCAATGCCTTCATCGGTGAGAATACGCAGCAACGAAGCCCTGCCGGTGGAACCACTGGGCATAATCTCATCGCGCCAGTGGTAGGGGCCGCGTTCCCATTCGGCGTGATGTACTTTGACTCCGGTTATTTTCATCGTGTGTTTTTCCCTTCCTTCTGAATAGTTACCGGCCGCTCTTTAAACAAAAAGTGGCTCAACGCCCAAAGTCTCCACCATTGTCTGCATCTCTTTGTTTGAGGGTGCAGTTTGTTGGTAACGGCTGGCCGCATCCAGCACTTTGGGCATCAGGTAAGTGTCTCCCACCGTGTTCAAAAAGAGGCCCGGCCGGCCCAAGACATAGTGAACGGCCCGGTCAATATCGGCCTGGTCTTCAAAGGGTTCGTACCAGCAGGTGCGGGTGGGGGGTTTGTCGCCCCACGGTCCCCGGGCCAGGGACTTGATGGTTTGCACCGCCACATTGCGTTCCTGGCACACCTTGAGCAACTTATCAAAATTGGCGGCGTACTGCGGATTTTGCATCAACGGGTAATTATAAGGCAGCAGCACCGAATCAAAATCAAACCGTTCCAGGCTGCGCAGGTGCATTTGGGCCACGGCGATTTCGTGGCCGGTCACGCCCAGGAAGCGCACCAACCCCTGGTCGCGGGCCTCGATGAAGGCTTCCAACGCGCCGCCCGGCCCCATTGCGATTTCCCACTCGTTGGGGTCAATCAGAAAGTGCAATTGCCACAGGTCAACGTGGTCGGTTTGCAGCCGTTCCAGGGAGCGATGCAGTTCTTCTTTGGCTTTCTGGTAGGTACGTTCCCCGGTTTTGGTGGCCAGGAAGAAGTCCTGGCGATGGCGTTTCATCCACGGGCCGACACGTAGTTCAGCGTCGCCGTAGCTGGCGGCGGTGTCAATATGGTTAACGCCATATTTTAGCAACACGTCCAAGGTTTGGTCTGCTTCAGCTTGGGTACAACTCCACAAGGCCGCTGCCCCAAAAAGGGTGCGGGTACTCATGTGTCCGGTTCGTCCAAAGGGTAATTTCTCAATCACGGTTTAGCTCCTCGCATTATGCTACAAATTGCAAATCAATCTGTTCGTTGGCAGGGGAGGTTCTCTCAGAACCATAGCTGATCATTACAGTTTTGAAACTGTAATGATCATCCTCACTTGCTTGGCCGCCCTACCAGCGGTGATGCACCAAGCCCCGAATCTTATCATCGTATATGGCTTTAACTTTGGCCATCACTTCGTCGCTCAAGGGTGGCAGGTCGGCGGCTTGGGCATTGGCGATGGCCTGAGCAGGATTCTTGGCCCCAGGAATGGCACAACTGACAGCATCGAACATTAAAATCCAGCGCAAAGCAAATTGGGCCATGGTTACGCCTGTTGGCACCAATGCCCGGAGTTCTTCCACGGCGTCCAGACCGGTGTCGTAATCCACTCCGGCAAAGGTTTCACCCACATCAAAGGATTGGCCGTAGCGGTTAAAATTGCGATGGTCGTCTTTGGGGAAAGTGGTTTGGCGGGTCATTTTGCCGCTGAGCAAGCCGCTGGCCAGGGGCACACGGGTCAGAATACCAACCTGGCGCTGTTTAGCCAGATCAAAGAACAGTTCAGCCGGGCGCTGGCGGAAGATGTTGAAAATAATCTGGACGCTCTGCACGTTGGGGTATTCGGTGGCCTTGATGGCTTCCTCCGCTTTTTCCACACTGACGCCGTAGTACTTGATTTTCCCGGCTTGCGCCAGGTCGTCCAAAATACCAAAGACTTCCGGCCGGTAGTAGACCTCGGTGGGGGGGCAGTGCAACTGGACCAAATCCAACGTCTCAACTTCCAGATTTTTGAGGCTGCGTTCGACGAAGGCGGTGAGATTCTTCCGGTTGTAACCTTCGGCCACGTGAGGATCGAGCCGCCGCCCGGCTTTGGTAACCACATAGACCTGCTCCGAACGTTCTTTGAGCACCTGCGCGATGAAGCGTTCGCTGCGACCGTCGCCATACACATCGGCCGTGTCAATGAAGTTAACGCCGTTATCAATGGCGGCGTGCAGCGCTGCCAGGGCATCTTCCTCACTGACATGACCCCAGGACCCGCCAATACCCCAGGCCCCAAAACTGATTTCTGAAACTTTCCAGCCGGTTCTACCAAAATTGCGGTATTGCATAGGTACACCTCCACTTGTGAATTTTTTGCTGGTTTCCAGACTCGGTTGGGAAACCAGGATGAGATTAATAACCAAGCTTTTTATCAACCACGTTGGCCAGCGACTCTCCAGCCTGGTAGCGTTGCAGATTGTCCATAAAAATGGCCAGCGCCCGTTCATCGTAATGAGGGGTTGCTCCGGCATAATGACCGGTGATGATGAGGTTATCCAGTGCCCACAACGGCGAATCAGCTGGTAGTGGTTCGGTTTCAAAGACATCCAGGCCCGCCCCGGCAATCCATTCTTCTTTCAACGCGCGAAGTAAAACATCTTCCCGGATGGTTCCTCCCCGGCCGATGTTGATCAAATATGCGCTCGATTTCATCGCTCGCAAAGCGGCCTCGCCGATCAGACCTTTGGTTTGGTGAGTTAGAGGTAGGGTAACCACCACAAAATCTGCCTGGGGTAACACCTCAAGTAGTTGATCCAGGCCGAATATTTTGTCCACACCCGGCGAGCCAAGTGAAGGATTACGCCGGATGGCCAGTACCCGCATCCCCAAGGCGGTGGCAACGGTAGCTGTTCTGCTGCCGATAGCGCCAAGACCAATTAAGAGCATCGTTTTACCGGCCAACTCAAAAACACTCTTTTGTTGGTCATAAGACACCCACTCTCGTTGAACCTGTGCCCGTATGGCCAGGGGGAATCCCCGGGCAAAAGCAAAGAGAAAGGCAAAAATGTGTTCGCTGATGGGGATGGCGTGTATGCCGGAGGCATTGGTCAAAATAAAATCCAAATCAGCCACCTCGGGATAACGCAACAACCAATCGGCTCCGGCTCCCCATTGTTGCAGCCAACGAAGATTGCGCGCCTTGGGAATCAAATCGTGAGGAAACCGGTCTACCGCAATCTCGATGTCATCCAACACGGCCTCAATTTCACTGCGATCGTCCGTTACCAGAACATGTTTGTCCGGCACCATGGCCCGAATTTGCTCAAGCAACGTTTCAGAGAGTCTGTCCGCAGGAAAGCCTAATAAGACAATTCGCGTCATCTTTCTATCCCGATTCCCAAAATGATCTAAAAAGGTCTGAGATAGGGCCTGCGCCGGGGGCGGTTGATGAGGAGAATTCCCCCCATAATAAAGCCCATCCCCACCACCATCCCCATGGTGATTTGTTCGCCTAAAAGGAACACGCCGCCCAGACCGGCGACCACCGGCACAACGTAATCGGTCATTGCCGCGGCGGTGGCACCAAACCGTTTGATATTGTAGAAAACCAAAAACATTCCGACAAAATTACCGGCCAGGGCGGCATAAAATAAAGAAAAATAGCCCTGGTTGTCAACTTGGCGCAAATCGATGCCAATAAACAGAATCGCAACCGGCATGATGACCAGCGTGGCGACCACCATGCGGATGCTGGCCACGTCGAGTGAGTTGTAGTGACGCATATACTTGCGCGAATAGATGGTCATGCTGCTGCCAAAAACTATCGCCGTGAAGATCAGGGCATAACCTATGGGGTTGGTTTGGCCAACATCTGCAAGCCCGCTTTCACCCCGCCCGGCAATCAACAAGGCCCCGCCCAGGGCCAGAACCACGCCGACCCCCTTGCGCAAGGTGAGTAATTCATCGCCCAAAAAGAAGTGAGCCAAAAGAACCGTCAGGGCCGGACCGGCCGTAATCATGATCGCGGCTACACCGGACGATAGGTACTGTAAGGAACTGATGACCCCTACCATCGGTACGGCTGTGCCCAAAATCCCCAAAACGATAGCGTGACGCCACAACTGGAGATTGGTAGGCCAGGCGCGACGCCGATAGCTAATAGCATACACGGCCCCATAACTCAAACTGGCCAGCACGGTGCGCAATCCCAGGTAGGTGATGGGATGAAACTGGCCGACGCCAAAGCGGGAGGCAATGAGGCTGGAGCCGAAGAGAAAACCGAGCAGCAAAATGTAAGGTAATGCCTGAATTGTCAAGGGCAAATCCTAAGCTGGAATGCCAGCGCCAAGATTTGAGGTTGGAAATGTTTAATAGGGTGGGGAGTTATCCATCAGCCATATCTGCATTATAACACGCAATCGATTTACTGAACAACGGCACGTGTGACTCACCGGCAAAGGACAAATACTCGCCTCCCCTCTTTTTACGCTGGCCACTTACTTATGCTATCACATAACCGGTTTACTGGATAGGGACACCATGCCCGCTGTGGGGGGACAAATGTCCCGCGCCGGTTACGGGCGGTCATACTAATAACAGCACAAAGGTTAAGGTCATCAGGCTGGCTATCGTTGAGAAAAGAACAGTGGTGGTGATAAAATCAGGCACCAGTTCGTATTCAATGGCGATAATGGAAATGGTTACTCCGGCAGGCATACTGGCCTGCAAAATACCGGCACTGCGTTCCAGGCCGGTCAGGCCAAAGGGAACAGCCAAAAGAATGGCCAAAATAGGCCCACCCAACAATCGAACGGCGCTGGCCATAACCACATCTGCATTAATTTGAGGTTTGCCGACCCCGGCCAGTTGCACGCCCAAGGTGACCAGCAAGGTAGGGATCATGGCGCTGCCTAACAAATTGGTCGAACGAGAAATAAATAACGGCACGTCAATAGAGGTGGCGCTAAAGAAAATGGCAGGCAGCATGGCAATGAGGGCCGGGGTGCGCACCACCGATACCGCCGC
The DNA here is from genome assembly GCA_016926805.1 of Anaerolineae bacterium. Classification (GTDB taxonomy): domain Bacteria; phylum Chloroflexota; class Anaerolineae; order 4572-78; family J111; genus JAFGNV01. The sequence continues at coordinate 81,808 of JAFGNV010000090.1, forward strand.
GGCAATACCGCCACCGCGCGCCCAACCGGCCGCAACCACACTCATGAGAAACGCAACCACCACCACGGCCAGAAAATAAATTGTCCCCGGCACCAGGGCCGCCTGACCCAACCGGAATTCAATCATCGACAACCCAAAATTACCCACATTGACAAACACGGCCACCAATACATAAGCGGCCACCATATCCCAGGACCGTCGCAATAACTTGGCCGTGATAAACCCCAAAAACCCACAGGCAACAACAACCACCGTGATGTAAGCAACCATCCGGGAGGCCAGACCGATCTCAACTTCGGCCTCACTGATAACATGGAACACAAAGGCCGGAATAAAGATAAAATAGGCGGTTCGGGATAAGGTGCGGGCTTCCAAGCCAAGCCGGGGCCCGGCAAAATAACCAACCAACACCAACACAAAAACCGGCAGGGTAACGTCAATAAAAATCGAAAGGAACTGGCCGAGCATATTCACGAATTCTCTTCATCCAGGCTGACCAGTCCCTGGCGCAGGGCATAAAGTGCCGCCTGAATGCGGTTGTTGACGTGGAGCTTTTCAAAAATTGTGGTTAGCCGATTGCGGATGGTTTTTTCCGATAAGCCCAGCTGATCGCCAATTTCTATGTTTTCCAGTCCCTGGGCTACCAGACGTAAAATGTCCAACTCGCGTTCGGTTAATTGGGTAATTCCATCGGCCCCAACCGGATCACCCTGCAAGCGGCGGAACTCGTCCATCATTTTCAAGGCAATGGATGAATCCAGCAAGGCTTCACCACCGGCCACGGTCCGAATAGCGCGGAGTAGTTCGTCGCTGTCGGCATCTTTGAGCAAATAGGCCCGCGCCCCGGCTTTAATGGCTTCAAAAACGTGCTGGTCCTGGCGGTACATGGTCAGAATAATTACCCCAATGTCAGGATTCTCTTTGGTAATGTAACGGGTGGCCTGCACTCCATCCAGCACCGGCATATTGATGTCCATCACCACCACGTCAGGCTCTACCAGCGAGGTCATGCGACATGCCTCCTGCCCGTCAGCCGCCTGGCCAATCACTTCCATATCGGCTTCGGCATTGCAGAGCTGGCTCAAACCCTGCCGAACCATGGTATGATCATCGGCAATGAGAATGCGAATGGGGTGGGTCATGGTTGCGCTCCTTGCAGGGGAATCTCGGCGTGCAAAATTGTGCCTTGCACCGGGGTGCTGTTTATGCTGAACTGGCCGCCTAACGTGGTCACCCGTTCGCTCATCTGGCGTAACCCCATTTTGGCGCCATCGGTTAAACGCATGGCCTGCGTGTCAAAACCAATGCCGTTATCCCGGATGATAAGCTGCGCTTTTTGACCAGGTTCAATCTCTAACTCGATCCAGGCCTGGCTGGCGCTGGCGTGTTTGGCGATGTTATTGAGACCTTCCTGCACCAGCCGGAAAAAAACCGGTTCTAAAAACGCGGGTAAATCTTTCTCATCTCCTTTCACCTCAAGCTCAACGGTAAGGCCGGCCTGTTCACCAAATTCGCGGGTAAATTTGCGGAGAGCGGGGCCAAAGCCCAATTTTTCCAGCTCGACAGGGCGCAGGGCAAAAATGGTACGGCGCACGTCGTGGATGTTGGCCTGCACCGTTTTTTTGAGAGCACATAACTCGTCAAGCGCGCCCTCGCGATCGTTTTCAATTTGTTTGCGGATGTAATCCAATTTCAAACCCAAAAAGTAGAGACTCTGGGCCAGGCCATCGTGCAAATCCCGGGCAATCCGGGCGCGCTCCTCTTCAATCACCGACTCGCTAGCTTTACGTTTGGTGATGTCGCGGATAATGCCCAGTACCTCGTTTTCCCGGCTCACCACCAGGCGAAGCTCGTAATCGCGAAGGGTCCGATCTATGGGAAGCTGATATTCAAAAACCTGGGTTTCTCGGGTTTGTAAAGCTTGGACCAGTTGTTCCATCACCTGTTGGGCCACGTCGGGCGGAAAGACATCGGCCAGATTTTTGCCCAGAAACTCGTCGGGGAGCAGCCACGGAGCAAAGCTTTTAGCTGCCTTAAAATCCAGCAGGGTACCTTCCTGGTTGAGTTGAACCATCATATCTGGAATGGCATCCAGCAACGCGCGGTTCTTGGCTTCGCTGTTGCGGAGCGCTGCTTCGGCCCGTTTGTGCTCAACCTGGGTGCGCAGGGCCACAATCCCGTAGGCCAAATCGTCGGCCAGATCGGTGAGTAGATTTACTTCATCGGGGTCAAAGGCTTCGGGTTCCGAGGCATAAATGGTCAGGGCGCCAAAAGGTTTGGCCTCGGCAATCAGCGGCAGACCCAACACCGAGGCATAACCTCGTTTACCGGCTTCATCACGCCAGGGAGCAAAGTTGGGATCGGTTTTGGTATTGCGGACGACGTAAGGTTTGCCGGTGCGGATGGCCGTGCCGGTCGGCCCGCGACCGCGCTCGGTATCGGCCCAGGTGATGTTGACCGACTCCAGATACCCTTCTTCGTAACCTTTTTGGGCCACCGGTTGTACGCTTTGGGTCTCATCGTCTCTGGCAAAACCAACCCAGGCCAGGTGATACCCGCCCACCTCAACAATAATCTGGCAAATGTTATGCAGTAATTCCGACTCCTCGGTGGCCCGAACCATTACTTCGTTACATTCACCCAGGGTTTTGAGGGCGCGATTCACCCGGCACAGTTCCTTTTCAACCTTCTGCTGGCGGGCCAAGAAACGTGATGTCAAAACGCCAAGCAACCCAAATCCGGCAATAGCCATGACCCCTACGTAGATGGGATGATTGGCCACGCCTGCTGCCAGAAGTGCGGCGTCAACAGCCCAGATAAACAATCCCAGGGCCAAAGACAGAGCCATGATCTTGTGTGCGGTTCTCATTAACGTACCACCATGTCACCTTTGGGCAAAACCGTGATAACTTCCCCTCATGTATTGTAACACTCAACCATCTTATTGACTAGGGACAAGATGCCAGCGATGGCGGGACAAATGTCCCGCATGTGGATTGCTTTGCCGCAATCAGGCAATCGTGTTATGATTTTGGGGAGAGACAAGGAAAATAGTTATCTTGCGTATAAATAGGGAGGTGGTCGTGTCAATTTCATTCAACGACATTCCCGGCTTGCAGGTGGGTCATGCTCAAGATATTGAAGCGGTTACCGGCTGCACGGTGGTATTATGCCCGGCGGGTGCGGTAGGTGGGGTGGATCAGCGCGGCGGCGCACCCGGCACGCGTGAAACCGATTTACTCCGGCCCATGCATCTGGTGGAAAAAGTGCACGCGGTGCTACTTACCGGCGGGAGCGCCTTTGGTCTGGCTGCGGCAGATGGGGTGGTTCGATGGCTGGAGGAGAACCAGATTGGTTATGATACCGGGATAGCCCGCGTGCCCATTGTTCCGGCGGCGGTTTTGTTTGACCTATCCGTGGGGCGGGCCGATGTCCGTCCCGATGCGGCCATGGGTTACGCCGCCTGCCAAAATGCGGTCAACGAATCTGGTCCGCCCAAAATGGGCAGCATCGGCGCGGGCACCGGCGCGCGGGTGGGCAATATTCTTGGCCCGGCGGGCCGGATGAACGGGGGCCTGGGATCGGCGGTGATCGAGTTGGGTGAAAGGCTGTTGGTTGGCGCGCTTTTTGCGGTAAACTGTTTTGGCGATGTAATCGATCCCGCAACCGGGCAGATTCTGGCCGGGGCGCGAAAATTGCCAGAACAGACTTTTGCCGATACCATGCAGGTTTTGAAGCAAGGTGTGGCTGGCGGTTTCAGTAGCCCGGGCAACACGGTGATTGGCGTGGTGGCAACCAACGCCACGCTGAGCAAGGAGATGGTTAATAAAGTAGCGCAAATGGCCCACGATGGCCTGGCCCGCGCCATTCGTCCGGCGCACACCATGTTCGACGGCGATACGATTTTTGCCCTGGCCACGGAACAAGGCCCGGCGGCTGAGGTCAATGTGATTGGGGCGTTTGCGGCAGAGGCCACAACTCAGGCCATTATCAATGCGGTTATGGCCGCAAGCCCATCTTTGTCTGCCTGAATCCTCATTTTGCCGATAGGTTGATTTGTCCATGAGCCGGGAGGCTGGTTTGTGAACACACTCAATTTTTGGGAGATTTTATGACGGAAGGCATTCAACTTGAAAATTATATTCTTGACGAAGAACTTGGCCGGGGTGATTTGACCATTGCCTATCGCGCCCGCCGCAAAGCAGACGAGGCGCTGGTGACCATTAAAGTGGTGGCCCCCCAGTTTACTTTTGACGAGTTTTTTGTGCGGCGTTTTAAGGATGCAGTCAGGCAAGCGATGAAGTTGGAACATCCCAACATCGTGCGCACCTACGAGGCCAACCAGGAAGGTGATGCGCTCTATCTGGTACGAGAATTCATTGAAGCCCGTCCCCTGGCCCAGGTTCTGGCCGAAGAAGGACCGCTATCGCCGCAACGGATGCTGACCATTGCCCGGCAAATTGCTACCGCTCTGGACTACGCCCATCAGAAATCGGTGACCCATGGCGACCTGTCGGCCAACCGGGTTTACCTTGGCCTCAACGATCAGGTTACGGTGGCCGACTTTGGGCAAACCCAGGCCATGGCCGGCACCAGTCTGGTTAAACAGGGTTTTGCGGTTGGCTCACCGGAGACAATGGCGCCGGAGCGAGTTCACGGTCAGGGACCTAGCCGCCAGTCCGACCTTTATTCGCTGGGAGTGCTCTGTTACCAGATGTTGGCCAATAAACCACCTTTTACGGGCACACCAGCGGCGGTTTTGCACGCTCAGGCTTACGAACAACCCCATCCGCTACATCTGGTCAATCCTGGCATTTCAGTGCCTTTGAGTGAGGCCATTGACCGGATGTTGGCCAAGGGGTTGGAGTTACGCTACAATACCGGCGCCGAATTCATCCGCGCTCTGGCCGTAGCCAGCGATGGGACTGCGCCCATGCGTTCGCCGGTTGTAGCGGCGGCCCAAATCCGAGAAGCCGGGTTGGCAAGAACATCCTTCTGGAAACGCCCCTGGTTGTGGGGAATAATTGCCGTTTCAATGGTGATTTTTTTCTTGATATTTGGCTTCTGGCTTGTGTCTAACTGGAATTCCGACCAACCAGTTGTGATTACAAATCCAACGGTTCAGATAGCCGTCCCCCCAACCACTCCGCCCACTGCTACAAGTGCGGCAACAACTGAGGCTGTAGAAATAAGCCAGGATACACCGGCGGTAGCAACCGAATCACCTCAAACGCCAACCGCCATTCCTACGCCCTCGCCAACCCCCTTTCTTACGCCCACGCCAATTTCCTTTCCCACACCTGGCTCACCGACTATTGCCGCAAATAGCCCGTTTGATAATTTGCAGTTGGCCCGCGAGCTTACCGCAGACAATCAACCTGGCCAGGTGGGTATCTCTTTTACGCCCGGACCCCTGCCGGTTTACCTTTTCTTTGATTACAATGGCATCGAACCAGGCACCTTGTGGTCTCATCGTTGGACCTGGGGAGATACGGAATTGGGCGCTTTTGAAGACTCCTGGCCAGAAAGTTATAGTCGCGCTGGTACGGCCTGGGTTTATTACAGTCCGCCGGGTGGGTATCAACCTGGCCCTTATGAAATAACCCTCGAAGTCGATGGGCAAACCGTGGCTACGGCCACTTTTGTAATTCAAGAAACACCATAATTCCCCTTGTTGGTCCTTATTTCCTCATGAAAAATATCTCTGCCTTGTGTACTATTGTTTTAAGGTATTGACAATGGTATAATGAGGCAAACTCCACACCAGTCTAGTTGGGAGAAATTGATATGATGGAGGAACAAATCCTCATCGTTGATGATGAGGCTGATATTCTTGATCTTTGCCGGCGTATTCTGGAGGCCAGAGGCTATCGGGTAAAAACAGCCCACAATGGCCTCGAAGCGATTGAACTGGCTCTCCAAGAAAGTTTTGACCTGTTGCTGACCGACATCAAAATGCCGGGAATGAACGGCTTGGAGATTGCCCAAACGCTGAAAAAGTCGGACCCAAATGTGATCTGTGTGACGATGACCGGCTACAGCACCATGGATATGGTACTTGAAGCCTTGAAGCTGGGCATTGACGAATTCATCTTAAAGCCTTTTACCCCCGACGAACTGGGTATGGCTGTGGCCAAAACCCTTGAAAAAGTGCGGCTGCGCAAAGAAAATGTCCGCCTTCGCTCTCTGATTCCCCTGTTTGAATTGAACAAAATGCTCATGCGAACGGTGGAGGAAGATGAAGTGTTGAGCCGGTTGCTTGAGATTTCGCGGGAGGAAACCAAAGCCGACATCGCCGGGCTGTACACCTTTGAAAAAGATACAAAAGGATCTTACCTAGCCTGTCGGGGAATGGAGGGGATTGACGGTAAGCTAAAACAGCAGATCTGCGATAAATTGGTGGATCTGGATCTACGTCAGGGCCAGCAGTTGACTCTCAGTCGTGAGGATGTCAACGATACGGGTCGTGATATTTTGGAACAATTAGGCGTCCAATCAATTATTGCCACACCTCTCAAATCTAAAGAGGCCAATTCGAGCGCCCTTGTCCTGGCTCGTAGAGCCGGAAATTTTGCTCCCAGCGATAAAGATTTTTTGACGGTCCTCTCCGGTCAGGCCAGTATCGCCCTGGACAATGCTCGTCTTTTTGCCGAAATTCAAAAAGCGTATCAGGAGTTGCAGGTACTTGATCACATGAAAAGCGAGTTCATTAATATTGCGGCCCACGAACTACGTACCCCTCTGGCCATCCTGATCGGTTATGCCACCGTATTGGAAGAAGATGCAGAGGCTCCCTCGCCTGAGTATATCTCGATAATTAGCCGCAATGCCATGCGGCTCCGTTCGCTCATTGAAGATATGCTCAATCTAAAATATCTGGAGAGTGGGGTAACTACCCTCTGCCAAGATCACCTGGATTTAAATGAAGTGATGGCTGAAGCACTGCAAGACATATCATTATCAGTTCAGGAGAAAAACTTGACGGTCACGGTCGATATTCCCGCTGATTTTCCCATCATCATTGCGGATCGCCAGAAACTGGACCTGATTATTATTAATCTGCTCGATAATGCGCTTAAGTTTACCCCGGAAGGTGGCCGGATAACCTGCCGGGCCGAGGTGGATGGGGACTGGATGACGATGTCTGTCAGCGATACCGGCATTGGTATTCCCGAGGAGAAACTTGACCGAATCTTTGATCGCTTTTACCAGGTAGAGGACTCCCTGACCCGGGGTTATGAAGGGATGGGGTTGGGTCTGGCGATTGTCAGGGGTATGGTAGATGTGTGCGGCGGCAAAATTCACGTGACGAGCCAGGAAGGGGTGGGGACAACTTTTACGGTTACGCTGCCTCGTGATAACAGTAATTTGAAAGAACGCTTACTAAAATTGTAATCAGGGCAAACATCAACTCTCATTTCTTTGTTTTCCCCCAAAAATGTTGCAAAACAAAACCAGAGTTCAGATCACATCTGGTCTTCACCTGCAAACTCGCAGGCATCAATACAATCAACGCAGGGCTTTAACCAATTTGGGAAGCAAAAACCAACGCAGGATGGTATCGCCCGGTTCTAACTCGGCCCACGCCGTGATGTCTGCCTCTAGGCATAGTAAACCAGCCGTGGGGACGCGGAGGTTTATGGCTCCATCCCCGTCACCACCAGCATTGGCTGCAAGCAAAGTAACAGCAGTTTCCTCCAGGGTGGGATTGTGGCCGATGAGCATTGCGCTTTCAATCTGGTTGGGGAGACGTTGCAAGGCGACGATCATGTCGGCCCTGCCGCCGCCATAAAACGAGTCTGTCCATTGGATGTTTTTTGGAGGGTAGCCGCAAGCTTTGGCCACCAGCTCGGCGGTCTGTCTGGCCCGTTGCGCTGGAGATGATACAATTGTATCGGGCACGCAATCAAAAAGAGCCAGCGCTTCTCCCATCAGCGGCGCATCTTTGAGACCGCGTTTAGCCAGCGGTCGGTCAAAATCAGCCAGACCGGGATCACCCCAATCCGATTTGGCGTGTCGCAAGAGTAGAATGGTTTTCATGATTTGCTCCTTTCTGCCTCCTCACTATTATACAGCGTTGGTGAGAAAATTCATCAATCTACCTGCCTGCCTATGACAATGTATCTGGTTATCTTTTTAACCGCTTTTGGTTTGACCCTGCTAGCAACTCCGCTGAGCACCCGGTTGGGGCGAGCTTTGGGGCTGGCGGACCGTCCCGGCGGGCGGCGGCGGCACAAGGGCGAGATTCCACGCCTGGGGGGAGTGGCGTTATTTGCCGGTTTCATGGGCGCGGGGTTATTAGTGTTTGGTTTGAGTGCGCTCCAGCTTTGGCCCCCCATTGGCGCCGAAGACCGCAAGTTGCTCTCCGGGGTATTGTTGGGCTGCATAGTTGTTTTTGGCTTTGGCCTGTGGGACGACCGGCGAGAACTGGCGGCTGGAACTCAGTTTGTAGCTCAGTTTGGGGTGGCTCTGCTGGCCATCGGGTTTGACATCATCATTGAACGGGCAACCCTGCCCCTATTTGGGTTTCAGATTTTTCCCCCGTGGATTACGTATCCGCTGACGGTGTTCTGGATTATGGGCATGATTAATACCGTCAATTGGCTGGATGGAGTGGATGGACTGGCCGCCGGAGTAACGGCAATTGCCAGCCTGCTCTTTGCTATTCATGCCTACAGTCTAGGGCAAATCACGGTCGCTCTGTTTCCCCTGGCGCTGGCGGGGGCTTGCCTGGGTTTTTTGCCGTTCAATTTCTATCCGGCGCGGGTGTTTATGGGCAGCAGCGGCAGTATGTTTTTGGGTTTTGCCCTGGCGTCGCTTTCAATTCTGGCTCCGGCCAAAGTTGCAACGGCGTTGCTGGTGCTGGGTATCCCCATTGTCGATGTGGCCTGGGTCGTGATCAATCGCTGGCGGCGACGGTGCAGTCCCACCCAGGCCGGACGTGACCACCTCCATTTTCGCTTGCTGGATTTGGGTATGAGTCAGCGCCAGATTGTTATTTTGTATTATACCTTCTGCGCTATTTTTGGCTTGCTGGCGCTGCTCATCGAAGATCGGGTGTTCAAGCTGGTGGCCCTGGGAGTGATGGGAGGTTTGACCTTGGGATTGTTGGGGTGGTTGGCCAGACAGAAATAACGGAAAGTCAGGTTGAGAGTCTACATATATCCCCTCGACCGGTACCAATCCAGCGTCTGTTGCGCCCCCTCGGCAAAGGTACGGGAAGTAAAACCCAACTCGCGTTCGGCCTTGCTGGAGTCGACCACCCAATCATTGAATACATAAGGTTTCAGGTTTTTGGGATATAGCGGCTCCCGCCCGGTAAAAAAGGCAATATCCTCCAAAATTTCGGCCAACTGGACCATCATCCATCCCGGAAAGTTAATCCGCCAACTGCTGCGATTGGCCAAACGGCTGACCGTTTGGTTTGCCTCTTTGTGCGAGATACTCTGGTTGGAGACATTGTAAATCTCTCCCACCCGGCCCTGCGTTAGAGCCGACTCAACCGCTCTAACGGCATCGCCAACGTAACAGGGGAAGATGATGTGGTGACCGTGGTGAACCTGCACCCGCCAATTGCGCAAGAATTCTTCAAAGAAAAGCCGGTTAAAAGCGTAATGCCCGTGCGGGCCGTACAGCGCTCCCAATCGCAAAATGATTACCGGCAAACCCTTGTCAACATAATTTCTCGCCAACCGTTCCCCCAAAAATTTGGTCTGCGCATAGTTGTCGGTGGGGTAGGGGCGGCAAGGCGTTTCTTCGGTAACGACGGCTCCCGACTTTTGTGGCCCAACCACAATAATGGTGCTGATATGAATCAATCGTTTGACCCCCGCTGCCAGGGCGGCTTCCAGAACATTCTGAGTGCCGTCAATATTAGTTTTCAGAAAAGGCTCCGGCGGTCCCCACAATCGAAAATGAGCGGCGGCATGAATCACGTAGTCACAACCCTGAATAGCCGTGCGGATAGAGGCCGGGTCGGTAACATCGCCATAGACAATGTCCACGTTTAGATTTTGCAGGAACGCCGTATCACTGGCTGGACGGGCTAAAGCTTTAATGGCGTAGTTCTGGTTCGACAGGTGGGCGCAGAGGTTCTTGCCCAAAAAGCCAGTAGCACCGGTTATAAGAATCAATCGTCATTTCCTCGGATAGAATTATCGGTTGGTTAACAACAGGTTCAAGGCTTCCGCTGCCGGAGTAAAGAGAGGATTATATTCAAGCGCAGCCTGGAAATCTTTTTCCGCACCGGCCTGGCCGGTGGCCAGTAAGGCCAAACCGTGATAATAATAGGCTTCTTCCAGACCTCCCGTGCCTTTAAGGGTGGCCTCGGTCAGGTCCAGTACATCCTGATAACGGCCAACGGCGTAATAGGCTTCAAAGGGTGTAAATTGATACCACAACCGCCGCCAGTGAAGGCCCAATTGTCTGGCCCGGTCAAAAGCTGCTACGGCTTCCTGGGGACGTTCCAGGCGGGTGAGGGCCTCGCCCCGATTGAAGTAGGCAATCGGATCGTTGGGATTGGCTTCGATGTCGGCTTGGGCCTGCGCCAATAGCTTCTCATACATAACGGTGTTATCCAGATCATCACCGATAACGGCTTTAACCGCTGCCGCTTGTTGAGGGGGATAGATAACAATGTACGGGCGGTTAAAGACGCGCCAGTCGGCATCGAACTGCTCGTAGCTAACCTTGTAATCAGGGCCGTTCAGCGAGTCAAACGTATTGAATTGGCTCTTAACATCATCATAGCCGGTAATCAGGCGATAATGCCCCAAACCATCACCATCGTGAATAAGCCAAGTTTCGGCCACTACCGGCAAACCATTGTCGAGAAAACGTTTAATTTGCTCAGGTGCGCCTCCCCAACGCCCAACTGCTTCCAGGCCGGTAGAACGAATATAGGTCACCAACTCATACGGGCTGACGTTTTTGTCGTCACGATTGGGTTTGAGGGCCAGAGCGGCGTCGGCCTGGGTTTCGGAACGGCCAAAGTAACCCATGTGCATGGTGATGGTGGCCGGCCCGCAATTATTCCAGGTTTGCCACTGGTGCGTAAAACCTTTCAGTTGTACGCTGCCTTTTAGCGGCGGCGTTTCCTCTACAGAGGCAGGGAGAGAAAGTTGATTCTCTTCCGAGTCGCTTTCGCTGTTAACACCAATAGCGGCAGGAATAACCTCTTCCAGCCTGGTGCCGACGGCAACTGGCGGCAGGTTCATCCAGATGTGTTCATCTTCACCCTGACCCGAAGCCGCGTTTGCCGTATTGGTTGGGGCCGGGGTGGGTAGATATTCTGGATGCGGGATGAGTTTGCGATAATAGCTGCGAGCACGATAGGAAAGGTTGTCCAAATGGGTGCTGATGTTGGGCAGGATAATCCCCACCATAATCCCTACGGTTGCCAGCAAAGCTCCCAGGCCCATCCCAAAAATCAGGGCACCACCTTTGGAAGCAATCTTTTTTTCGTAGGGGCGTCTCGATCGAGGTTCACTCCACATCAGTTGTCCCTGGTATGGCGGGTAACCGTAAAACGAAAAAGGTCGGCTGGCTCGTCGGGACCGATACCGGCTTTACGTCTCACCAATTCCAATTGCCGGGGCACGCTGTCAACTGCCGCAATATCGGGCAGCAACAACGCCCGGCGGTATCCTGCCTGAATCAGAACTCCATAGACTTTCTCGTCCAATTCGCTCGGGTCCGAGACAGGCTCCATCTCACTTAGCACATCGACCTTTATCTCCAACCCTCCCAGCTCAGATAAAACCATAGGAGGAAAACGAGGGTCATCCGTGGCCGAGGCAATGGCGGTGTGGATAATCGCCTCGGCCAGATTCGGCTCGGTAGGAGTGATAGTGCCGCGACACCCACGTAACTGGCCATCGGCTGTATGTAACGAAACAAACACCGCCCCCGGTTCAGCCATCTCTTTGGGCAAGGGGTCGGGCAAAGACAGCGTTTGGCCTGTGCGCAAAAACAATTCGATGGCCTGGTAAGCCAACTTGACAAAGGACTGCACGTTGCTCTCCTTGATATTGATAGCCCCACAACATTATACGGATCAGACATTAAAACCTTCTGACCCACAACTCGCCTGATGCAGGAACTCGGATTTTTCCTACCTCTATGTCTCCAACAAGCAGAAGATTCCGGGGTGGCAATTTGGATTAAGCATTTAGGCTTTTCCAATTTAATAGGTACTTGGCTTTGGCAAGATTATTTTTTCTGGAATTTCCTTAACATTTCTTAATGTTTTCTGGGACTTTTCACCTAGTACCAAAGTTGTTTTGACTCCATCGATTTGGTATAATTAAGATGTTCACAAATCTTAGAAGTTAGGTTAGGGATGAGTATGTCAGGTTCACCACAAGCTCAAGTTAAATCTCCCCAACAACAGCCCCCTGCTCAGCCGGGCGCTCCAGCACAACCGCCCCCTCAACCCCGCGTACCACGGGGGGCTTCGCAACGGCGGGTTGGCGGTCCAACTCCCCGCAGTTTGAGTCAGGTTCTCAAAGAAGCCGACCGGATGGTAGTGCAGGGTGAATTGGACGAATATTTACCTATTCCCTCCGGTTTTGACCAGATTGACCGCTTGATTGGTGGCGGCCTTCGCCGGACCGAACTGGTATTGTTGGGTGGACCCCAGGGCATTGGTAAAACCATTACCGCTTTACAAATGGCCCGTAACCTGGCTTTTAACGAGGCTACCTATGCCCTCTACGTTTCTTACGAGCACAGCGAGATTCACCTCTTGAACCGGCTAATCTGCCAGGAAAGCATCGACCCCACGGGTACTGATACAAGTAGCGGCATTCGTCTGAAGGATTTACACAATATCGTGGTCAGTAAACGAGCACGTGAGTGGGTGCGCAATGAGGGCAACGTGGGCCTACATCAGATTTTATCACAGCATCCCAAGACTGCCAAAGCGATGGAAACGATTAATCGTTACGCCGATCGCCTGCTTTTGATGAAGGCCAGCCCGGCAACCACTACCCTAAACAGCATCCGAGAAATTACCCGGCAAATCTCTGAAGCCACACAGGGCAAACTGGTGCTCTTTATAGACTACCTACAAAAAGTAGCCATTTACCCCGAGCGGGCTGCCGACGAAAATGATAAAGTCACGATTATCGTTGAGGGCCTCAAAGATATCGCCATGACCCATAACATCCCCGTATTAGCCATTGTGGCGGCCGACCGGGAAGGCCTGCGCAGCCGGCGAATGCACCTGTATCACTTACGCGGCAGTTCTGCGCTTGATTATGAATGCGACATTGCTATCCTGATGAATAACAAGTTCCACATTCTCTCTAAAGACCATGTTTCCTTCAATCCCTACAAAAGCGAAAGTTACCGGGATTGGGTGGTTTTTACCCTGGAAAAAAACCGGGCTGGTCGAGCGATGATTGACGTGGAGTTCCAGTTACGGGCGCAGCACTTCTGCTTTAATCCCAAAGGCAATCTGGTTGAGCAGAAACTCATCGATGAGAAGATTATTGTCGAATAAAATCATCTGTTATCGTTAAAGTAAAAACAAAGAGGCGACCATCAAAGGTCGCCCTTTTTGATTATTTGTGCAATCATCGGATCACGATGATTTCTATGATCTCGGGCCGGCAGTTGGCCCGCCTGGGCGGTCCGAAAACCTCGAGCCTCAGCTCTTAAAACCTAGCGTGGCTACCACGGGCCGGTGATCAGAACCGTACCCACCCGGTACCACGTGCGTTTCCTGCGACGTAAAATGTTTGCTGACAAAAACATGGTCAATGCGAACAACGGGGCTAATGAGTTCAAGCGGTTTGGTGTAGAATGGCAACCTGGCCAGCACATCGGGTTCGGGATAGGTGAAACCAAAACCCCGGCCCACCGCGTGATGGACATCGGTCATCCGGTCGGCCATCAGGTAGTAATTTTCGGCCCGGTCGGTTGTGTTGAAGTCGCCCAGAACAATCAGTGGCCCGGTTTCCTTTTCAATAGCGGCAGCAATGGCGACGAGCGCCTGTCGCTGGGCCTCCCAGCCCGTTTGCCGCACTGCCGGGCAAGGATGGACGTTCCAGATAGCCACCGCTCCGTAGGGCGTCGCTGCTGTTGCCAGTTGAGCGTGGGGAGCCTCAATTAAATCAGCATGCTTTAGCAACGGATAGCGACTCACCAGAACCAGGGGCAATCCCCAATCATTGACCAGATAATAGGGATAATCCGGGGCCAGTTCGGGGAGGAGCGAAGCTTGTAAGGGTCCGGTAATTTCTTGAAAGGCGATGATATCCGGTTTTTCGGCCCGGATCAAATCGGCAATGTCGGTGGCATTGCGGTTGGTATAATTCACATTGAAGGTCATCACCCGTAATTCGCCAGGCTTATCCTGGGCCCAAACCAGCGGCAACTGCGGCGTAAAAACAGGAACATACGGTACGCCCAAGACCAGAATCAGCAGTACGGTGAAGCCAGCCAGCCAATACCGTCGCCCCATCAACGCGACCAACAGGGCCGGAAACAGGATCATTAAGAGCCAGGGAACAAAATAGCTGCCCAGGCGAATAAAAAGCCAGCGATCTCCCGGAAAAAACCACAACGCCAGCCAGGCCAATAGAACGATGACCAGGATTTGCGTACCGGCGAGGCTCAGCCGCCCGGCAAATCGGGCAGCGGGGAACAAATAAGGACGAATTTGGGCCAGTTTCATGGTTGCACCTCCCACTGTTTTACTATCTCCCAACAACTGTATCCAGTATAACACCACCCGGCGGCACGTATTTGACCAACAACGGACTCAATTCTGACCAAATTGTGACCGTTTGCCGATGCTCCGGCGACGGCTTAAGTGGATGGTATTGGTTGATTAAAACTGGCCCAGATATTCCTGCTTATTTCACCAGAGACAACTCGGCTACAACGGGCAAATGGTCCGACCCGCCAGAGATAGAAAGCGTAGCGGCAGAATGGGCAAAAAAGTGGTCGCTAAAGAAGATGTGGTCGATGCGCACCATCGGGGTTACCACAGGCACTCGTTTGACGCGTGGCATGTGGGCCGGCCAGGAGAAACCAAAGCCCCAACCAGCCTCCCAATGGGCGTTAGATAACTGCTGGTTGACCAACCGATAGGTTTCGGCCTGATCGGTGGTATTGAAATCGCCGCCCACGATGAGCGGTCCATCTACGGCAGCTATTTCTTTCGCCAGGGTGGAAATCTGTTGATATTGATACCGCCAGACCAGCGGTGCGTAGGGATGTACGTTCCACACATTAATG
Source organism: Anaerolineae bacterium (assembly GCA_016926805.1). Lineage (GTDB taxonomy): Bacteria > Chloroflexota > Anaerolineae > 4572-78 > J111 > JAFGNV01. The sequence goes on from JAFGNV010000090.1 coordinate 97,054, forward strand.
GCCCCCATCGGGGTCTCAATTAATACTTTCTGGGTGCGTTCCTTTTTGAACGACGGGCCAAGGGGCGTCAGGGGGTATCGACTGATGATAGCCTGCCCTGTGGAGGGGTCAAAGGCCGTATGTAATTCGCCATCGGGGTAAAGATAGGTTAAACCAGCCATCAGCGCTGAGGCTGTACGCCAGGTAACCTCTTGTAGCAATAAAATATCGGGTTGCTCTTCACGAATAACGTCGATAGCCGAGGCAATATTCTGATTTCGGCCCCACACGTTGTAACTCATCACTGTTAGCGGCATATTATCGGCTAAGGCCACGGGAGAACGGGGTAAGAAGAGAGGGGCATAAGTCAGACTGATGAGAAGCGTGGGCATGGCCAGAATCATCATCAGCCGGTAACGACGAGTCAGTAAGGCAATGATTATACCGGGAATCAGTCCAACCAACAGCCAGGGCATAAAGTAATTGATCAGCCGCACGGGCAGCAGCCGGTCGCCGGGCCACCAGCGGAGAGGATACCATAGGATCAGACCCACCCCCAAGAGCCATAACCCGGCCCAAATTGGCAACAAAGAGAGCTTCAATCCTGTTTTGAAAAATGAGGGGATGTATCTTGAGAGATCGATGATTTTGAACATTAATAAATTTTCTCCTTTAATATCGATAAGGCTGGTAAATAGTGGACGACTCAATTCCCAGGAGCTCGGCCAGCGCAAGCAGGGAATATTCGCAGGTTTCGGGTACGTATTTTTTTAGCAAATTCATTTTGTGGGCCAATTGTTGATGGCTGATTGGCCCAAAATTACCATTGGCATTGACCAATTCCAGAAATCTTTCCAGAGTTGCTTCGTCGGCCTGGGGAATGTTGTTGAGGGCAAAAGTAACGGTTGCCTCGACGTCTCGCTTGTTTATTTTTTGCTCTGAAATGTTGCCCATGACGACCCCTCCCAACCGTAATCAGCATGAGAAACTTCTTCCCCTTCTATAATTTTATGTGCTGTTCCACGCGGTTTCTGTGCTAATCTTCCTTATTGCTTTATCTCTATAGATAGATTGTCTAGGCATAATTTCAAAAGAATACCTGGTCAGATACGACCAGGTGAAACGATCAGGCTGTCAATCCTGATTGGGTTTGGTTACGTTGTATCCAGCGAGCAATCAGCCAGACGAACAGGGGATACAGGGTTAAACCGATGGTCAATAAGCCCATTGGCAATTTGTAAAGGAGAATACTCTGGGTGGTTATGACCGTTATAAAATAGCTTGGCAGAGCCTTAGCCACAATCAGCATCATCACCACGCTGCCGAGATAAATCAATTGGGTGCCGATGAGACCGGCCAGCAAATAAATACCGCGTCGGCTGGGTCTGGCTGTGCGCAGGCTGGCGGCCAAAACCACAATCCATAAAATGGAAAAAGCGGTTTCCAACCAGATGATATTGCCGGGGTAGATATTGCCCGGCCCCCAGCCGGTGGTAACAATCTGCTGGCGTTCGATAATGGTTTTGAAGGCAAAATAGGTGGTGAAAGGCACGGTCATCAACGTGGCGTGCTCCCAACTATCGATGGCAAGGATGGTCACCAGGACGGGAAAGATGATGAAAAAGACCCCTTGCGTACCCGGTAATACCAGCAACGCCAGAAGAAGCCAGCCCAACCAGGCATACCACCAGGTGGGCCAGTCACGTCGCCAGGCCACCAGCGCCCCCAGGCCGAAGATGAGCAGGTAAACTTCCAACGGAATGAATTGACCCACAAAATACCGGCCCAGGCCGCTGATACCCAAAATGGGCAGTGCCGCCAACAAAATGTCGGGCCAATCGACCACCCCGGCGACCCGGCGCCACTCATTACCGATTTTGCGGGGCGCGCCAAAAATTTGTACAGCTTTGCTTTCCGCTTCTGAACGCGAAAGCCCTCGCTGTTGCCATTCCTGAGTGAGTTCTTCCAGATGGCCGTGAATTTCGGCGATGGCTTCGGCCCGCAGATGGTGGGGAATAGTCTTTTGGAAATCTTTCAAATATTGTTCAATGGCTAACATTGGGTCAGTTCCTCCAGCAGCAATAAAAATATCTTGGGTACTGCTGTCTGCCAACGTAGAATCTGCTTCCAAACTCTATCCTGAATAAAGGCTCAGGTTGGAAACAGAAAATTCAACTCCCATTGATTCTACGCAAAACCGTCTAATAGCTTCAATAAATGTTGGGAAAAGTCACTCCACTGTTTGGCCGACTTCTCCAGCTCGGCCCGGCCCTGGTTGGTGAGGGAATAATATTTGCGCGATGGGCCGTCTTCGACCACTTCCCATCTGCTTTCGACGAGACCATCTTTCTCCAAACGGTGCAGGGCAGGATAGAGGGTGCCCTGTTCCAGGTCAAAATACCCCTGGCTTCGGGTTTGCAACTCTTTGACAATCTGGTAGCCATACATTGGTTTTTCGGCCAGCAACCGGAGCAACATTACGGCGGTACTGCCGGTACGCATATCAAGCTTGGGCATACTTCTCCTCGTCTTTCTTTGACACACAATACATTTCTTTATACCTAGATATTCTACTATACCCAATGTAATCTGTCAAGATTGTTTGATGCTGCAATAGAGGTCTGGCCTCAAATATCTCACCCGACGACAAATTTGACAAGCAAATCGCCTCTAACTACTATATATAGGAGTCTATGTCTTGCAGCCTACAATATGTAGTACTGATCTGTTTGGGGCGAGACGGCGGGATGTGCCTTGACAAAAACAAGGTAAGACTCTACAATAACATGACATAATATTAGTCATCGACAAACGGACTGCGCATGTTTGGTAAACGTAAACTGGATGAACTGAGCGTAGAAGAATTAGAAAAGGCGCTGTTGATTAAAAAGCGGCAGGCCCGTTTGGAGCGGTTCCAACGTTTATCCGAAGCAGGGTACACCCCTAATGAGGCCCTGGTAGGGCAAGATATCTCCACGCTCACTATTCCTATACCCCAAGCGCATCAACCACAAACCCCGCCCGTCAATGCCCTGAGTTTCCCGGCGACCGTGGTCCAGCCTTTGCGCGGGTCAGAAGGTAAAAAACAGAAGCCTGTCAACGAGAACAAGCCCCCGGAACCCGGTCGATCCAAAAAAATTACCGATAAACTCCTCTTAGGTTTGGAAGTTACGGCGGTAGTTGGCCTGGTAATTGTGCTGGGGATTTCTTATTTCAACCTGAGAGAATTGAACGATGAAGTTTCCGAGGCCCAACAAAACGCCCTGATTACGCCTGAGCTAGACCTTGCCCCCAGTCCCACGCCGCCCATTGCGCTGACCCAATTGCCCGGTGGACACTCCCCGCCCACATCGCCAGGTGGGGCGGTGCCGGATGTGCCGTTGCACCTACAGCAGTGGGTGCAGCCCTCACACCCTTCCGTTGCAGCAGTATCCCTTCAAGTCGAACAGCAGCGGTCGAACCGGCCAACCCGCCTGGTTATTCCCAAAATCAAGGTGGATGCACCAATTGTGGACAACATTACCTGGGAGGATTTAAAACAAGGCGTTGGGCATCTGCCGGGTAGTGCTTATCCTGGCGAACGCGGTAATCTTTTTCTGGCCGCCCACAATGACATCTATGGCGAAATATTTAGATATCTGGACGAATTGGAACCGGGTGACGAATACTTTATATATGGTGGTGAGCAGAAATTCCGTTATGTGGTCAAGGAAAAACGCATTATCGACCCTACCGACATTGAGGTAATGTGGCCCACCACCGAACCTGTGGCCACCCTGCAAACTTGTTATCCTTACCTGATCGATACTCATCGCCTGGTGGTGATTGGTGAATTAGCTGAATAACCCAGGCAATGGTATAATCTTGGCTTCAACCCTTCAATTGAAGAATGGAGAATTGGTTTAATGGCCAAAAGATCACGTCGCGCTCAACGTCGGCCGATAGCATCGGAACGTACCCCTGAAATCACATCTGCTGAAAGCCCTACGCCCGATACTTCGACCGGGCAACTTGTTAAGCGCAAAACCATAGATTTTGTCCAAGAATACGCCTATGTTTATAAAGAATTGCGCAATGTGTTTATTATCGCGGTGTTGATGTTTGTAGTGCTGGTTGGGTTATCGTTTGTAATCTAGATTTTTCTTACGCATATTTTCATTTTACCCCGGGCAGGCCTCCGAAACGTGCAAGACTTTGGAGGTCTATTTCATTTCTCCCTCACATTCAACATTTTGGGTCATTTCGCCGGTTGGCCCGGGATGCGTCCAGAATTTTGGGCAACCTTCAGTTGCCCGAAATCTGGACAAACCAGGGGGGATTCGGGGTGATACCCCCCCGCGCGCCCCGTCTCTCCTAAAATTTCGGACAGACCCTTGACTGGATTGTTCATTGTAAAAAACTCCTTTTTGACTAAAATAAACCCCTGATGAGATTTTTTAGCGCAGCAAGGCTGAGCCCGCAGCAAGACAGACTCTCAGCTTGCCAGGCATCCAATTTGACGAGTAGCGTAAGTTGAACCAAGAGAGCATTGCAACCGAGGCAAACTTAATCAGAACCCTGGCCGTGATTAATGAAATTGGCGCCAGTATCAATCAGTTGGGGATGGGCAACGACCTGTCTGTAACCTTGCGCCTGATTGTGGAAAATGCGGTCCGGGTGGTTGCGGCTGGAACCGAGCGCGAGGTGCAAGCCAGTGCCTCGGCGGTAATTTGGGTATACGACCAGGCCCGCCAGAGTTTTGATCTTGATCTACGGGTATCGGCTGGGGAACCGGCAGGCGCTTCCACGGACGATGTTCCACGGCAGGATGGATTGGGGATGCGGGCTATCCGGCAACGGCGCCGGATTCTATCATACCAGGAAACGGACCTGTCGATTCATCCGGCCAAACAGGCAGCTGGCGCTCGTTCGTTGGTTTGTTACCCCCTGGTTGTCAGCGATGAGGTGGTAGGTTTGCTCTACGTGTATCGGAGCGACAGACGACATTTTAATAGGTTAGAATTGTTGACTCTGGATAACTTTGTCAATCTGGCGGCAATGGCCATCCAGCATGGGCGGCAAATGGGCGGAATGACTCAAGCTTTGGAACGCAAGGTAAAAGAGTTAGAAAAACTGCGTTGGGCGGCCCAGTTGATTGGTAGTCGCCATAACCTGCAAGAAACCTTTCAGGAAATTCTGCAAATGGGTCTGGATATGACCGCCGCTCAATATGGTAGCTTTGAGTTATATCACAAAGAGAAACATGTTCTGACCATTGCGGCCCTGGCCGGACGCATAGAAGGAATGGCTCCGCCCCAAATCCTGCCAGTTGACGACCACAGTGTGGTGGGCTGGGTGGCTGCGCGCAAACAGTCAATTCGAATCTCGGATTTACAGCAATCACCCTGGCGGGATATTTATCACCCCCTGCCCATTGAGCGCCAGATGCGCTCGGAAGTGGCCGTTCCTTTGATTGGCACAGGGGGTAGTCTGGAAGGCGTACTTAATATTGAAAGTCCCCAACCCAACGCCTTCACCGAGGACGACCGGCATCTCCTGGAAGTTCTGGCCACGCAAGCCGTGGTGACCTTGCAGGAAATGCGGCTTCTGGACGCCATGCAGGAAATTGCCGAGGTATTACTGACTGCGGCTGAGGACGAATTGCTGGCCTTGATTTTAGACCGGGCCTGCGACTTGATCAATGCTTCGGTTGGTTCCATCTGGACAACCTCGGACACCAAAACCCTGGTTCTGCACAAATCTACCCGGGGCGGACATCAAGCCAAAGAACTCCCCCTGGATGACAGTTTTACCGGACAGGCCATTCGTCTGCAACGGCCCATCACCATCGACGATGTGCGCGTCCATCCCGATTTTAAGAATAAAAAATTGGCCATCGAACAAGGTTGGGTATCGGCCATTGTGGTGCCGCTGGTGACACCCGGCGAGCCGGGACACGCCCTGGGGAGTTTCAGTCTCTATTCCTCACACCTGCGTGATTTTTCCGATTGGGATAAGAAGTTATTAACTTGCCTGGCCAATCATGCCGCCATTGCCATTCAAAATGCCAAAGGGGTGGCCCAGTTAAAGCAGGCTTACAATTTGAGTGAACGCGAGCGTGAGGTGCTTACCCTGTTGATTCAGGGCCGGACCAACAAAGAGATTGCCGAGGCTTTGACGGTGAGTATCAACACGGTTAAAAAACACGTCCAGAGTATTTTTACCAAGCTCAACGTGGACAGCCGGGCCGCCGCCGTGGCCAAAGCCTTGGGGCAGGAGTAGGATGGATTAAATTTTGACTCTCTCTCGCTTGTGCTATAATTTGGGTCGAAGGAAGGAATGCGCAAGTGGGTCTATATATTGGCCCTCGCCGTGAGCGACGAGGGCGAAAAATATTGCTTTTGGCTGTTGTGGTTTTAATTGTGACCGGACTATTTGCCTGGCAGCGCGGATGGTTGCCCCAGGAGGCTTTCAATAGGCTGGAAACTATCCAACAACGTATCCTGCTGCCCATTTCGCCTGTCTCCTCCCCTTTATCAGCCCAACCGCAGCCAGATGAAACCGGGGCCATGTTTAATACCGAGGCCAAGCCGGTGATTTTGGTGAGCACAGATGTGGTTGAAAATCCCCAAAGCGATGCTTACACGGCTGATCTCTACCGCGATACTAACGCTGACCAAACTATCCCCTGGCCCAACGCCGGGGGCCGGGCCAAAGTTGAGACTTATACGGTTCAGGAAGGCGATACGTTATGGAGCATTGCCGCCCAATTTGAGCTAGACATCGACACTTTGCGCTGGTCTAACCCCGATCTGGAGCGTAACCCTGATATCGTTTCGGTGGGTACTGAGTTGGTGATTTTGCCGGTGCAGGGAATTTACCACCGGGTAAAGGCAGGAGATACCATTGCGGCCATTGCGGCCAGGTATGGTGTGGCCGAAGCAGATATTACCAATTATCCTCCCAACGGACTTTACCCCCCCTATGATTTGAAAGCGGGCCAGGGAGTCATTGTTCCCTTTGGCCGGAAAGAGTTGAATGTTCCCCAACCGTCTCTGTCACCTGAAACGGCGCTGGCCTGGCCGTTGGTCGGTCCGATAACCCAGGGGTATCACCCGGACCACTTGGCCATTGACATCGGCGGTCCTTATGGCGCCACCGTTTACGCGGCGGGCGATGGCGAGGTAATCTACGCCCGCTGGGCCGAAACAGGTTATGGTTACACCATCATCATTGATCACGGGGCAGGAATGCAAACCTGGTACAGTCACCTCAAAGGAACCTTTCTCCAATCCGGTTTTGTCGCCCGTGGCAACCCCATCGGCGAGGTTGGCAGCACCGGCCGCTCCTCCGGTCCGCATGTGCATTTTGAGGTACGGATTAACAAAGAACAGGTTAATCCGTTGGAATACCTGCCGGACAGCCCTAACTGACTTTACGATCTCATTTTAAAGAGAAAACCTCGTTTAGCTTCGATGGAGAACGAGGTTTTTGTAAAGTTTAAAGTGATAGGTTGGTTGGGTTCAATCTGGTCACCTTGCTGGCTTGCAATCCCTTGGCGGTTTCTTCCAGCGCAAACTCTACCCGGTCGCCCTCTTCCAGGTAGCGGTATCCCTCCATTTGGATAGCCGAAAAATGGACAAAGATGTCGTTGGAATTGTTTTCGTGAGTGATAAATCCATAACCTTTGGCCTTGTTAAACCATTTTACGGTTCCGACAACCCGCTCATTCATTGGGCCTCTCCCTCCTTATAAGATTTCTTTATGAGCTTGCCGATTCCGCTGCAAGTTTAATATAGACTACATAATTCGTCAAACTGCCCTTAACATTTTGTAATAAATTGTTATAAACTGTTAGGTTCAATCCCCCCCTTTATGTGCTAGAATAGGATTGTAAACATTTATTCCCTCCTCCTTTTATTTTTGTTTACCCCCGGTTGGCCCAACAACCGGGGATTTTTTTATCTCGGTTTTAAGGTCCAGCGGCATGTTTTGATCTTGTAGCTGTTGTTGCCGGCGATTGCGCTTGTTGCACCGGCAGGGTCACCATAAATGTTGTTCCTTCGCCGGGCGTACTTCTGGCGGTAATGTTTCCTCTGTGCCGGTCGACAACAATCTTGCGGCAAATGGCCAGGCCAATGCCGGTGCCCTCATATTTACCGCGACCGTGCAAACGTTCGAAAACGTGGAAGATGCGTTCCAAATTTTTTTCATCAAAACCAATGCCGTTATCTTCAATCGTCAGTTCACACCATCCATTGTTGATTTTTGCCCGTATTTTTACCAGGGGTGGCTTTCCGGGCTGGTGATATTTGAGCGAATTGCCGATGAGGTTTTGAAGCAATTGTCTCATCTGCACGGCGTCGGCCTCGATGGTCGGTAACAATCCGACGGTTATTTGACCTCCGGACTCTTCAATTCGCCCTTCCAGATCAGTCAACACCTCCGAAGCGATCCGGTTCAGGTCAACCTGTTCAAACGGGTGAGCGCGGGTGGTAACCCGCGAGTAGGTCAACAGGTCTTCAATCAGGTCTTGCATGCGAGTGGCTGCATTCAACATCCGGTGCAAATAATCAAGGGCCTGTTCGTTCAAAGAACCGGCATATCGAGTGTGCAGCCGATGACTGAAGAGTTGAATTTTGCGGAGTGGTTCTTGTAAGTCGTGCGAGGCAATGTAAGCAAAGTTTTCCAATTCACGATTGCTGCGTTCTAAATCGACTGTATAGGCCTGTAATTGATCACGTATGGTCCGGTAATCGTGAAGGCGGTTGGTCAGGTCGGTAACATCTTGAATGACAACCAGGGCATAAAAACCGGTGTTAGCAGGATTGTTAACGGCGACAACAGTGGTGTGTTGGATGCGTGGTTGTCCATTGGGTAGATAGGCCGGGATGATAAATTTATGGAGTTGTGAAGAAAAAATGGTGGGCGGGCCGCCTTCAAAAATGTTTTGCAGGCGGCTGAGATATTTTGGCTCGTTTAGATGGGGAAAATAGTTGCCAATGTTGGCGCCCACAATTTGATGGCCCAATACATTTGTCCAGTCTTCAAGACAGCGGTTCCAAAAGAGAACAACCAGATCGTCTCGCAACACAAAGGCGCCAACCGGAACGTGATCGAGAATATTGAATTGAGCACTGGCCGACCCAATTTCGTTCATACGCCTCCACTTTAGGACTAAGAACAGGACTTACGCATGTCATTCTGAACCAAGCAAAGCGGAGTGAAGAATCCCCAGAAATTCTATTGGCAAGTCCACGTTTTAGGGATTTTTCGCTCCCTCTGGTCGCTCAAAATGACATGTTTGCGTAAGTCCTGAGAATTTAACAACTTTTCCCTTTATCAGATTGAATCCCTCAAAATTGGACCCATTTGAGAAAGTTATTTAATCCCCAATCCTTAGCTAACATTCAGGTTAATCGCATCGATGGCGCTCAGCAACGCGTCAAACGAACCAACCTCAAAGAGCAGGATAATATCTCCCTCGATACAAAGCTGCTCAATGGTGAAATGGGTATGAGCCAGAAGAATCGTTGTATCGGCATCCAGTCCGTCGGCCAAAAGGAGCCTTTCAATATTGTCTTCAATGTAAGTGGGAACTGAGTAGTTGATGCGGCGATCCAAAACATTGCCAATAGACCCCATCACTCCGTTGAGGATGATATTGCCCACTTCGGTGAGCGTCCCAATTCGGATTGAATCGAGATCCGGCGTGGCCGGTTCCTCACCGGTAAGAACGTCAACAAACTTTCCGGCGCTGTCGGGCGGAAAGACCAGTGAAGCAACTCCAGAGAAAGGCCCCTTGAAGCTGAGACGGACCGTGGAGAGCTTTTGGCTACCCAGCTTGCCCATTTCCTCTTTGAGCGTGAGGAGAGAAAATATTTTAACATAAGGGACTTCCAGCAGCACCTGCGACTGGAGCATACTATTCAACATCCCCGCTGCTCGACCCACGCCAATGTTGATAAGCTCTTTTAAGGTGTCAATTTGGTCTGGAGTGGGTTTCATTGGTTCTCCTTTCGCCTGGCACTAAGAACGTTGTCTAATATTTGCTGCAATTGTTCACTGTCAACCGGTTTGTTTATTACCGCCGCCGCCCCAAGTTCCAGGCATTGTTTATGAGTGCTGGTCTGAACATCCGCGGTAATCACGATCATGGGGATGCTCGATTCTAGCTGCTGGATCTGTTCCAGCAACTCAAAACCATTGGTGCCGGGCATAATGAGATCTAATAAAACACAATCTGGTTTATGCGTGGCAATTATTTCCAAACCCTCCCGTCCATTAGCGGCCTCGATAGCCTGGTGGCCTCCTTGCAGCTCGACAAATCTGCGGAGAACCCGGCGTTGGTATATAGAATCATCGATGATTAGAATTAGAGCCATAATGCCTACCTTTTACCATAATCTGTTGTGGAGCAGTTTTGACAATTATAACATGGCGACATTACAATGTCTATGGAATCTAAAAAATTCTTGGACGGCCAGCGCCGGAGAAATTCAAGGCGAGTGTTGATGTGTATTCCCAACATCAGCAAAGGACACAATTTGGAGGTAAGTCAGATTGTGGAGTGTTGGTTGGTTGGCTGATTTGCTTTAGCCCGACTCGGCCAGACATTTCCGGGCCAGGTGTTTCAAATAGCTCACAATCGAGTCAATGCCACGCAAACGCTGCATACTTAAAACTTTTTCCAATCCCATCGCCTGGTAGAAGTTGGCGGGAAGATTGATTACCTGTTCCGGCCTGGCTCCGCGTAGACCTTCACCCAAAATGGCTGCGTAACCGCGCACCGTGGGCGATTGGGGCGCCACGTCAAAATAAAACGCCATCCCTCCATTTTCCAATTCGGCGTAAACAAACACCGGGGTCATACATTCGTGGATCTGTTCCATGGTGGTATCCCGGTTCAACCAATCGGGGAGCGGCGGCATTTTTCCAGCGTATTCAAGGAGTAACTCCAATTTTTCCTGGCCTTCCACCCAGCCAAATTCATCGATAATCTCTTGTAGTCGGGCCGGAATCTCGCTCATGATTTTGCTCAACCTCCTGGAAAAACAATTGTTTATCCGTTATATTCTAGCCGAAACAGGCGATATGGCGAATTTGCCTTCTGGCGGCTTGTTCAATATGTTTAGGCGTTGGATGCTATTCATTGAATACAGGCCGCAAATTGCCCCCAATTTCCCCCTTCCACTCCCTTCTGAGTCGTGTTATAATTGAAGAGCCTTTGTAGTTTTTATAATTCACATTAGGCAGTTTCTTCGGCGAGAGTCTCCCAAATCCAATCGGATTTTACCAACCTGGAGACCATTCGATAATGATGGAACGGTTGTAGAGATGGGGCAACTGGCAACCTGACTGTTCTGCCCAATCATCTATCAGGAGGGAAACAATGATCGGTCGTACACTCGGCAATTACCGGATTATCGAGCAAATTGGGATGGGCGGCATGGCCACCGTCTACAAAGCCTACGACCCCGACACCGACCGCTACGTGGCCATCAAAATCCTGCCCGAACACTTCTCGCAAGACCCCAAATTCCGCCAGCGCTTCGAGCGCGAAGCCAAAGCCATTGCCAAATTGGAACACATTCATATTCTGCCCCTTTTTGCCTACGGCGAGGAGGGCGGCACCGCCTACATGGTGATGCGCTATCTCAAGGCCGGTTCCCTTACCGATCGCATTCGAGCCGGGGCGTTGTCTTTAACTGAGGCCAGCCGTTTGTTGAGCCAGGTGGCCAGTGCCCTCGATCACGCCCATTCGCACGGCGTGCTCCACCGGGATGTGAAACCCAGCAATATTCTCCTCGACGCCGACGGCAACGCCTTTCTCACCGACTTTGGCATTGCCAAAATGGTGGAAAGCACGCTCGACCTGACCGGCGGCGGCATTCTGGGTACCCCGGCCTACATGAGTCCCGAACAGTGCCGGGGCAATCAGGAACTGACCCCCGCTTCCGACCAATATTCGTTGGGAATTATTCTTTACGAAATGATTACCGGCCGAACGCCGTTTCAGGCGGAAACACCTATTGCTCTCATTCACATGCAGTTGAACGACCCCCTGCCGATGCCCCACCAGGTGCGCGCCGATTTGCCGGAGGAGGCGGAACGGGTCATCCTCAAAGCCCTCACCAAAGACCCGGAACTCCGTTTTCCCACTTGCGGGGCTATGGCCGCCGCCTTTGCCCGGGTAGTATCGCAAATACCTGCAGCCCAACTGGCTGAAGGTGATCTGACCGTGGGTGACCAGGCCCCATTTGCCCCAACGGCCGCGGTGGTAGAAGATGCGACAGTATTGCATGGCGCGGCTGAACAGGCTGCCGCCCGGCCGAAACTTCGCCGGGGGATGCCGGGCTGGGCATGGGGCGCAATTGGATTGGTGGTTATCTTGGGTTTGCTGGCGACGGCGATTGTGCTGGGGTGGTTCCTGCTTGGGGAAGACGAGACAACGCCCGTAGCTGAAATGCGCCAAACACCCGTCGCCGGAGGGGAGGATAAGGCCGAGAAAACCCCGACCACCCCGGGTGAGCCAGCTTCGCCGGAAATGCCCGCCGTCTCGGCCCCTGTTTCGCCGGGCGAACCGCCTCAAGGCCTCAAAGAGGTGAGGCCGTGTGATTGGCAAGGACATGGTTCTGGCTTGTGTATCTATGAACCGTCAAAAGAAAAACCTATCAGAAAAATCCTTCAGAATGAGAATTTTGAATTCCCCGGGATGGCCGCCTGGAGTCCGGATGGCAAACGAATCGCTTTCACCGCCGTGGAATCGGGCGGCAGTCACGACCGCGATATGACCATTTATGTGGTTGACACCGACGGCAAAAATCTGGTCGAGCTGCCTCAGCTGAGTAATGACCTGAATCCGGCCTGGAGCCCCGATGGTGAATGGCTTGTTTTTCACAGCGGTTGTGATCTGGGAAAGATGCGACCCGATGGTTCTGAGCCAAAGATTCTCTGGCAACATGAGGCTGACAAATGTGTCGAACAAGCTCAATGGTCGCCCGATAGCCAGTTGATTGTTGTTTCCGTGCACACCGACGGGGGACATGAGATTTGGGTGACCACTGACAATGAAGGTGCACCGTTTGTTTCAGTTGCCACTGTTACTTACCAAAACGATAACTGCATGAGTCCGGACGTTGCCTTCAGTCCTAACGGCAAACGGGTCGCCTACATCGATGACAAATGTCAGGCGTGGCTGGCTAACGCCAACGGGTCGGGCCAGCCCGAACCGCTGCCCGATTTCCCTTATTGGTGGATGGCCTCAGCCTATCCGCAGTGGGGCACAAAGCCACCGGCCGGGCCTGTCGCCGCAGAGATTGCCGGGCCCAAATACCTGGGACTGTGTTCCGAAACAGACCCGGGCCGGTTGTGTATATTTGATGCGGAAACAGATCGGAACGTCCCCATACCTGTCGACCTGGATTTGCAGGACAGCTCCTGGCAATCCTGGTCGCCCGATGGCCGGCAGGTTGTGTTCGATGCCGGGCCGGATGAACGCCATAGACTTTACGTCGTCAACACCGACGGTTCCGGTCTGGCCGCCATTACCGAGGGCGCCACTAACGATCTTTTGCCCATCTGGTCGCCCGCCAGTGCGTGGATTGCCTTTCACCGCAACTGTGAATTGTGGCGCATCCGTCCCGATGGAACAGGGGCCGAAATGCTGGCGCCCCACACTAAAAACTCCTGCGCCCAGATGGCGGGTTGGTCTAGCGATGGGCGGCGGCTGGCTTTCATCGACGCGCTTTACGAGGAGTCAATTCCAGGCAAAGTCTGGTTGATTAATCCTGACACTAAACTCACCCAGCAACTTTACACCTTTGCCCCGCGAGCGGAGCCATGGAAGCTGGCCTGGAGTCCTGATGGACGGCAAATTGCTATTTGGTATGGCGAAGATGGGCAAGAGAAAATAATACTGTTGGATGTAAGAAGTGGCGAATCCAAACCGCTCAGTGAGGCCGAAGCTGGCCAAATCGGGCTTTGGACGTGGCTATCGGATTATTGGCCGCAGTGGGGTGAGGAGACGGCCGCTTCTGCCGCACCGCCAGCCGCAGAGCCACCCCCGCCAAAACCGGTGGGTAAATGGGTCGAGACATGCCCAGACACCGAGCCGCCGCAAATCTGCGTTTTCGATGATGAGACCGGAAAGAAAATTCAGTTTACGGCTGATTTAACTTTCGAGTCGATAGACAGCCCGAGTTGGTCGCCCGATAGCCGGCAAATTGCGTTCGGTGCCGGCTCAAACCCCGAACGCAGCCAGCAATACGACCACAAACTCTATGTCGTCAATGCCGACGGCTCCGGCCTGACTCAAATTACCCACGGCGATACCAACGATGTCTCACCTGCCTGGTCGCCCGACGGGGAATGGATCGCCTTTCATCGCAACTGTAGTTTGGGGTTGGTGCATCCCGACGGTGCGGAGGCCAAAATATTACTGGAAGGCTCGGAAATTCTGTGTGTGGGTTGGATAGCCTGGTCGCCCGACAGTCAACAAATTTCCTTCTTTAACTGTTCGGATATGGCCGCCCAGGGTGAGTTGTGGCTGATTGATCGGGATGGCGGCAACCCGCACGTGGTCTATGCGTTTGAGCGGACGTTTTGGCCCTGGGTGACGATGTGGAGTCCCGATGGGCGGCAGGTTGGTTTTTGGTATTATGAAAATGATCAGAGCCGGATCGTTTTGGTCAATGTCGATGGCAGCGGCAAACCGCAGTCGATAAACGACCAGACGGTCATCGACCAAAAACGGTTGGCGCACTGGTTGTCTCAGTATTGGCCGCAGTGGGGCCGCCAATAATCAGTAAAACCATCAGTTAGGAGGGTTCTTATGCATACTTTGCGTTGGCTCTTTGTTGTGGGTCTGGCTGTCGTCAGTTTCGGTTTTATTCTACCGGACGGCCAGCCGGTTGAAATTATCGGGCAGGATGTCACTCGCCAGGCCATCAATCCCAATCCCCCTGCCGGGCCGGTCAAACTCATCTTTATCCATCACTCCTGCGGCGAAAATTGGCTGGCCGACTACCACGGTGGTCTGGGCCTGGCCCTGCGCGATAACAACTACTTTGTCAGTGATACCAACTACGGCTGGGGGCCAGATGGCATTGGCGACCGCACCGACATCGGCAATTGGTGGGAGTGGTTCCAGGGGCCGCAGCGCGACACCTATCTGAATGCGTTATACACGGAGAGTAACCGCTTTGGCGATTACTACTCGCGCCTGCCCAACGACCCTGGCGGCGAGAACCAAATTATTATGTTCAAAAGCTGTTTTCCCAACTCCTATCTGGAAGGCAGCCCCACCGACCCGCCCCCAACCGGGGACAATCCCCTGCGCAGCGAAGGGAGTGGCTGGGAGGCACATTCGGTGGCCAACGCCAAGGGTATTTATAACGACATTCTGGAATATTTTGCCACCCGCCAGGACAAACTGTTTATTGCGGTTACCGCCCCGCCGTTGATGGAGGGAGAGACCGACACGGCGCACGCGGCCAACGCCCGGGCCTTCAACAACTGGCTGGTGAATGACTGGCTGGCCGATTATCCTTATAGCAACGTGGCCGTGTTTGATTTTTTCAATGTTTTGACCAGTAACGGTGGCGACGTTTACACCAACGACGCCGGGCAGGAAATCGGCAACCACCACCGTATCTGGAATGGAGCGGTGCAGCATATCCAGACCGTCGCTTACAATATGTCGGCCTATCCCGACGGCGACAGTCACCCCACGCCAGCGGGCAACCAAAAAGCCACCGCCGAGTTTGTGCCGCTGCTCAATGATTATTATAACCGTTGGCAATCCGTTGCCCCGCCCGCCGTGGCGCCAACCGCCCCCCCCGCGCAAGAGGAACCCGAAGTAGAAACAACGGAAGAAGTTGAAGCAGAAACGGCAGAAGAAGCTGAAGCCCCCGCCGAGTCGGATGCTTCCCCGGCCGATGAGGTTCCCGCCGTTGTCCAAGGTCTCATCGAGAGTTTTGACCTGGCCGAATATTGGGAAGCTGATAGTGACGGCGAAGGGTCCGAGGTTACTGCTTTTGCGGATGATGAAATTGTTTACGGCGGCGCAGGCTCCGTTCGGATTGAATACAGCATTGTGCCCGATGGCTGGGGTTACTATGGCCACTCCTTTGAGCCGGTTCAGGATTGGAGCGATGGAAATGGACTTTCCATGTGGCTTCGTTCTACCGACGAGAGTGGAATTACCTTGATGCTCTTTGCGGGCGATCCGCAGTCGGCCACGCCTTTTGAAATCTACATTGAACTTCCCGGTGATGACGACTGGCAGCAGTATACATTTCCGTGGGCCGCATTTGAACGGGCGGCGTGGGCCGATGTGGGCGGACTGGCTGAAATGGATCCAACTCAGGTGGTGGGTCTTGGGTTTAGCTTTGGGACAGAAGGTGAACCCATCGAGGGAGTCCTGTGGGTAGACGAACTCAGCCTTGTTACCGGGGCGATTTCCACTCCGCCGGAGGAAGCGGAAGAAGCCGAGGAAGTGGAGGAAACCGAGGACGTATCCGCCGAGCCTTCCCCGGAACCTGTCGAGGCTGCCGAGCCAACCGCAGCACCCACCGAACCCGCCGTTTCGGTTGCCTCAACCCAAACCTCTCCGCCAACTGAGTCAACTGCATCGCCGGTTGAGGAGGAAACCGGGGGTGGGTTGTGTCCTCTGGCCACGCTCATGGGGCCGTTGGTATTGGCGGCGGTAGTTTGGGCGCGCCAGCGGTAACCGAATGTTCAGCCTCGAAATCGTCGTAAAAGGGTATACAGGGCCTCGGTGCCAAATTGCATCGCTTCTACCGGAATTCGCTCATTGGCCGCGTGGATGGTAGGTAGCAGCCCGTCCGGTACATCCATTGGATGAAAGCCGTAGGTTTGAATGCCCAACCGGGCGAAATACCGGGCGTCGGTGACCCCGGCCAGCACCAGTGGGATTGGCGTTCCCGAAGGGTCGGCCTGGCGTAGAATGTCGGCCAGTAAGTTAAAGTGGGTCATATCCGGCTCGCCGGGGCCAGGGTCAAAGCGAGTTATTTCAAGGCTCACTTCATTACCAACCACTTGTTTGAGTTCGTGCAACATGTCGGCCGGGGTGAACCCGGGCAGCAGACGCCCATCTAATTCCACGGTAACCTCGCCGGGAATCACATTGAGTTTGTACCCCCCCTGAACCATGGTGGGGCTGACCGTGTTGTGCAGTAGGGCGTTCAACAGGCGGCCCTGTTCGCCCAATCGATCCAGCCACCAATTGGTCAGCCTCGGGTTGAGCAATTGCCGTATCGCCAGCCGTTTGGGGAACGGCAGCGTTTCGCCGATGGCCTCGATCATCTGGCGAACCACCGGCGTAAAGTGAACCGGCAGGCGGCGACGGTCCAAGATGTGCAGAAAATTGGCCAGTTTGGCCATCGCCCCGCCGCGAATTGGCATGGAACCGTGTCCACCCGGCCCGCGCAGCGTGGCCCGCAGCGAGCACACCTGTTTTTCGCCAACCATGATAGGATAAAATTTACGCCCCGCAAGGTGTTGGGAAAAGCCGCCCCCTTCGCCAACGGCGTAGCGCACGCCATCGAATTGCCCGGCGTGATGCTCCACCAGATATTTGGCCCCGAATTCGCCGTCTACCTCCTCATCGCTGACAATAGCCAGGATAACGTCACCGGGCAAAGTGAGGTTCTCGGCTTTGGCCCGCAGCACCGCGCAGACCATCATGGCAATGCCGCTTTTCATGTCCAGCGCGCCGCGCCCCCAGACAGAACCGTCGATAATGTCAGCAGCAAAAGGTGGATGAGTCCATTCCTGCCCCTTTGTGGTAACCACATCCACGTGCCCATACATTAACAAAGGCGTAGCCTCGCCCCGCCCTGGCAATCGGGCGATGAGGTTGGGCCGTCGGTCATCACGGGCCAGAATGGTGGTGGCAATACCGGCCTCACGAAGCAAGGTGTTGAGGTAGCCCATACATTCTGCTTCATTGCCGGGGGGATTGGTGGTGTCAAAGCGAATCAGGGTTTGTAGCAGTTCAACCGGATTGAGGTAAAGGTCTTGTCTCATAATTGTTGGTATCTTTCAAGCTGGAGCGGTCACCGGAGATTCCTCGTCGTTTCAGCCGCTTCGCTTCCTTCGTTCCTCGGAATGACATTTTCAGGTAAAAGTCAACAGAACCTAATCTGGCCGGGTTAAAACAGCCACCCCATAAGGCGCGAGTTTGAATTTGCCCTCAAACGTTTTCCCACTCAGATGTTCCAGCACCGGCCACGGCGATTCGACAATTTTACCGGTGCGCTGGTGATTAATGGCAAGCCAAATTTCAGTTTTGTCGGGATTCACCAGGGTACGAATTTCAACGCCCTGGGGGGCGGTAATCCGTGGCCGGCTCAGTTTGACCGTTTGGGTGAATCGCTCCAGCAAAGCGTATTGGGCCGCCTCATCCAGATAAGTACCCACATAATACACCAGCCCGCTTTTATGCGAGCGAACGGTGATGGCCAGTTGGTCATCCAACCAGCCGTTGGCGGGGCCGTAATGGGCAATCGCCGCGCCTAATTTATCGGTCAGGTTCAGGAGTTCGGCCCACTGGTGGGAGTAGCCTTCAAACCAGTTGCCTTTCACCGGCACCGGCTCGTCCAGGGCAAAGTATTCCTCTACCTCCACTCCGGCCAATTCGGCCAGCAGCCCCGGTTGGCGCATGGGCCAGAGCGCATTATCGTCGTCTTTCATGCCGGTTCGGGCGGTCAGTACCAGCCGGCCGCCGTATTCAACGTATTCGGTCAACACCTCGGCTCGACGTTGATTGATGAGCATCAGCGCCGGGGCAAAGACCAGCCGGTAACGGCTCAAATCCTGAACGTCCGCCGAAATGATGTCGACCGGAATGTTCAGCGCGGCCAGGGGTTTGTAGTAATGCACCAGGTGGGCCACGTAATCAAAATCCTGGTGATGCGGCTGCGCCTGGATAGACCAACGGCTGTTATAATCGTTAAGAATGGCCACGCGGGCGTCGGTAGTGGCTCCGGCCAGCAGGTGAGACACTTTGGCAAACTCTCGGCCAAGGCGCTGAACCTCTGAATAGAACGGACGTGGCTGGCCCGACGGGTCAATCAGGGTACCGTGATATTGCTCCTGGCCCCCCAACGCCGACCGCCACTGCCAATAAAGGACGGCCTCGGCGCCGTGCGCCACGGCGTGCCAGGCCATCACCCGGCCCTCGCCTTTGTTAAGCGTGTTATTCACGGGCCTCCAATTTACGTGGTTCGGCTGCGTTTCGATGAGCCAGAAATTTTTCTGTTTGAACCCGCGCACCAGATCGTGGGCCGCGCCTGCGGCCAGGTAATCAAGGTGACCGGTGCCAACGTACCAGTCCCAGGAAGCCAGGTCCAAGTCTTCGGTAAGGGCATAGTGGTCAAAAGCGTCGAACCAGTTCATAAAATTATGGGTAACCCACACCCCTGGGGGGAGGTGCGGCCGCAGCGCGTCGAGCTGAAGTTTTTGATAGCGACGATAACTTTCGGTAACAAATTGTTTGAAGGCCAGCCTCAGGCCGGGGTTGTGCAGGCCGATGGGCAGGGGGATTTGCGCCCAATCGGTGTAGGTTTGACTCCAGTAGCGGGTGGACCAACGCTCGTTGAGGGCATCCAGGGACTCAAATTTCTCTTGCAGGTATTCCTGAAAGCGTCGTTGGCAGCGGTCGCAATAACAAACGCGACTGTACTCATTATCCACCTGCCAGCCGATGACGTGGCGGTTGGGACCAAAATGCTCGCCCATGGCAGTGACAATACGCTGCACTGCCGCGTGAAACTCCAACGAATTGACGCAAAAATGGGTGCGATTGCCGAATTGCACCTGTCGCCCCTTCTCGTCGAAGGGCAGGATGTCCGGGTGTTGCTGGATGAGCCAGGCGGGTGGGGCGGCGGTCGGCGTGCCCAACACACTGACCATGCCGGCATCGGCGAACATGGTAATGGCCCGGTCCAACCAATCAAAATTGAATTCACTGGCAGTGGGTTCCAGGGTAGACCAGGCAAATTCGGCCATACGGACGACGGTGAAGCCAGCTTCCTGCATCAGCCGGACATCTTCGGGCCAGCGCTCTGCGGGCCAATGTTCGGGATAGTAGGCCGCGCCCAGGTGAAGACGGGCAGGAGGGGTATTATTGGCTTTGGGGGGTTGGTCGGTCATCTTGTCTCGCTCCGTTTATTTCGGCGCAAATGGTAGCACAGATGACCGGAATGAGCGAATTTTTGTCCGGGTGGAAAATAGATGGAAGTGACTGGCTGCCCAATTAAAATTCAATTCCCGGCTGGGCTTTGATGCCCTGCTCTTCGTAGGGATGTTTGACTTCCCGCATCTCCGTGACCAAATCCGCATATTCAATCAAAGCTTCCGGCGCATAGCGACCGGTAATAATCAGGTGTAGCCCTGGCGGCTTGTTAGCCTTGAGCCAGGCAATAACCTGTTGGGTGTCCAGCCATTTAAAATGCAAGGGGTAGGTAAATTCATCCAGGATGAGCAGATCATAATTGCCGTGGGCAATACGTTCCTGGGCCAATTGCCAACCGTGACGCGCCCTGGCTTCGGTCTCGTCTATATCTTGGCTGGTCCAGGTGAAGCCGTTGCCGGTGGAAATCCAATCGATTTCCATTCGTTCGGCGGCTTTGATTTCACCAAAACGGGCCTTCTTGTGCTTCAAAAATTGGATTACGCCAATTCTCATATCTCGACCCCAGGCACGGAGCATCATCCCCAGAGCGGCGGTGGTTTTGCCTTTGCCGTTGCCGGTGTTGACAATCACCAGGCCTTTTTTTTTGCGGGCCTGACGAGTAGTTTCATTAAATTGAGTTGTGCTCATATTCCTATCCCCAAGGTCAACCTGATGGGTAGTCGGCTACCTGCGGTTGGCGGTCCGTGGTTCGAGTCAGACACGATAATGGCACCCAATACTTGTTTTATTCTCCCAGGCGGCGGTGGTCACAATGATTGCCGCGCGCGCGGCATTGCGCAGGCCAACCAGGCCGTCGGTCAGGCGGGAGGCTCGATAGAAGTTTTCGATCTCCACTTCCAGGTGACGTAGTTCGCTCATGGCCCGTTTTAAGCGGGGGGTGGTGCGGACCAGGCCGACGTAATTCCACATAATGTTTTTGATGGCGGTCATGTCTTGGTTTACCAGAGCGGGGTCGGGCGGTTCCAGGCCGGTATCTTGCCAGGGGGGGATGTTGTCTGGTTTGGGCCGGGCCTGGTCGGCGAGTAACGCTGGCTGGATGTGTTGGGCTGCCCGGTGTCCCCAGGTAAGGCCTTCCAACAGGGAGGCGCTGGCCAGGCGATTGGCCCCATGCACGCCGGTGCAGGCAACCTCGCCCACGGCGTAGAGATGCTGAATGGTGGTGCAGCCCCACATATCCGTCCAAACCCCGCCGCAGGAGTAATGCGCCGCCGGCACTACGGGAATCAGGTCGCGGGTGATGTCTACGCCGTATTCCAGACATTGTTCGTAAATGTTGGGAAACTCGGCCCGAATCTCGTCGGCTGGAATGTAGGAGCGCAGGTCCAGGTACAGGTTCCGCACATCGTGTTCCAGCATTTCCTGGTGCATGCTGCGGGCGACCACGTCGCGGGGGGCCAGGTCTTTCCATTCGGCATCGTATTTCTGCATAAACGGCTCGCCGTTGGCATGCACCAGCCGCGCTCCGGCTCCCCGCACGGCCTCAGAGATGAGAAAATTCGACGCGGGTGGCCGGTGAAAGGTGGTCGGGTGAAACTGGACGAATTCGCTGTTGATGGCGCGCGCTCCAGCGCGATAGGCCATGGCCAGTCCATCGCCACGCGCGCCGGTGGGATTGGTAGTTCGCAGGAAGATCTGTCCCAGGCCGCCGGTGGCCAAAATGGTACGCTTGGCCAAACAACGAATAACCCGTTTGGCCGATTGATCCAACACGTAGGCCCCCACGCAAGCATGCGGCTCGTAAACGGCCAGTCGATTCAACGAGTGGTGGGCCGGAGTCAATAAATCAACCGCGGTATGGCCGGTCAAAAAATTTACCTGGGGATGATGAGCCAACAGCTCGATGAGTTCCAGTTCAATGGCCCGGCCGGTAGCGTCGGTGGCGTGGAGGATACGAGGAGCGGAGTGACTACCTTCCCGAATCAGGGCCAGCTCGCCCTCCGGCGTGTGATCGAAGGGAACGCCGACACGTTCCAACAGGACTTGCCTGACCAAATCCGGACCTTCTTCGGCCAGGATGGACACGGCCTGGGGGTTGCAATAACCGACCCCGGCCCGGTTGATGTCTTCACTCAACAGCTCCGGCGAGTCATCGGCACCGCGATAGATGATGCCCCCCTGCGCGTAATAGGTGTTGGTTTCGGCTGGTTGCCGGGTGCGGGTAACAAGCGTTACCGAGATGCCGGCATCGGCCAGTTGCAGGGCCGCCGTGCCGCCGGCAATACCACAACCAATGATTAATACATCGGTTTCAAGACAATCGTTGGTTATAGAAGTCATCTGTCCTAACCTATCTGAATCATCCGTTCAACAGCTTTGGCCGCTCGCATCCGGATATCTTCCGGCACGTCAATGACGTAACGATTGAGTTTGAGCGCATTAAGCGTGTCTTCCAGCGTAATCTCGTTCATGTGGGGGCAGCGCACGCTGCACAACCGCAGCATTTCCTTATCGGGGTTGGCGGCGGCGATGTTGTCGCCCATGGCACATTCGGTGAGCAACAGGTAGTGCGGTTTATTGGTTTCCTGGACAAACTTAATCATGGCCGAGGTGCTGGCCGAAAAGTCAGACGTTGCCACCACCTCGGGTGGACATTCCGGGTGAGCCAGAATAACCACATCGGGGAATTGTTGGCGCACATTGGTGATGTCTTGCACGGTAAATTTCTCGTGAACTTCACACCGGCCGTGCCAGCCAATCATCTGGTAATCCAATTCAGTGTCATCCGGCCCAGCGGTGGCCGATGGGAAGATGATGTGCTTACCCGTTTCTTTGGCCACGTTGCGGGCCAGGTATTCGTCGGGGAGAAAAATAACGGTTTCACTATCGAGCGACTCAACCACGGCTTTGGCATTGCCCGACGTACAGCACAGGTCGCTCTCGGCCTTCACGTCAGCGTAGGTGTTGACGTAACTGACCACCGGCACGCCGGGGAATCTGGCTTTGAGCCGGCGCACGTCTTCGGCAGTGATGCTGGCCGCCAGAGAGCAGCCCGCTTTTTGGGCCGGCAGGAGCACGGTTTTTTCGGGATTGAGAATTTTGGCCGTTTCGGCCATAAATCTGACCCCACAGAAAACGATAATGTCTTTGTCGGTGGTAGCGGCTTTGCGGGCCAGTTCTAACGAGTCGCCGGTAAAATCGGGGATGGAATGGAATAGGGCCGGTTCCATGTAATTGTGGCCCAGAATGACTGCATTCTTCTCTTTTTTGAGCTGGTTTATTTCGTAGGCTAACTCAGCTTTGTAACGCAATTCCATGTCGGGGACAACGCGGCTGAGTTTGGCTTTCATTTGTTGGTAAGTTGCTTCAACTGTCATGGTGGTTTCACCTCGCTTTCTTGTTGATCACGTGAGCGCCGACTGCCAGCCATTGGTTACGATCTTTTGGTAGCCATTGGTCCGCTGCCAACCATCATTTTAGTAACAGACTGATGTCCATTGCCGGCGCCGAGTGCGACAGTGCGCCCACAGAAATAAAATCCACCCCGGTGGCCGCAATGTTGGCTACCGTGTCTAAATCGACATTACCCGATGCTTCCAGGGGGATTCGACCGTTGGTTAGCCGCGCCGCCTTACGCATCTCGGCCAGGCTCATATTATCGAGCAGAATCCGGTCGACACCCAGGGACAGGGTTTCTTCCAGTTCGGCCAGAGATTTTACTTCAACTTCAATGGGCCGACATTGTTTGTCCTGTGCACGCACTCGCTTGACTGCTTCGCTGATGCCACCCGCTGCGGTAATATGATTATCCTTGATAAGCACCATATCGTACAAACCAAAGCGGTGATTTTGGCCGCCACCCAGTCGCACGGCCCACTTATCCAGTAGACGTAAGCCGGGAGCGGTTTTGCGGGTGTCCAGGATGATGGCTTTGGTATCCGCTACAGCTTTAACAAATTGGCGGGTGAGGGTGGCGATGCCAGACATTCGTTGCAGCAAATTCAAAGCGACGCGCTCGCCGCTCAGCAGTACTCGCCCCGGCCCTTTCACGGTGGCGATGACACTGCCTTTTTCCACGGTATCGCCGTCGACAACGGAAGGAGTGAATTGCACGGTTTCGTCGATGAGCATGAAGGTCAGCCGGACAACTTCCAATCCGGCCACAACCCCGGCAGTTTTGGCCACAAATTGGCCCTGGAGTATCACCTCGGAGGAAATGATGCAATCAGTGGTTACGTCCCCATCGCCAATATCTTCGGCCAGGGCATGTTGGATAGTGGATTTAATTTGAGACAAAATGTTGTTTGTCATTGAAATAGACTTTCGTTGGCGATTTAGTGTAAATTACACACTAAGTGTAGCGTCGAAAAGCAGAAATGTCAAATTGTTTCACTGGCTTTTGGGCCTAATCGGGTTATATTTTCGGCAAAGCTGCGCCGTTATCAAGGCTATTCCAATGACAGATAGAAACAAAATAACGCAAATGTCGGCCAAACGCAGGGCCCGTCTGATCGCGTTCGCGTTCAGTTTTTCCTGGCCGCCGTCCAATTCGTAAACGCCCTGTTTGCTCAAGGTAACGTGGAGGGCGCCAGCCATGGCGCTCATGGTCCAGCCCGCATTGAGGCTGGCAGTTCGGTGGTGTTGGTCCAGCATAGTGCGGGCCGCACGACAACCATCGCCCCCTCCCAGCCAGGCCGCTATCACCAGCAGCCAGCCGGTCAGCCGGGCCGGGAGCCAGTTGAAAACGTCATCCAGGCGAGCCGGGAATTTGCCCAGATATTCAAACTCCGGCGTACGATAACCCCACATCGCGTCGGCGGTATTGACAAAGCGGTAAGCCCAGGCCAAAGATAGACCTCCGGCGGCGTAAGCCAGTAAAGGTGCGGTCACACTGTCGGTGAGATTTTCGGCCAGGGATTCGATAGCAGCTCCGGCAACTTCGGTCTCGTCCAGTTGGTCGGTATCTCGACTGACCAGGTGCCAACTGAGCAAACGTCGCGATTCAGCCAAATTGTGATGGGCCAGAGCCTCAGCAACCGCCTGTACCGCCCGGCGCAAACCACGATACGCAAAAACGGGCTTAAGGAGCAAAGGCTGAAGAGTGAGGGTGGAAGGATGAAACAAGGGGAAGGATGAGAGCCTTTGGTTGCTTTTGTTTTTCAGAAATTGAAAGGGAAAGGCAAAGAGACCGACTCCGGTCAGGGTCCAGAATGCGCCAAACCAAAACGACATTCGTTTAGGTTGAAAATTACCACCCGCCACCCGTCTCCCCAAAGACAACCAGCGTCCCATCAGCATCAGGGGATGAAAGCGGTTAGGCGGATCGCCAAAAGCCAGATCCAAAGATACAGCCAAGAGGATAACGATTAGTCGAAACATGTCATAATCTTTTCCATAGAAACTCCATAATTCTTCCACAAGTGCTTCATATTGTTGGGGTAAAATAAGCTCAATAAGACATCATAAATGTCAAATCAAAAAACTTCTCGTTTTAGGGAAGAAATATCTGGAAAACAGTTGGTAATTTATATGGAAGTATCACCATGTTAAAGAAAATTTTGATTGGTAGTTTGTTGGTTCTATTATTTGGCCTCATTGTGGTAGCTGCTTATAGTCGTGGCGCCAGCGCCAGCGCGAATGAACAGGCCTATGGGCAAGGTTGGCGTGGGGCAGGGTATGAATCCAACCAGTTTGTCGAGTCCCGCGGGCAGCAGGGCGGTAAACGTGGTTCTGGACAGCCCGGTGCCGGTCGAATGGGGACGGGGCAGGATGACGACCGTAACGGTAATGGTCAAGGCAACCCGGGCCAGCGTGGAAATGGCGGTAATATCCCATTACCTGCCGCCCCCAGTGATGAACCGCTCACCGAAGCCGAGATCCAGGGCCTGCTCAAAGCTCTGGACGATGAGTACCACGCCTGGGCCGTCTACGGTCAGGTGATAGCAGACTTTGGCCAGGTGAGGCCATTCACTAACATTCAAAGAGCCGAAGCGCAACACATTGCTGCCCTGGTCAATCTTTTTGACCGATATGACGTGCCGGTGCCGGATAACTCATGGGTTGGCCGTGTTGAAAGTTTTGACAGCGTGCAGACTGCCTGCGCCGCCGGCATTGCGGCTGAAATTGCCAATGCTGCTCTTTACGATGAACTCTTTACCACCACCGATCGTGCCGATATTTTGACCGTATATCAGACCCTGCAACGCGCCTCAACGGAAAAGCACTTGCCTGCCTTCCAACGGTGTGCGCAATAATAGCATCAATTCCAAAGAGTTCCCCCAGATGTTTCTGGGGGAACTCTTTATATTTGTCTCTCGGTTACCTGGGCATACAAAAATCATCCAGAGCAACAACGCCTTTTTTAGGTTACATCCAACCGGGCAGACAACGCTTCAACAAGATTCATAGCGGTCAGATACACCCCGTTTTTTCAGATAGGTTCATTTTGCTCTCGGTACTACGGCCAAACAATTTGTTCCACCGCCGCCATATCCAAATGCGCTCGAACGTGGTCGGCCAGACGATTGTAGGCTAACTCCCGGTCAAAGGTCCAGCCCCGGCCGTGCCATCCCAAACTGCGCAGCCAGGCATGACGCAGCGCGTCGTTATCAAAGAGACCGTGCAGGTACGTACCCCAAATGCGACCGTCTGTACTCAGAGCGCCATCACCGTGGCCTGCCTCTGGGGTACCGATGTGACACAGAGGGCGAGACGAATTCACCAACCGGCTCCGGCCCATGTGGATTTCATAACCTTGAATAGGGATTCCCTCCAACCCGGCCAATGGTCCAACCGCAGCTTTTAGCGTTGCCTGAATCTGAACGGTGTGTTTGTCACCGGCAAATGTGGTTTCAACCGGCAATAAACCCAACCCCCCAGCACGTGTACCCGGTTCGGCTTCCACGCCATCGGGATCAAGGAGGGTTTGGCCCAACATCTGGTAACCGCCGCAAATCCCTATCACCGGCGTATCTTTTTGAGCCAATATCTTGATTCGTTCTGCCAGACCGGATTGCCGCAACCAGGCCAGATCGGCCAGGGTCATTTTGCTGCCGGGCAGGATAATGGCCTGGGGCAAGCCGAGATCATCCACCCGTTCGACAAAACGCACCCGCACCCCGGGTTCGGCGCTTAGAGGATCAAAATCGTCAAAATTAGAAATGCGGGGAAAGCGGATGACGGCAATATCAACAACCGGCGTCTCCCCCCTGCGTTCCGGCTCATCCAGCGCCACCGAGTCTTCAGCCGCAATACCAATATCCGGTAAATAGGGAATGACGCCGAGGGTGGGAACGTTGAAGGCTCGTGCCTGTAACATTTGCAGGCCATCACCCAGCAGGTTGATGTCACCGCGAAATTTGTTGATGACAAAGCCCTTCACCAACGTCCGCTCGTCCGGCTCCAACAATACCATCGTCCCCACCAGCGCCGCGAACACCCCACCCCGGTCGATATCCCCCACCAACAATACCGGCGACCCTGCGTATTGGGCCACCTTCAGATTGACAATATCCCCCTCTTTCAGGTTGATTTCTACCGGGCTGCCCGCACCTTCCATAATCACCAAATCGTGTCGCTCCCGCAGACGATCCATCGCCGCGGTGACGTGTTGCCACAGATACGGTTTCAGGCTGCGCCAGTTCCCGGCATCGATATGGGTATAGGGTTTGCCATTGAGCACCATCTGGCTGCGGCTGTTGCCTTCGGGCTTGAGCAAAATGGGGTTCATGTCCACGTGGGCCGGGATGCCCGCCGCCGCAGCCTGGACCATCGTGGCCCGGCCAATCTCGTGCCCTTCGGGCGTGACGCCCGCGTTGAGGGCCATATTCTGAGCTTTGAACGGTGCCACCCGATAACCAGCCTGGGCAAATATGCGACATAGAGCCGTCACTAAAATAGACTTACCCGCATTAGAATGAGTCCCCAAAATCATCAACGTTTTGGCCGCCATTTTTATCTCGCCCTCTTGATAAAACCCAGTAAGCCGTCATCAATTTGGGTCGTCACGTAATTGGCGCCGGTTAAATCCTGCCGGCCGGAATTGGGATTGGCCAAGCCAATGGTTACCATTCCGGCTGAATTGGCTCCCCTGATACCGTGCGGCGAGTCTTCAAGTACAATACATCTTTCCGGTTCAACCCCCAATTTGGCTGCGCAAGTCAAAAATATTTCGGGATGCGGCTTGCCGTTGGCCACTTCTTCGCCGCTGACGGTGGCGTCAAAATAATCAATCAGTTGCAACTTCTGTAAAATGAGGTTCACGTTTTGGCGCGACGAGGCGGAGGCCAGACCGATTTTAAAGTTGTTTTGCTGCAAAAATTTGAGCAGTTCCGGGATTCCGGCCATTGGCCCCAGGCTGGCTACTGTTTGCAAGCCCTCCGCGACCCTATTCTTTTCCTGGTTGACCAGCCAATCCACTGCCTGGGGCAGGCGATGATTGGTTTTGATGATTTGCCACATCTCCCGGCTGGAAATACCAACGTAGGCATGAAGTTCTTCATCGGTAATTTCTATGTTCAGTTCGGTGAGGGTGTTTTTGACGATTTCTAAATAAAGGGGTTCGGTATCAATGATAACCCCATCCATATCAAAAATAAAACCTTTGGTCATTTTCCTTCTCATTTTTGGTGTTGGTTATGACCAAGCGTTGGTTATGCCCAACGTTGCACTTCTATAATATTGCCTTCGGGGTCGGTGAGGTAAACCACCGTAATCTGGCCTGCGCCGGGAATCTCTACGGTGACCCTCTGCCCATACTTACCGCCGCCCGCAGCCAGAACAGCCTCCTCCGCTGCCCCAACGTTATCCACGGCAAAGGCAATGTGGGCAAAACCGGGCCGATTGATAGCGGGTTGGGGGCCTTCTACCTGTTGGTTGTATTGGAAGATTTCCAACGTCGGCCCTTCGGGGCCGTAGCCGGGGAGGCGAAGGTGGATGCCTTGAATCTTGGCCCCGCTTACCCCCGTGACCTCCTCCAACCACCGACCGGACAGGTTTCGTTCAGGCGGCACCGGCTCACAGCCAAAAACTTCCTGATAAAATTTAGCCAGGCTTTGCCAGTTGTGCGCAACGATGTTGGTGTGGACAAATTTCATCTTGATCCTCATTTTTCTATCCTATAGTCTGCCGCTAACCGCAGCCTCGGAGAAGGTGGCCATCTCATTCAGGGTGACCGTGGCCGCCACCACCACCGGCATGGCCAGAGCGGCTCCTGTGCCTTCGCCCAGGCGTAAATCCAGGTGGAAGATAGGGTCCAGGTTCAGGTGTTGTTGCATAATTTTGTGACCCGGTTCTACCGAGCGATGCGCCGCAATCATGTAGTCTCGGCTGAGGGGAGCCAGCGCGGCGGCAATCAACGCTCCGGCGGTGGAAATAAAACCATCCACCAGCACCGGGATACGGTTGGCCGCAGCCCCCAAAATAATTCCGGCAATGGCCCCAATTTCAAAGCCACCCACCTTGGCCAGCACGTCCAACGGGTCTTGGGGGTCGGGTTGATTTTTATCAAGAGCACGTTGAATAACCATCACCTTGTTTTGCCAGGCGGCATCATCAATGCCGGTACCGTGGCCGGTCACCTCGGCGATACCGGCTCCGGTCAGCACGGCACAGATGGCGCTGGAGGGGGTGGTGTTGCCAATACCCATATCGCCTGTGCCCACCAGATGCAACCCTTGTTCCGCTTCACGGGTTACGGCAGTCATACCGGCCTCGATGGCCTGGATGGCCTGGTTGCGGGTCATGGCCGGGCCTTTGGTAAAATTGTTCGTTCCTGGGGCGACTTTGGCTTTGATTAAATCGGGATGGTCTGGCAGGTCTGCGGCCACCCCGACATCCAGCACCACCACTCGCGCCCCGGCCTGTCGGGCTAACACATTGATGGCCGCGCCACCGTTGAGAAAATTCAGCACCATCTGCGGGGTGACGGCGGAGGGATAGGCGCTGATGCCCTCGGCGGTGACGCCGTGGTCACCGGCAGCCACAATCACGACCCGTTCCGTGAGAGGTGGATCAATCCGGCCTGTAATCCCGGCGATTTGAACGGAGAGCGTTTCCAGGCGGCCCAACGCCCCGGTCGGTTTGGTCAGTTGAGCCTGGCGGTCCTGGGCGGCGGCCATAGCTTTTTGATCTAAGGGGGTAATGGCAGTGATGGTTTTTTCTAGCATTATGGTGACTCCTTGAGAAATGGTGAATGGGTCAGGCGGGTATCACAAGTGGTCTAGCCTAAAAACTGTTTTGGCCATCCTCAAAATTATCAACCTGCGGGATACCAGAAACCAAATTTGCTGCTGCACCGGATAGGTGGTCGTAAGCGGCCCAAGTAATCAGTTGGCCCGCTAAATGCCCATTCCTTAATTCAATCATTATCTCGGTAATCGAACAATTGTGATTAGGACTACTGGGCTGCCAGGCCACGTTGCTGTTTGGGCAGAGGTCCTTTAAGATGTAGGTAAAAACGCCCCCATGCCCCACGATGAGGATATTCCGGCCACGTTTGCCTGCCACAATTTTTTCAATACCGGCCCGCACTCTATTCCAGAGAGTGAAATAGTCTTCCCCACCGGGGAATGATGACTCAGGTTTGCCGTTTGACCAGTCTGCCGTTACCCGGTGATAGATGGTCCAATTCTCAGGCGTGGGCGGATGACCTTCCAAGACGCCGGGGTTTACCTCACGGAAATTCTCAATAATCACCACCGGTAGATTGATGGGGGCGGCAATAATCTCGGCGGTTTCTCTGGCCCGTTTCAGAGGCGAGGCATAGATTTCGTGAATGTCCCTGGTCTTGAAATATCCGGCGGTTTGCTGGGCTTGCAGAACTCCTTTATCGGTCAGCGAGTAGTCAACATGTTTGTGGGAGAATTCTTTGGTGATATTAGCCCGATTCTCACCGTGTCGGACCAAATAGAGTCGATTCATTGCCAATACGACCTCATCTGGGCGATCTTGCTGCAATCAGTCATTCCTCGCCTATCAAACCTGGAGGGGTGATTTCAAAAGCACAATACAGTAATCTCCAATGGATTGGAAACCCAGCGCCTCGTAGGCCTTTTGAGCCGGGGTATTACTGTGCGGCGTAAACAGGATAGCCTTTTTGACTCCCTCGGCCCGGGCATCCAACAGAGAGACGGCGACGGCACAACGCCCGTAGCCGCGCCGGCGGAGTTCGGGCGGCGTCCAGACCCCCCCAACCTGGACGACCTCTTTGATAGCGGTGTTAAAGGAACTACAGGCTACCGGCCGCCCCTGATCTTCGAGAACCCACGTGGTTTGTTCCGCCAGGGATCGCTCGATGGCGGTTCGACAACTTGCCCTTAAGTCCGGGCTGTCCTGTTCTTCAAGTGTCTTCAGAGAATAAGCAATCCGCCATGCCGTTATCAAGTCAACATCACGCGGCTCAATTCGTCGCCCACAAACCCGGCCCAAAACGAGAGCCTCAGGAGTAATGAGATCGGGCAGGTTCAGACTGTACAGTTTTTCCGTCTCCCCCATCTGAATATTTGTTTGATCAATCTGGAACGACTCCTGGATAAATCTGACCTGTTCCACAGGGCCGACGATCCCTTTGAGAGAACGTTTTGAAGCCTCAACTGCTGCTCGACACAGCCCATCCAGGTAATTTAAGGGAGCTTGCACCACCAGATTTTGATTCCAATAGTGAGCCACTATCCCGACAATTTGCCCATCCGCAAAAACAGCCGCGTAGGTACCGGCGTAACGTTGGCCGTTATCGTTGAGACCGACGGCCCGCATATTGCCGATGAGAAACATCGAGGATTCGAGACGAGGCAACAAAAACGTCTCCAGGTCGGCTTCATCACCCGGTTGGAGAATTCTTATCGTGACTGGATTCATTTTTTCCACTCCTTATTCAACCAGGGCCAGCCGGTCAACCGGTTGCACGCTGAGTGCCCATTGGCCGGCCGGGTCGCGGTAGAGTTGGGAGGTTACGTCAAAAACGGTATGCACATAATCGGGCCGGAGAACCTCGGCGGCGGTGCCCGCGGCCCATACCCGGCCCTGATGGAGTAAAATCAGCCGGTCGCAGTAACGAGCAGCCAGGCTCAAATCGTGGATAGCTAACAGGGCAGCCAGGTTGTATCCCTGGACCAAATTCCGCACCATCGCCAGAACCTGATGTTGGTGATTGATGTCTAGGTTGGCAATAGGTTCGTCCAGCAAAAGCACACCCGGTTCCTGTACCAGCGCCCGGGCAATGAGAACACGTTGCTGTTCGCCGCCGGAGAGCGTATTGAGCAGCCGGTGGCGCATTGATTGTAAGTCCAACAGGGTCAGGGCCTTATCGACGGCAACGGCATCCTTGCCATTGAAGGGAGCCAGCCAACCCCGGTGGGGAAAGCGTCCCAGCCGGACCACGTGCTCAACCGGGTAAGGCCAGGCGGCATGGACCGACTGAGGCACCCGGCCAATCTGCCGGGCCACCTGCCGGGCCGATAAATGCCAAATGTTCTGGCCATTGAGCAAAACCTGGCCCTCTTGCGGTCGCAGCAGGCGGGCCAGGGCGCGCAGCAGCGTGGTTTTACCGGCTCCGTTGGGGCCAATCAGGCCGACCAGTTCGCCGGGGTGCAGAGTCAGGTCAACATCCTGTAATACCGCGGTACGACCGTTGACCGCATAGGCGCAGGTCAACGATTGGGTTTTTAGCCGGGGAGATGCTTGGGTATTTGTGGCCACTTTGTAAAACTCCTATTACGTATTGCATATTTCGTTCAAAAATGCTCTCGACGGGCATGTAACAAGTAAAGAAAGAATGGCGCGCCCAACAGGGCAGTCAAAATACCTACCGGTAATTCTATGGGCGCCATCACGGTCCGGGCGGCGGTGTCGGCAAGAACCAACAATAACGCCCCCAGCAAGATACTCGTTGGCAGCAACAGCCCGTGAACGGGTCCCCATAAGATACGGGCAATGTGGGGCGCAATCAGGCCGACAAAACCAATGATGCCGCTGCTGGCTACGG
This sequence comes from Anaerolineae bacterium, assembly GCA_016926805.1. Classification (GTDB taxonomy): domain Bacteria; phylum Chloroflexota; class Anaerolineae; order 4572-78; family J111; genus JAFGNV01. The sequence goes on from JAFGNV010000090.1 coordinate 130,152, forward strand.
CGGCGGCGGTTACCAGCGTGGCGCACAAAACAATCAACAAACGGACCTGTCGCACCGATACGCCGAGTCCCTGGGCGGTCTCTTCACCAAAAGCCAACACGTCCAGCGGGCGGGCCAGCAAAGCCAACCCCAGCAAACCCACCACGATATAGGGCAAGGCTACCCACAAATCGTCCCAACTGCGCCCGGAAAAGCCGCCCATCAACCAGAAAAAGATGTTTACAAAGTCGTGGTCGTTGAGCACCATCAGCAGCGAAACCCCAGCCGAAAAGGCCGAACTGAGGGCGATGCCAGCCAACAACAGGGCCAGTACGTTGGTTTGCCCGCTGACTTCGCTGATGGTATAGGCCAGGGTCACGGCCAGCATCGCCCCGGCAAAGGCAGCCAGCGGCACCGGGGCAAAGCCCAGCCAGGTGATGGTCCAGCCAAAGGCAATGGCCAGGGTTGCCCCTAAAGCGGCCCCACCTGACGCGCCGATGACAAACGGGTCGGCCAGAGGGTTACGGAACAACCCCTGGAAGGCAGCCCCGGCGCCGGCCAGGGCGGCTCCCACCAGAGCCGCCAACAAAATCCGCGCCAGGCGAAAATCTCGCACAATGGTGCTGGTGGCCGGACTGACCTCGTTGGCAGGTGATTGTGAACTGAGCACGGCCCACACTTGGCTGGGGGGGATGGTTACCGCGCCAAGGCCCAAACTAAGGAAAATAACCAGAATGAGCAAACCGCCAAGCAGCAGCAGGGGCCAAGCGTAAGCGGACACGCTCCTAAAACAGGCCTGGATAGAGGTCACGGGCTACTTCTTCCAATATATCGACAATGCGAGGTCCGGGCCGGCTGATAGCATCGCCGTTGTAGATGTAAATCCGTTTGTTTGTAACGGCGTTGATATTATCCCAACCCGCTCGACTGGTAATGTTATCGATGGTGAGTTCATCGCTATGATTATCCGGGCCAATAATTACTTCTGGATTACGCTCAATAATCACTTCGGCGCTGACCTGCGGCCAGTCTTCGGCTACATCATGAAAAATGCTCTTGCCCCCGGCCAATTCAACGAGTTGCCCGATGAAGGTATGGGGACCGGCCGTCATTAAGGGGTCGTGCCACACCTCATAAAAAACAGTGACTCGTTGGTCGGCAGGAATAGTTCCAACTTTAGCTCCAATGGCCGCAACCCGGTTGCGCAAATCGGTGGTGAGGGCTGTGGCCTGGTCGAAGTGACCGGTTACCTGGCCGACCAGCTCGATGTTGGCGTAGATATCGTCAAAGGTGGCCGGTTCCAGCACGATTACGGCTAAACCGGTATCTTGCAAAACCTGGATAATCTCATCTTGTGAGCCGCTGGCCAGCACCAAATCCGGTTCCAGGGCCACAATGGTTTCCACGCTGAGCGATTGGTTGGTGATCCCACCCACCTGTTCGCGGGCAGTGGCCTCTTCGGGGTAGTTACAATAACTGGTTACCCCAACAACCTGGCCACCGGCGCCAACGGCAAAGAGAACTTCGGTGTTGCTGGGCAGCAGGGAGACAATGCGTTCCGGCCTGTCTTCAATAGTGACCTCACGGCCCAAGTCATCGGTGAGGGTGAGCGGGAATGTCGCTGCCGGAAGCGAGGTTGACGCCGGTAGAGAGGCCGGGGTTGCGGCCGGTGATGGGGCAGGCGTTGGAGAAACGCTCTGGACGCAGCCGGTTAGAAGTAAGGCCAATAAAACCACACAAATCAGGCAAATGCACAATCTGAAATGATTCATCATCTTTTGGTCCTCCTGGTTAAAATTGAATTGATTTGTTGGTAAGAGGGAGGCCGAAAGGAGGAGTGCCTAAACAAAAAAGCCGCCAGGCGGCGGGTTCAAAACTACACTCGGGGTTCTGACCTCGCCCTCCTATCCACGTAGGTGGTAACGAGACAGCGCAGCTGTGGAGTATCGGACTTCGTTTCAATGAGCAGTTGTCAATTTGAAACGCTACCGTTGCGGGACAGTGCCGGACTCTAACCGGACTTCCTCCACATCAAGGTGTACCCGATGGGGTATTACTACGCTTTTGTATTCAATTGGTGTTTGAAAATAACACAAGAGAGGGCATTTGTCAAAATGGTTGCGCGCGAATGAGAGTAGGGTATTAATAATGCTTTCAGTTCTGGGCCAATAATTCGGCAATAGTTGCCCTCAGACGTTCGTTGGCAGCCGGGCGATGGGCAGCAACACGGATGTGACCAGGCAGGCCAAACGAGGCGCAATCACGCACCAGCAAGCCCCGCATCAGGAGGTGATGGCGAAACTCCGGCGCATGCTTAACCTTGAGCAAAGCAAAGGTGGTGGAGGTCGGATGAATCGGCAGGCCAAGCTGGCTTAACCCGACCCATAAATCAAGGGCGTGCTGGCGGAGTTGGGTCAAGGTAAAATTCCGCCAGGTGATGCTTTCTGTTTGCAACGCGGCAACTCCGGCCATTTGAGCCAAACTATTGACGCTCCAGGGTGGCTGGGCCGCTTTGAGCAGATTCACGAGTTTCGGGGCGGCCAGGAGATAACCCAGGCGCAGCCCCGCCAGGCTATGGTCTTTGGTCAGCGAGCGCAACCGGATCACGTTTTCACCCCAGGTCCACTGTTCTTCATCATTACCTCTTGCGCCCGGGTCGACAAAATGCCGATAGGCTTCGTCAATAATCCACAGAATCCGGGCATCCGGATCGGCGGCCCGTAGCTGCGCGAGTTCGGCCTTGGACCAATATTGTCCGGTTGGGTTATTGGGGTTACACAACCAAATCGTGTCGGGCTGCACCCGGTGAATGGTGGTAGTGATTGTCTCAAGGTCCAGATGCAGGAGGTGATGGGTCTCCGGTCGGCACTCGTAAACCTTGCCCCCCATCAGGTGAAGGGCGCGGCTATATTCGCCAAAAGTGGGAGACAGGATAAGGTGACGGCTATCGGGTTTAACAAAAGTCAGGGCAATGAGATGAATTAGCTCGGTAGCGCCGTTGCCGGGGAGAATGTTCTCTTGCGGTACCTTGTCGGCAACTGCAATCGCCGCCCGCAGCGCCAGGCAATCGCGGTCGGGATAGCGTCGCACCAGGGCCGGGTCAGCCAGGGCTTCGCCCATCGCCTGAAAAATGGCCGGATGGGGACCATAGGGGTTACTGTTGGTACTGAAATCAATAACATCATCCGGGGCCAAACCCAGGCGTTGTAGCTCGGTATAATCGCGAGCGCCATGAATGGGCGGGGGTACTGTTATTACGGTTGAACGAGGTGAAGGCATAGGGTAAATTTCCGGTCTCCATTATAATGCCAGCCCTGACCAAAGGAGAAATAGATGGGCAGAAGCTATTCAAGCCCAACTTCAGCCAGCCAGTTCAGGTAGTCGGCATAGCTATTGAGCCAGCCAACCCGGTCAACAAAAGCCTTGAGCGAGAGGCTGATCGCACGAAGCTGGCGCAGTTGCGGGCCAATGGGATCAACTGAGGCCGGACTGAGGGCATACGAACCGTGAAAGGCAAAGTAGGCCTGGTTGAGTTTGCGCAGGTTATGACCCTTTTCAACCAGCTTGAGCCGCTCGTTTTCCATAAAGGCTTCGGCCTCTTCGATCTTACCCTCGGCCAGCAGGCGGTTGACTTCTAACCGGATGCGACGCATGGCCAGGTGAAACTCCGAAGGTCGGGCCGGAACGGGTTGGCCGGTGTCATCAAGGGGAGGCAGTTTATCCGTCCAATCCGGGTAGAAACGGGTAATGACCTTGCGGCTGATCTCCTTACCGATGATATCGGCTGTGGTTTCATTAATGGTAGTCAGCCGGGGATAGGATTGGTAGCCCCAGGCCATGTTGGTGGGGAAAGTAAAGAAATAGTTGTGCGCCCACTCATGGGCAATCACTTCGGTGAGGTAAATGAGGTCGGGATGGCTGATGATCATGGTGGGATAGCTGGCCAACCCGCCAACATCAGTGACATAGCTGGATACATCACCGCGCCGGTCGATGCTGTCTTCAATTTCAAAACGTAACTTATTATCCAGACCGGGCTGCAATCCCACAAAGTACCGGTTTTCAATTCGGTCTCGCGGCGAGAGAATCAAGGCGGTAGGCGGGTCGATAAAACGAAAGGCCACGGGTGGGAAGACCTGATTGGCAATGGTAAAGCCTTCTTCGCGGAGAATGGTTTCAACCTGTCGAGACAGAATGGTTTCAACCAGAGGAATGATCTGGGCTTGAGTTGCTTTGAGACCGGCCAGTTCCTTCTCAAGGGCTGCCGCCTCAACACCGTTAAGGTCGCTATTGGCGGCGTAGATTCGATTCAGTTCTTGTTTTAAGTCGCGGCTATGCTGCTCCTGATCCAAAAAACGCTGCACCAGAGCCTTCTGCTCGACTTCACGGCCGGGCAAGGGGGGCGTGCGCCAACGCCGGCCAATTTCGCTGGCAATGGCATTCGACATCCAATCGACAAAATCAAATTGGTAGGGGGTAGTGACCGTGTCAACCCGAACCAGCAACGCCTGGCTGGGCGGAGCCGCAGCCGTGGTTAAGCCGAAAAAGACAAATAAAAAAAGTAAAAGACGCGCCATCCGGCGCATGTGGCGTTTGCGTTTAATACGGGCGACGGTTTTTTGAGTTTGTTTGGTTGGGAACCAGAGCATATTTATTGATTTAGGGTGACAGTCACTTTTTAAATGATTGTCATCTATTTCCGATAATGTTTTGTGTTTTTAATTATTGTGCACAGCCTGGATTAAGGCAAAATGAAAAACTCTTCATTTGGTTCATTGAGCCAAAAGTCCTCTTGATAAATCTCCTTAACCCATATTAGAATTGTTAAAGTGATTGCAGAAATAAAGCCCTTTAGAGGAGAGGAGAAACAAGCTATCGGGAATTCTTTAGGAATTGGCGAAATATGACGGATTTCAAACTGCTTGTTCTCGATGTAGACGGTACGTTAATTGGTTCCGGCGCTTATCCCACCACCCGTGTGGTCCAGGCCATCGCCCAGGCCAGGGCCAGAGGGGTAACCGTGGCTCTTGGAACGGGTCGGGCCAGCGCAGCCTGCCACCACCTTTTAGAACAGCTCTGCCTGGATAAATTGCACATCTTTTTTGATGGCGCCTTGATTGTTGACTGGCCCAGTAACGACATTATTTTCCTGCAATCCCTGCCCCCGCGCGCAAGTCAACGCCTGATCGAGTTGTCTCGCCAACATGGCTTGTTTCTGGAAATTTATGCCCACAATTTCTACGCGCATGATTTCTATTTTGTCGAAAGGAACGGCGCCCTGGCTGCCCACCAGCGAGAAAAACTACAGATCACTCCCCTGGTGACCGATTTAATGAGCCTGGTTGAACATGTGAAAATTGTGAAGGGCCAACTATTGGCTACCTCCGCCCAGGAAGTTCAGCAGGCGCGTTTGGTTACGCAGGAAATGGAGGTTCTGTGTAAAATGTCGTGGAGTCTGGACCCCAGTAACAACATTTACTTCATCAACGCAATTTCACGCGCTGTATCTAAGGGCGATAGTCTGCGCAATGTGGCCGATTATCTGGGTATTGGCCTGGACCAGATTATGGCCATTGGCGACTCCTTCAATGATTTGCCGGTTTTCGAGGTAGCCGGTTTCAGTGTGGCCATGGGTAATTCACCGGCCGAACTGAAGGAATTGGCCGACTGGGTGGCGCCACCGGTCGAAAAGGACGGGGTCGCAGTTGCCATCGAGCAATTTATCCTGTAAATTATCCTCCTGACTTACTATTTTTGACTAGGCTGGTTTTGTGAGTAGCTAAATGACTACGCGAATTTATTAGAGGAGGATATTTGTGACTAAAAACAATTATCAATCAACGCGCTGGACGCTGAAAGCGCTGCTGCCGGACCCAACCGGAGAGGTGGTTAACCAGACGATCGAGGCGTTGGAAGAGGCTACAACCGCCCTGGAAGCTCTCCGCCCTACCCTTGCCCCTGATATGCCAGGTAAAGATTTTGCCAAAGCTGTAACCGCCCTGGAAAAGGTCGCCACGCTGGCCAATCGACTGGGCAGCTACGGCCCGCTCTGGTTTTCCGAAGACACCCAAAACCAGAATGCCCTGGCTTTTATGGGCCGGATGGATGAATTGTTGGCCGATATCCAGAATCGTATTCTCTTTTTTAGCCTGTGGTGGAAGGAGTTGGCCGACGAGGATGCCAATCGACTTCTGGCTTATGCGGGTGATGGGCGGTATTACCTGGAGAAGGAACGCCTATTTAAAGACCATACCCTGACCGAACCCGAGGAAAAAATCATCAATCTCAAAGACGTCAACGGCATCAGCGCTATAGTGACCTTATACGATATGATCACCAATAAATTCGTCTTTGAATTGGAAGTAAACGGCGAGACGAAAAAATTCACCCGTGACCAACTCATGACCTACGTGCGCAACCCGTCGCCAGAAATCCGCGCCGCCGCCTATCAAGAACAATTCCGCGTTTACCAACAGGAAGCCCCGGTTTTATCCCAGATTTACATTCACCGGGTGCGTGATGGCGCCGCCGAAAATCTCAAGCTCCGCCATTTCTCTTCACCCATTGCCGCCCGTAATCTCGGCAATCACATTCCCAACGAGGTGGTCGACACGCTGTTAGATGTCTGTACCGAACAATCCCCGGTGTTCCAGCGCTATTTTAAACTCAAAGCCGAGTGGTTAGGCATGCCCAAACTGCGCCGGTACGATCTCTACGCTCCGCTCAGTGATAAATCCGACAAAAAAATTCCCTACAGCGAGGCCGTTGACATGGTGCTGGACAGTTTCAACGAATATTCGCCCCGGGTGGCCAATCTGGCCAGGCGCGTGTTCGACGACGGCCATATCGACGCCGAAATTCGCGCTGGCAAACGGGGCGGGGCCTTTTGCTCCAGTATCCTGCCGGGGATGACGCCTTTTGTCCTGGCCAACTACACCGGCGAACCACGCCAGGTTGCTACTCTGGCTCACGAATTGGGACACGCCATCCATGCCTTGTTGGCCGCCGATCATTCTGTACTCACCTTCCACTCTGCCCTGCCCATGGCCGAAACAGCTTCTGTTTTTTCAGAGATGCTGCTCACCGACCGTCTTCTGACCGAAGAACATGACTCCAAAGTTCGCCGGGACATCCTGGCCGAGGCGGTTGATGATGCTTACGCCACGGTGTTACGCCAGGCCTATTTTGTCTTGTTTGAACGCGACGCCCATCAAATGATCGCCGCAGGCAAAACGCCGACAGAACTGAACCAGCATTACCTGGCCAACCTGGCCCGACAATTTGGCAACTCCGTCGAGATCAGCGAGGATTTTCAATACGAATGGATCTGTATTCCCCACATTTACCATACCCCCTTTTACTGTTACGCCTACAGTTTTGGCCAGTTGCTCTCTCTTTCGCTCTACCAACAATACAAGCAGGAAGGCGATGCCTTTACCCCTACGTTCCTCAAGATTCTGTCTTACGGTGGTTCGGCCAGTCCCCAGCACATCCTCACCGAGGCCGGCATCAACATGGCCGATGCCGACTTCTGGCGGGGCGGATTTAAAGTGATCGAGGGGATGGTTAACGAGTTGGCCTAGCCTCTGTTATGGCAAATTACCAGAGGCCTGGATTGCACTTATGACGGCTACGGTGGGATCAGCGAATGTCAATGAGCATCCCGAATCTAAAGCAACTAAGCCTATTCTTGTTGCTGTTGGCGCTAAACGCCTGCACGCTGACCCCTCAGGCGGCCCGCGAACCCTTCTCGTTGTTCTGGGAACGGGCGCAACCACTGCTGACCGAACAACGCTACACCGAAGCCGCCGCCGTTTTTGAAGAAGCCGCGCTGGCCCATCCTGATGATGCTGCGCCTCTGCTCCATATCGGCCAGATTTGTCTGGTTCAGCAACGCTGGCTTCTGGCCGAGGATGCCTTTAATCGCGCGTTGGCCCGCCGTCCGGATAACGTCCCGGCAATGGCCGGGCTGGCCGAATCTCTCCTCCAGCAAGGTCGCCTGGCTGAAGCCCTGAATTGGTGGCACAAAGCCATCGCCACCGATCCCGAATTTCCCGGCGTTTTTACCGGCCTGGGGCAAACTTACCTGGGATGGCTCAATTTCACCGCCGCCCAAGACGCTTTTCTAAACCAACAGGCGCACCAGGAAGATTACAAAGCTACCTGGTACCTGGCGGCACTCACTGCGCCACGAGACCTCTCACGCGCCATTGACTATTTGCAAAGCATCTCCCAAGCAAAAGCCTCCCCAACTCTGTTATCCCAACGAGATTATTTGCTGAAAACACTGGCCCCTTTCGGCCCAAAAACACCCCCCGCAGAGGTAGCCAAAGCCACCGGCCTTGCCTTGGCTCACATAGAACAGTGGCCCCTGGCCATTCACGCCCTGACCATCGCCCTGGCCGAACCGGGGAGTCTGACCCAAAAAGATCAGGCCCAAGCCCTGGCTTTTTTGGGATACAGCAACACCCAGGTAGGACGCCCGGCGCTCGACCTGTTTGAACAGGCTCATCAGATAGACCCCAGCTCGGCCCTGCCGCTGTATTTTAAAGGACTCTATTTGCGCCAACAAGACGCTTTAGATGCCGCGGTTGCTTCATTTGAGCAAGCCATCACATTGGATCCCCAAAATGCCGCCCTCTACGCCGAGGTAGCCCAAACCGAAGCCCAACGCGGCAGCCTTTCGACGGCTGAAATTTGGTATGCCGCCGCCATCGACGTGGCCGAGGATGAACTATCCTTCCAGATATTGCTGCTCCAACTCTATGCAAATCGAAATTATCGAATGAGTGAGGCCGGTATTCCCCTGGCTAAAAGAATCATCGAACTTGATGACAGTCACGCTGAGGTTTATGAGATGTTAGGTCGGATGCAATTCCTCACCGGGGCCATCGAGGAGGGCGAACAATCGCTCCGTGAGGCGTTGAAGTTGGACCCCGGCCTGATCAGCGCTCACTACCATCTGGCCCGGCTGTTGGAGAGCAAAGGTCAGAATTTTGCGGCCAGGGAAGAATATCAACGAGTGGTTGACCTGGATACAACTGATACTTATCGTAACCGGGCCTTGAAAGACTTGCTTCGTTTAGGCGCAAAAAAGGAGTGAAGGTGTACGCTTCACTCCCGCCTCAAACGATTTTCCAAAAACAACCAGGCTAATCGTGAATCAACTGATACAACGCCTCGGCGACCAGCCGGTGGACAGACTCATTGGGATGCCAGTCAACGGCGTTGACCACCAGACTCTTTGGCTCCTGACCCGCCACCAGCCGGGCAACGTCCACCACTGGGATTCCTTCTTCTTGAAAAAGGTTGACCACCTTTGACGTAATCGGCTGGCTTTCCTCAATTGCCAACAAATTGGGGAAAACCACCACCACCAACTTAATGTCTTTCTCCCGCGTAAATTCGATGATCTCCAACAATACCTCACGGTATGCCTGCCACACGAGGGGATCGTTGTAAAGTCCCCTCAACCAGTCCCAATAATTGTTACTCCATTCGTGAGGGCCCAGCCGGTAAATTCGCCAATAGAAAAAATTAACCGCATAAGAATCGGCGGCCAACGGCGGTGGACGCGAAACAAAATTTGGCTGGCTGACTCTCATCGAAGTATACGTGTCGGCAATATCATTTATGTAAAAGGAAAGCACCAGAATGTCCGGTGGATAGGGGTAATCACGGGCCAAGTCGAACTGCTCTTTGGTTTCGGCGCCCAACTTTCCGACATTCAGCACGGCATAGCCGTCGCCCAACATCTGCCCCAACACATCGGAAAAGCGGTCCTCGGGGTTATTGATTCCGTGCCCGGCCACAAAGGAATCGCCCAGCACCATCACTCTGGTACGGCCCGCCAACATCTCCGGCATCCATTCTTTATCTCGATACCCCAATGAATTGACCCGCCAGTAACGTTTGAACCAATTCTGCCCGGCCAGAGTCTGGTTGAAGGCATCGGATTGGGCAAAGACCAAGTTGAAAAACAGTTCCAGCAACATCAACGTCGCCAGAATTGAAAAGACCGACATGGCCACATTCTGGGCTATTTTGCGAGGCGTACTTTGCTCGCTTTTCCAGGTGAAACGGAAGAAGAAAATTGTATTCAGGGCCAAACTAACGATGAAGATGATAAGGCCAAAGTAGACCAGCCAATACATTGCCAGACAACTCCTGTGGTTACCCTGCTGTTTCGGCCAAAATTCTTTGGACTGCCTCGTAGGGTGTCAAGTTTTTGTTCACCAATCCGGTCATCATTTCTGCCAAATAATCAGACGGCAGTTGCGCCAAGAGCCGCCGCAGCAATTCAGCTTGCAGAACAGTTTGCAGCTCATCAGTCAACCGGGTTCGATTGCGCTCGACGAGTTCGCCCGTGGTTTTCAGGTGTTGGTAGTGGCAGTCAATGGTGTCAACAACGGCATCGATCCCTTCAGCCTGCAACGCCACGGTTTTGAGCACCGGAATCTGCCAGGAGGAAGTTCTGGCCCCAGCCGAGGGGGAGGGACTCTCGACCGCCATCAACTTACCGTGATGCAGCATCTGGCCGCCGAACCCGCGACTCATGCCCAACATTTGCTGTAAAACAGAGACCGTTCTTTCTACATTGGGGCTGTCGGCCTTGTTCACCACAAAAATATCGGCAATCTCCAAAATTCCGGCCTTGATGGCCTGAATATCATCACCCAGGCCGGGCGCTTCGACCACGAGGATGGTGTGCGCAGTTTTAACAATATCCACCTCATTCTGACCGGCGCCAACGGTTTCAATCAAAATCAGGTTGAACCCGGCGGCATCCAATACCTTGAGTGCATCATCCACGGCCCAGGTCAAACCCCCCGCCCCACCCCGGCTGGCCATACTGCGAATATAAACGCCGGGATCGTGGGTCAAATCCTGCATACGAATCCGGTCGCCCAGCACGGCCCCACCGGAAAACGGGCTGGAAGGGTCAACGGCCAAAATTGCCACCGTCTTCTCCCGCCGACGGTAGGCCTTGGCGATCTCACCGACCAGGCTGGATTTGCCCGTGCCCGGCGCGCCGGTAATACCCACCAGATGAGCTTGCCCGGTGTGCGGGTAAAGCTGGCTCAACGCGGCCTGGGCTTCCGGCTGTTTGTTCTCGATTTGGGTAATGAGGCGGGCTATGGCTCGCTTGTTACGGGCTAAAATTTGGGTAGCAACAGATTCGGTCATATTTTTACAGGGTAGCAGGTAGTAGGGTCTTGTTGCTCCCTGCTGCCTTGCCACCTATGGTAAGAACTTCTTCCACAGACAACTTTTCTCCACTCTCACGGAGTGGTCTCTGCTGAACCGCGTCAACAGCCCGGCTCGCCATAGTTACCACAACAATCTGAGCGCGTGCGAATTTTAAGCCAATTATTGCGCAGGAACAGTTTCACCTTGCGCCGCAACGGCATAGGGCGGCGCAGGTTTTCCAATACTTCGCGGGGTGTGCCCCGCCGGTGTTCGCTACACATTTTTTCCTCCTAGTATGAGAAATTACGCCAACTGAGGCAAGACCTCGTCCAAATTGCGTCCCTGTTGTAGCATCCAACCAAAGGCCTCGGGCAAATGATGCTGACGAATTGCCTCAACGGCCCGGGCCACATCGTATTCTAACCGATGATGATGTACCTGCAAAAAATCCGGCCCACCCCTGGGGTCAAGCTGCAAAATAGCATAGGCCGCCCGGGGATCGCCATCGTCAGGCCGACCCACGCTACCGGGATTAATAAACCATACCCCCGCCACCCGGCGCGCCAACGGCCGGTGCGAATGACCACAAGCAATAAGGTCAACCTGCGCCATTTGGGCCAGCTCGCGCAGCCGCTGCTCGGGGATAGCCGGGGTAAGGGCCTCGGCATTTGAGGCGGGGCTGCCGTGGGTCAAGAGGATCCGCTGCCCGGCCACGTACAATCGCCGCTCTCGAGGCAAAGATTTTAGATACTTGCGGTTCTTGGGGGAAAGATTTTTGGCGGCCCATTCAAAAGCCAGGTATTTCTCAGGCCGTTTGGATTGCTGCCATTGAGCCTTTTTCTTCTTGAACTTCAGCACCTTAAGGTCGTAGTTGCCGATAATGCTGACCGCCCGCTCTTGCCGCAATCGCTGGATGACTTCGTTGGGAAAGGCGTTATACCCCACCCAATCACCAGCATTCCAAATTGCCTCGACCCCCTGTTGGTAAGCATGGGCCAGCACCGCTTCCAGGGCGGGCAAGTTGGCGTGGACATCGCCCATCAAAGCAACCTTCATGGCCTGGTCTACCTGGCCTCCTCATCAATGGTCCACTCCCAGAAATGCTGGCCACCGTAGGGCCGATAATTCCAGCTAGAGACGTATGGTCTGACCAGCCAATTGGCAGCCCCATAATAGAGGGGTAAAATAGCCGCCTCTTCTTCAACCAGCAACTTTTCTGCCTGCCAATAAAGTTCGGCGCGCACGACTGGGTCGGTTTCGACAGAAGCTTGCTCAGTCACGTCGTCGAAATCAAGCGTTTCAACTTTCTGGCAGGTTGAATCCAGGCAACCCCGGCGCGGCCAATTGATCCCCCAAGTCGAATGGAAGACATCGTGCATCCAGTTATTCTCGTCGGGGTAGTCGGCGATCCAACTCATGCGGAAAAGGTGAGGCATCTGCTCTAACGGGGTGGTCTTTTGAAGTAAACTCAGGTAATCGGCCCATTCCTTGCTCTCAACGACCACCTGGCAGTTGAGATTTGCCTGCCACATCTTTTGCAGGACTTCGGAAATCTGAATATTAAGGTCGCTTGAGTTGGTCATCAATTGTATTTCACCCAAGCCTTCACAATTGGGGTATCCAGCTTCGGCCAATAATTGCTTAGCCATTTCCGGGTCGTATTCAAGGCCAACCTGATCCACCGGCGGCGCGCCAAACACGCCCGGCGGAGCAAAATGCCGGGCCGGAGTTGCGCCATTAACCAACTCTTCTACCAGCGTATCGCGGTCAATTGCCGCCACAAACGCCCGGCGAATCCGCACGTCATCAAACGGTGGTTTGTTATTGACAAAGCCATAGTAAAAAGTAGTTAAAGCCGTCTTGCGCTGGTACTCTGCCCCCAACACCGGATCAGCCTGTACCCGGCCCAGTTCCGACCCCGGAATACCTTCAACCACATCCAACTCACCCGCCTCATAGGCTGCCAGCACCGCTTCCTCGTCTGCGATGAAACGGCCCACGATCCGGTCGATCTGCACGTTGTCGGCGTCGTAGTAGTAAGGATTTTTGACCAGCTGGATAGACTCGCCCGGCGCCCATTCGGCCAGGGCATAGGGGCCGTTGGTTACAATATACTCCGGATTAGCCCACTCCTGATTCTTCTCGTCAATAAGGGCATAGGGCACCGGACTCATAACCGGCACACCGGCAATGGCCGGAAAGAACCCGGTGGGCCAGGCCAGGGTAAACTGAACCGTGGAATCATCCACGGCTGTAACGCCAACCGTCTCAATCAGCTGATCCAGTTCTGGGTCAGACGGGTCCGCCGTATTAACTTTCTCCCCATTTTCAATGAAACGCAACAGATAACCATAGGGCGCTCCAAGCCGGGGGTCAACCGCCCGACGGACGGCATAGACCATATCGTGGGCCGTCACCGGCCCAACCTCGACAAACTCGCCTGTATCCGGATCGTATCGAACCCACTTGGCATCTCCATCCAAATAGAAAGTCCAGGTTTTGCCGCCATCAGACGGTTCCCAACTGTAGGCCAAACCGGGTAATACCGCCCCGTCTTCAGCAAAGGTAGTCAAACGCAAAAACAAGGCATTCACAACGTTGGTGGCGGCCGGGTTATAGAACAAAGCGGGATCAAGTGAATCCGGCTCCGGATATCCCCAATTGAGATTCAGGGTAATCTCTTCGCCACCGGATGTGGGACCGGATTCATTGGGTTTGTCGGCCTGATCGGTATCTCCCGTGTCCGGCACAGGGGTTTCAAGGACAACGGGTTTGGCCGCCGCCGTGGCAACAACTTTTTCCGGCGTAATCTTCTGAACCACGACCCGGCCGGTCTGGTTGTTATTCCAGATGATGAAGCCGATAACAAGCCCAGCGACTAAGACCAACAGCACCAGACCACACCCCACCAGCGTGGCGGTCAACCGGCTCGACCGCTGGCGGGGGGCTGGCGGGGGGCTAACCGGCGGGGTAACCGGCGATGGCGGCTCGACTTTTGGGGGAGGTTCGGCCTCAACCTCGCCGCCCGCCGCCGGTTCTTCTACCGGTTCAGGAGCCGTCGAATTCAACACAAACGTCGTCTCGCCGATTTTTAGCTGGTCGCCAGGGTTAAAGGCGTGGCCCTCGGGGCCAACCCAACGCTGGTTGACAAAGGTGCCGTTGGCGCTATTCTGGTCGTAGATAAGGCAACGCTGGCCATCGAACTTGAGCACCGCATGGACTCTGGACGCCTGGGAGTCGTCAACCTGAATATCGCACCGCGCGCTGCGGCCCAGGGTCAGACTGCCAGGCTGCAATTCGAAAGACTGGCCATCGTCCCGGACCAGCCACAACGTCGTCGGTTTGGGTGTGAACCGGGGTCGAGTCGGCTCATCCTCGTCAATCGTAATATCAACCGGGGGCGAGACACTCAGGCCAGCCAGGGCATTGGCTAACTCACCGGCGCTGCCAAAGCGATCAACCGGGTTTTCGGCCAGGCCGCGCCGTAGCACCTCGGTAATGCCCTCCGGCACACCGGACGGCCATTCCTCCGGCAACTTTGGCCCCTCCATCAGGTGCTGTTTCATCACCACGGCGGGAGTTGAACCATCGAACAACACCTTGCCGGTGAGCATCTCCACAACCACACAACTCAAGGCGTAGATATCGGTGCGAGCGGAGATCTCCTTACCTTCCCATTGCTCCGGGGCCATGTAAGCGGGCGTGCCAATCATCCCGCCCGAACTGGTGCTCAACGCCACCGACCCTTCCGCCGCCCGCACCAGGCCAAAATCGCCCAGGTAAGTTCGGCCCCCTTGATCCAGCAAGATATTGGAAGGTTTTACGTCCCGGTGAACCACCCCGCGTCCGTGGGCGTAATCCAACGCCGCAGCTATCGCCCGGAGCGCCGCCAACTGTTCATCCCAGGACATCGGGCTGCGTTCCAGGCGAGAGCGCAGCGTTTCACCTTCAACCAACAATTGGGCCAGGTAAATGTATCCCTCGGCTTCGCCGACATCGTACACATCCACAATGTGGGGATGACGCAGGTTAGCCATTGTTTTGGCCTCTTGCTCAAAACGGGCCACGGCCTGGGAATCGTTCAACCAGACCGGCTTGAGCACTTTAAGGGCCACGTGCCGCTCAAATTTCTGGTCGAGCGCCCGGTAGACCGAGGCAAAGGTTCCCTCACCCAAGAGACCTTGAATTTGATAGTGAGCCAATTGTTGTTGCATCGGATTTTCTCCTCACTCACTACTAAGTGCAGGGTTACATAAATACGTTCTGAGTAGCGACAGGACAATGTCCTGTCGCTACAAAACACAGGACAAACTTGTGCAAGATTGTACTAAGAAGGCGGCGGGTCGCGTTGAGGGAAAAAATTGAAAACGAGAATCCTGTTCGACCTGCCTCGTCCCTCCTATTTCTCTAACTCACCTAATTGCTCCTCAATGTCGGTGATGGCCTGCTGTTCGTCTTCGATCTGATTTTGCAGATGCACGGGCGCCTCGCCCGCCCATTTAGCGGCCTGCTCTTCATACTTATTTAAATTACGATAATGTTGGGCCAATTGCCGCCGCAGCGACTCGATTCGCTGCCGGACCAACTCTTCCTGCGATACCGGCGCGCCGTCGATATCCTCGGACGAATCGGAAGGGGTGGACTCGTCCCACAATCTCCCCAGGTCGTCGCGGGGAACCGACGGCGGTTGCGGCGCAAGGTCGGCCCGGGCCTCGAGGATGATGTTGGACCCGCCTTCCACCGGGAACGTCCGCACCTCGCCGTGTTTGGTCTGGCCCTGAAAATTAACCTGAAGCATGATGGCTCCGGCGATGTTGGGAACAACGGTAAAAGCTGTGGTCGCGGTTTCATTCCGCCGCAAATCACCCAGTTCCAACGGGGCAACCGGGTGCTGCAAGTGGGAACTGCCAACCGTGAGAGTCAGGTCACGGGCCGTGCCCCAACCAATGTTTTCCACCACACATTGCACCGCGCTACTCTGGTTTAAGGTGAGAAAATCGGTTTGAACATCAACCTTTAACAACGGTTCTCGCCTGAGTTGGGCCAATTTATTGCGACACCGCCGGATACAACGATAAAAATAGTTACGGTCGTCTTCAGTTTCCGCAACCTCGTCTTCGTCTTCAAACAGGGTGATTGCCCGCTGTAACCACTCTTCAACCTGTTTGTTCCGCCGCACGTAGCGCACGCCCCCCAGCCGCTCGATTTCCCGCTCAACCTGCTGCTCCAAATTCGCGGCGGCGCGACCCCAGAGTCCTTCTTGCGTAAAAATATCGGCGGCCTCAAGATGACGCGCCGATTTTTCCAGCATCTCGGCCACCTTCCGCCGGTCGTCAACCGCGCGATAGGCTTCTAAGGCTACCTCAAGTTTACCCTCTTGCTCGGCCAGTTCGGCCAGGCGACGTTGCGCCTCCGGGGTCAATCGCTCCGGCGCCACCTGGCTATAGGCGGCCAGGGCTTTGGCAGGTTGCCCGGCTTTATCATAACACGTGGCGGCTTCTAAAAAAAGCCCCAACTCGTTGGCGTAAACATCGGCGGCCTGGGCATATTCGCCTGCTTCCAGGAAACGAGCGACCAGGTCTTGCCACAGTTCCAGGTCGCGGGTCAACTTGTCCCACCGCTCCCAGGCCCGCGCGTAAGCATAGGCTGCCCGGGCCTCCTCCCACTCCTGGGCTTCTTGATAACATTCACCGGCTGCCACCCAATCTCCCGCTTCTTTGTAAGCCCTGGCGGCATCCAGAAAGTCACCCAAATCTCGCAAGATTTTGGCGCGGGCGGCAGGCTCGGCCAGAGCCTGGGCGGCTTCAATGGCCAACCCTCGCTCTGTTTCCACTGCCGACGGTCCCAACAATTCGATGACCCGATCATACTCGCCGGCCCGCAGATAAAGTTGACCGGCCCGGCGAGGGCGGTTGAGTTGTTGGGCATAAATTTCTGCTGCCTGAACATAGTCCCCCTGTTGGGCGTAGGCAATGGCGGCCCGTTCCCAATCGCCCTGTTGCGCATATACGGCCGGAGCCTCGGTAATGGCTTGGGCCGCCTGCCAGCGAAAGGCATACATCGCGCCCTGGTGCGTGCCCGCTATCAGCCGATCGTCCACCAGCAGCAAATCGCTCTGGAACCGTTGCTCGACGATGTATGGCTCCCACAACGGCTCTGGATTCTGCGGATGACGAAGGTCAAGGCCATAGAGCGTGCCCTGGCTATTGACCTCCCGGCTGCGATCGTCGGTGGTAAAAAAGACAGCCTTTTCGGCAGCCACCGGCCGGGCAAAAATATGCCCTTGCACTTCGTAGCGGCTCACCCGTTCGCCGGTATGCCGGTCGAGCAGATAGAGACTATAAGCCCGTGAGCCATTCTCGGCGCCGGCCTGATAATCCTTAACGCCCACATACAGGTAAGACTCATCCAGCCAAAAATCAGAAGAATAATCGCGGGGCGCCCTGTGCCGCCAGATTTCTTGCCCTATGCCGGCCTCGAGGGCGTATAAATGACGATCCCAGCAGCGAGCATAAACCATCTCCTCCAACCAGACCGGCGTTTGAGGAAACCAACCGTCGGCCACAAACGTCCAGACAATCTCCCCTCGGGCCGGGTCGAAAGCCGCCAGTTGGCCGCTACGGCTGGGCAAAATAAACAGGTTAGCGGGGGTCAACAACGGCGCTGCCGGGGCCCAAGACCAAGTGCCTTCGATTTTTTTCCGCCAGACCTCCTGGCGCGTGGCCAGGTCGAGGGCGTATAACCAACCCGTATTAACCGTGAAGTAGGCCACGTTATCGCGCACCACCGGCACGGAAATCGAAGCCCCATCAACGGGAAATCGGCCCACTTCGTCGCCGTTCTCGGCGGAAAGAAATAATAGTTCGCCGGGTGGGGCCGGAAAGCCGCCGGTGTATTCCAAGCCTACCAGCACATCCTCATTCCAGACCGTTACCGTATGGCAGCGATAACGCTGGTCGAATTGGTGTCGCCATTTGATTGAGTCTTCGGCTACTGCCGCCAGGGCGTCCAGGGCCACCAGCTGACTGTTTTCGGTGGGCGCATAAACCATGCCGTCCACGGCCAGGGGGTGAGATTCCTGGCGGGGCAATTTGACTTCCAGGGCTACCGCCCAAATGGGTTTGCCGACTTCACTGGTGACCACCGGTCGATGCCAGTGGCAGGTAGGGCAACGGTCGGCCTCGAGGATCAGGGTATCGCACCTGGGACAAAAAATGGTGGCTACAGCCATGCTCAACTCCGCTCAACGGAACGCTCCTGGATAACAAACCGGGTTAGATCAGGGGGATTATGGTAAGTATACCATACGTCTTCACCACCGCCAACCGACAGGGATTCCAGGGCGTATCTCTCAAATCTTAGGCCAAGAAACCCCAGGGGCTTTTGAAACCCCTGGGGTCTTCTCAAAAATGGGGACAGCTTCCAGTTCTGGGCATGTTTCAGCGAGTGGTGGCTAGCCGGAGGTGGATTGTAAAGCATTCTGCACGGCAAGGCGAAACTCATCATACTCAAAATTCTCTTTGAGCAACACATTGGTCACGCCAAACTTCTGGAAAGCGCGAACCAAATCCCGCCGGTTAATCTCGCCGCTCACAATGATAATGGGAAAATCTGAACCAAACCGGCTCCGAACGTAATCCAACAGGATCATCCCTTCGTAGGCTTTGACTTGAGGCCCCAAATGGGCGTCGATGGTGACCAAGTCAAAATGTCCGGCCTGGAGTTTATCGCGGGCTTCGCAAAAGTCAACGGCCAGGTCCACCCCGCAGCCCAGCCCCGCCAGATATTCCCGCAGAATATCCTGCCAGGCCGGATTGTCTTCCACCACCAATACGGCCTTACCGGCTAAGGGTACCCTGGCCGGGGCGGACACTTTGACTTTTTCCGTCTCACCCAACTCAGTCCGTAATTTTTGAATCTCCGCTTCGATGGTTTCGATTTCCAGCACAATACTGGGGTCGGCGGACAGGCCGTAGGCGGCCTGTTGCTTTTTAAGTTCCAGCAACCGGCGGGTATGAATGTCGATGAGTTCTCTCAATTTGTCTGGGTGCGGCATGGCGAGTCTTTCCGGGATAACGGGTACAACAACATCAACATTGTAGCACAGGTGAAAATTCTATGTCAACTGGTTATCGTCCAAGCGAGGAACGATACTTGGCTCTTGAACCCAATCCTGTGTATAATAGCCCGGTTTGCAGAGGTTGAAAAAATGCCCTTCTCCTTTGAACTCATCGCCGAAGACCAACACAGCCAGGCCCGCGCCGGAATCATCCACACGCCCCACGGCGACATTCCCACCCCGGTGTTTGCCCCGGTCGGCACGCAGGCCACGGTCAAAACGCTCACCCCAGCTGAGTTGCACGACCTGGGCGCGAGCCTGATCCTGGGCAACACCTACCATCTCTATCTCCGGCCCGGCGCCGACTTGATTGCCGACTTTGGCGGGTTGCATCAGTTTATGCAATGGGACGGGCCGATCTTAACCGACTCCGGCGGCTTTCAGATCTTTAGCCTGACCTCGCTGCGCGAAGTCGACGAGGAGGGAGTCACCTTTCGCTCCCACATCGACGGCTCATCGCACCGTTTTACCCCGGAGAACGTGATCGCCGCCCAGGAAAAACTGGGCGCGGATATTATTATGGCCTTTGACGAATGTTCGCCGCCGGAGGATTACGAATACAACGTAACAGCCCTGGCCCGCACCCATCGTTGGGCCGAACGGTGCCTGGCGGCACATCGCCGCAGCGACCAGGCCTTATACGGCATTGTGCAAGGCGGGGTGTTTGCCGATTTGCGCGCACAAAGCGCGGAATTTCTGACCGCGTTGGATTTTCCCGGTTACGCCATCGGCGGCCTGAGCGTGGGCGAAACCAAAGCCCAAATGCACGCGATGTTAGAAGTGCTGCATCCGCTGCTGCCCCGCCACAAACCCCGCTATTTGATGGGGGTGGGCAGTCCGGAGGACCTGTTCGAGTGCGTGGGCCGGGGCATCGACCAGTTTGATTGCGTTCTGCCCACCCGCATTGCCCGCAACGGCGCGGTATTCACCGCTCAGGGCCGCCTCAACCTGCGCAACGCCCGTTTTGCCGCCGACAAGAACCCCATCGAGCCGGATTGCCGGTGTTATACCTGTCGCCATTTCAGCCTGGCCTATCTGCGTCACCTGGTAATAGCCAAAGAGACTCTGGCCTTGCGCCTGGCTACCCTCCATAACCTGCATTTTATATTGGAAATCATGCGCCGAATTCGTCAATCTATCCTGGATGGTACGTTTGCGGCGTATAAAAGCGCTTTTTTGACGACATATAAAACGGTAGACAGTAGACGGTAGACAGGGGATAGGGAACAAAAGACAGGGGACAGGAAGGAAGGATGAGCAAAATTGAGAATTTTCGAGGTCTGGAAGTTTGGCAGAAAGCACATCAACTTGTGCTTGAAGTTTATATGGCTACAAAATCTTTTCCGGCTGATGAAAAGTATGGACTGGTCTCGCAGATACGCCGGGCGGCAGTGTCTGTACCGGGAAATATAGCCGAGGGATTCAAACGGCGCGGGCAGGCTGATAAGACTCGTTTTTATAACACCGGTGAAAGGTCGTTAGAAGAATTAAAATATTACCTGATTCTGTCCAAAGACCTCGGCTATGTCGCCAATATCGAACAATTGATGACTGACACCGAAACCATCAGCCGGATGTTGTATCGTTTAATCGAAAGTATCAATAATAGTAGACGGTAGACGGTAAACAGGGGACAGGTTTCCATTCCCCGTCTACTGACTACCGTCTACTGACTACCAAACTTGGAGAAATACAACGATGAACTTACTTCACGCGCTCATCCTGGGAATTGTGCAGGGCGCCACCGAGTATATCCCGGTTTCAAGTTCGGCTCACCTGGTATTGGTGCCCTGGTTTTTGGGCTGGCCCGACGCGTCATTTACGTTTGAGGTACTGGTGCAGTGGGGCACGCTGGTGGGGGTATTTATTTTTTTCTGGAAAGACCTGGTAGTTATCATCAAAAGTGTTATCGTGGGAATAGCGCAAGGAAAACCCCTGGCGACTTTTGAGGCCAAGCTGGGCTGGCTGGTGGTTGTGGCGACCATTCCGGCCGTGGTATTGGGGTCACTTTTTAAAGATTACTTTGAGGCGGCCTTTGCCTCGCCGGCTTTGGCCGGAGTTCTTCTCATCTTGAATGCGCTGTTGCTCACCGTTGCCGAACGATGGGGTTCTCGCACCCGCGAATTGGAGCAACTCCAGTGGCTCGATGCCATTGTGGTGGGTTTTTGGCAGGTGGCGGCCATGTTGCCCGGCATCAGCCGCTCCGGGGCGACCATCAGTGGGGCCGTGCTGCGCGGTTTCAACCGAACTGCGGCGGCCCGGTTCAGTTTTCTCATCTCCATCCCGGCTCTGCTGGGCGCCGGGGTAGTTGCCTTGAAAGACTTGTTGGATGCGGACGCCCTGACCACCGAACTCCCGGCTATCACGGTTGGCTTTATTGCCGCAGCCGTGTCCGGCTATCTGTGTATCCGCTGGTTACTTGGTTATCTGCAAAAACATTCGCTCTATATTTTTGCAATTTATTGTGCGGTTGTCAGTGTGCTGAGTATCATCCTGGCGCTGGTACGAGGATAATCGTGAAGCAGCGATTCAGCATGTCAGCAAACCGCAGTCTGGTCATCAAAGTTGGCAAATCAAAAGACAGACATCTCCCTTGCTGCTCCCCTTCTATTACCGTTATGCTACTCGTCGGGCTGCTTTTGACTCTATTACCCGCCTGTAGCCCAACCGTCACCCCCCCACCCCCCGTCTTCCTCAAGATCGAAGGCTCCACCAGCATGAAGCCCTTACTGACAAACCTGACCACGGCTTACCACCAACAACACCCGCACATTACCTTCGATATTCAAGGCGGCGGCTCCGAGTTGGGGCAAACGACGGTGGAGAGCGGCCGGGCAGATATCGGCATGGTCTCCGGATCGTCCTCAACGATGGGCGATGTCATTCGCCAAACCCCCATCGCCCGCGATGCGGTGGCCATCATTCTCCATCGTCAAAATCAGGTGACCGGGCTGTCGTTGTCCGAACTCCGTGATATTTTTAGGGGACAACTGCTGAACTGGCAGGAGGTTGGGGAGGCTTCGTTCCCAATCCAGGTGGTCAGTCGAGAGGATGGCTCCGGCACGCGGGCAACCTTTGAAACCATGGTGATGGAGGATTGGGCCGTCACCCCAACGGCCATTGTGCTGCCCAGTAGCCAGGCGGTGGTTGATTTTGTGGCCCAAAACCCCGACGCCGTCGGTTATGTTTCTCTGGCCTTTATCAACGTCAACGATGACATTTACGCCGTGCCGATTGAGGGGGTGGCGCCTACGCCGGAAAGTCTCACGGCAGGCAGTTATTTTTTGACTCGCCAACTGGCGCTGATTACCCCAAAACAGAGCAGGCCGGAGGTTGAACGATTTATCGAGTTTGTCTTGAGTCCAACCGGTCAGGCTATCGTCGAGAAGGGATGGGGGCGAGTCAAATAGGTCTTACAGCCAGGGATTGTTGGCCCGTTCTTGCCCAATCGTCGTCACCGGCCCGTGCCCCGAACAGACCACGGTCTCGTCGGGTAAAACCATCAATTTCTCCGTAATGCTGGTCATCAGGGTTTCGTAGTTCCCGCCGGGCAAATCAGCGCGACCAATGCCTCCGGCAAAAAGCACGTCGCCATCAAAAATCACCCCCTCGTTGGCCTCATAAAAACTCACGTGGCCGGGCGAGTGGCCGGGGGTAAAGAGAACCTTCAGAGCATGCTGACCAAACCTGATTGTGTCACCTTCGGCCAATTCCATGTCCGGGTCCGGGCCGAAAGGAACCTCCAAACCAAAAAAACCTGCCCCGCCGCCCTGCCGGAGTAAGGGCAAATCCAGGGGATGCAACGCCAATCGCGCGCCGGTCGCCTCAACTAGCGGGCCGTTGGCCAAAATATGGTCAAAATGGGCATGGGTGTTCAGAATATACTTAATAGTTAGCCCTTCGTTTTCAATCTCGGCCAGAATGAGGTCGGCCTCCTCGCCGGGGTCAATCACCACGCCTTCTCTGGTTTCTTCGCAGCCAACAATATAGCAATTGGCTTGAATAGGGCCAACGGGCAATTGCTTAATAATCAAGGCAACTCTCCTTAACACGATTAAAATTAGTTAGAACAGGCCAAAATACCTATGGGTTTCACTGGACAATTCAAATAGGTTATGTTACTATTGTTTCTGTGCCAACATAGCTGACATAAGATGGTAGCACCACAAGCAACATAACAGTTCATTAAAAACGGAGTGTTTTATCTTAAGCAGTTGATGCCACACCTCCTGGGTTACGCATCAGCATGGCCAACATAGATGCCACTCCTTTTTTATTAACTGAATTTTCATCGTTCGGCCTGAAACTTACCACTCGTTGCCGACGCTGCACTTTCAAAACATAGCCTCACTTCCCGCTATCGACGATCGCAAGACTTCCCCAAAAATCCAATCGGGTTCAGCAAAAATTCAGTTCGAGTTACTCCCTACTGCCGGTTCTCCTATCCAAAATTGGAGACAAAAGTATACCACATCGCTCTCAGGATAGCGAACGGGAACAAGGGGCCTATTTGGTGTAGTCGGCTTAATCAACTCTTTAAAGTGCCTTCGAGTGGGGGTTAAGAACGCTAAGCTATAGCGGATGATATGCTGCAAATAGAAATCTATAATTCAGTGATGGCAGCCTGGCGGTGATGTTACCCGCACGGTGATGATGATGAACGATCGGGGCGAAACTCAATTTGAATACATCCTGTTTGACCTGGATGAAACCCTCTATCCCAGAGAGGCCGGGGTAATGAAGGCTATTTCCGACCGTATCCTGCGGTTTATGACCCAAAAGGTCGGTATCCCGGCTGACGATGCTACATGCAAAAAACTTGAATATTACCAGGAATACGGCACGGTATTACGCGGTTTGATGGAGGAGTATCATATTAACCCGGAAGAATATCTGAGTTATGTCCACGATTTTGACCCCAGGGAATTTCTTGGCGCCAGTCCCCCGCTGGATAGAATGCTCCGGGAAATTCCCCTCCGTAAAGTCATCTTCACCAATGCCGATGCGAACCACAGCGAAAGAGTGTTAGGCACGCTCCAGGTACGAGACCATTTTGACCTGATTATCGACATTAAAGCGCTGAATTACGAAAACAAACCTCGCCCCGTGGCCTACCAGCGGGCGCTTGATTTATTGGCGGTTTCAGGGGAGCGTTGCATTATTGTTGACGACACGCCTCGCAACCTGATCCCGGCCAAAGATTTGAGTATGACCACCATTCTGATCAACGGCGGGAAAAAATCTATTGCCGTGGATTATGCAGTACCGACCATTTTTCACGTCGAGATGGTGGTCAAAAGCATCTTACCCGTGGAAAGACGTTAAGCCTGTATGCCCAACCCAAACACCGTCGAAACCACGTTTCACGTTCGTTACGCCGAAACGGATCAGATGGGGGTGGTGCATCACGCCGCTTACGTGGTGTGGCTAGAGGAAGGTCGCAGTGAATGGATGCGAGCCAACGGCAGCTCCTATGCCCGCTTTGAACAAGATGGACTACGGATGGCCGTTTCAGAAGTAAATATTCGTTATCGCCAGGCGGCCTTTTACGACCAAAAAGTAACCATCAGATGTTGGATAGAAAAAGTGCTCAGCCGCCAGATAAAGTTTGGCTACAAAGTTGTTGATGCCGAAACCCACGCGATTCTGGCCGAAGCCTACACCAAGCTCATCTATGTCGATGAACAGGGAAACGTAACTCAAATCCCCAAAAAATGGCGAGATTTTTTAGGTCAGCCGGATAGGTAGCGGCCTCTCATACCAAAGGACTGGCCTCGGAAAAGTCCCCTGCTTTGCCGTGACGGTTTCAACCATTATCCTCGTTGCTCAAACGGATACTACACTAACCTGAGTTCGGAAAAAGGTGACAGTCACTTCAGAAAGTGGCAAATTAAGTTGATTTTATCCATTAACCGCGGTAAAAATCACCAAAAGTAACTGTCACCTACGAATTATCGAGCTCAGGTTACACTAAACAAACACCAATAAAAAAAGTGACCTCGTAGCTCGAGCTACGAGGTCACTTTTTGGTATTCCTATCCAATCTTTTGGATTCAGCCCAATCAAGCCGGTAAGGGAGCGGTTGAGGGAGGCACAACATTGGGCGGCGTATCTTCTTGGTCCTTGGACGACAACGATTCCTTTGCGGAACGGCCGCCCCTAGAAACGGGATCATCCGACCGAACCGCATCCCCTTCTTCAAGAAGCTCGGCAAATTCTTTGGCGTCAAGCGTTTCGCGCTCTAATAAGGCATTGGCAATCAGCTTTAGTTTATCAATGTTGTCACTTAAAACCTGATAGGCTTTCTGATGGGCCTCGTCAACAAAGCGTCGCACTTCGGCATCAATATATTCTGCCGTTTCTTCGCTGTAGTTACGCTGTTCGCTCAGTTGCCGGCCCAAAAAAATGAGTTCTTCTTTATCACCAAAGGTGAGCGGGCCTAATTTTTTACTCATCCCATACTGGGTGACCATCGCCCGGGCCATGCGAGTGATATTCTCCAAGTCGCCGCGCGCCCCGGTGGTCACATCGCCAAAGATAAGTTCTTCGGCCACCCGGCCACCCAATCCCACGGCCAGACGAGCCTCAAATTCTGATTTGCCAATCAACGTCTGGTCGTCCTCAGGCAGAAACATGGTAAAACCACCGGCGCCACCCCGGGCAATAATACTGACCTTGTGAACCGGGTCGGCCTCTGGCAGCATATAGGCCATCAACGCATGGCCGGCCTCATGATAGGCCACAATCTTATTTTCTTCCTCGCTAATCACCCGGCTGCGCCGCTCCGGTCCCAACCGAACTTTCTCAATCGCCTCCTGGAGGTCGGTCATGGTTATTTGCTTTTGATTTCGACGGGCGGCCAGGATAGCTCCCTCATTGATAACATTTTCCAAATCCGCGCCAGAAAAGCCAATTGTAGTTTTGCCCAGGGCTTCCAAATCAACATTGGTTGCCAAAGGTTTCCCCCGGGCATGAACCTCCAAAATCTTTTTGCGACCCTGCCAGTCGGGTCGATCCAACACCACGCGGCGGTCAAAACGGCCGGGCCGCAATAGGGCCGGGTCCAAAATATCAGGCCGGTTGGTAGCAGCAATCACAATCACATTGGTATCGGTCTCAAAACCGTCCATTTCCACCAAAATCTGGTTCAACGTTTGCTCGCGCTCATCGTGACTTCCCCCCAAACCGGCCCCACGATGGCGGCCCACGGCGTCGATCTCGTCAACAAAAACAATGCACGGGCTGTTACGCTTGGCCTGGTCAAACAGATCACGTACCCGGCTGGCTCCAACCCCAACAAACATCTCCACAAACTCGGACCCAGAAATACTAAAGAAGGGCACCCCTGCTTCACCGGAAACAGCCTTGGCCAACAATGTCTTGCCACATCCCGGCGGACCAACCATGAGGACGCCTTTAGGGATTCTCGCCCCCAACGAGATGAATTTTTCCGGTTCCCGCAAAAACTCAACCACCTCGGTCAATTCTTCCTTGGCCTCTTCGGCTCCGGCCACATCCTCAAACGTAACAGTTGGTTTATCTCCGCTAAACATCCGCGCCCGACTCTTGCCAAAACTCAAAGCCTGGTTGTTAGACCCCTGCGCCTGACGCACCATAAAAAATAGCAGTCCACCCAAAATCACGAGTGGCAAAATTGTAATGGCCAGAGTACCCCAATCGCTCCAGGCGCTCCGTGGAACAACCTCAATTTCAACACTGTTGAGTTGTTGTTCGGTTACGCCCAAATCCGCCAGCGTCTGAAAAACACTCACGTTGCTTTCCTTGCGAGATTTGGCCGGAGGTTGTTTAGCATCGGCATATTCTACGGTAATATCATTCTCCTGGATGTTTATCTTTTCCACCTTACCTGCTTTGATATCGTCCGCTACCGAGGTAAGATCAACTTCATTGTTGTTTCTGGGGCCAGAAAAAATACTAAAAACAATAGCGGCGACAGCCAGCAAAACCAACACGTACACAATGCCGCTATTTTTGAAAAATCCTGAATTCACACTTTCCTCCAATGAGAGTCAACTTGCTTGACCATAGTCAACTTGCTTGACCATAATTATACCAAAACAGGGATGATATTTAAAACGAGGATTACTGAACCACCTGGATTGATCGCAGGATTAAAGCACCCAGGTTATCCTGCTCACCCCGGCCAGGCTCCACAATGGGCAGACGAACCTTGCTATCGGGCTTGTAAAAGCCAATCCGAATTTGATACTCACCAGGAACAGTGGATACAGGAATGGGCAATTGGTATTGGTTATAAACCACATTGCCCACGGACCACTGACTCGTCGGCCCAAGACCCTGCGGGGGGGAATCAACTTGAGAGACAATTCCACCCTGGGGGGTGGTCAAATAAACAAAGAAATTATAATCATCAACAACCGGTGCGGTGATCTGCCAAAAAAAGGTGAGATTAACGGTTTCGCCGGGTTTGAATTGCACCCGTGGAATCTCGTAAGCTTTCAACACAATCTGCCCACCCAGATTGGCGTCCATGGGCACGCGGGAACCACTGCTGACAACCAGGGTGGTCAGGGTTCGATTAGCTACCAGGGAGCCGGGCGGCGGGTCTTGCAACAAAACATGGCCCGGCGTTTCCACACTCCATTCCTCGTATTTTTGAATCACCAAATCCAGCAAGGCCAATTGCCGTTGGGCCTCATCAAAATCCATGCCCCGGACATCGGGCACCTCAATTAGGGGTGGGCCTTGACTGATGACCACGGCCA
Organism: Anaerolineae bacterium; assembly: GCA_016926805.1. Taxonomy (GTDB): domain Bacteria; phylum Chloroflexota; class Anaerolineae; order 4572-78; family J111; genus JAFGNV01. Next base: position 158,187 of record JAFGNV010000090.1, read on the forward strand.
CCTCTCCCCCTTTGTCTACCCCGGCGCCTGCCGGAACAGACTGTTTGATAACGGTAAAAGCAGGCCAGGTAGGATGTGGTTCCTCGGCCTCAACCACCAGTTTCACGTCCATATCGGCCAACACGGCCCGGGCGGCCGTTTCCTCCAGGCCCACCAAATCTGGCATTCGCACCTGGTCAGACAGGAGAGTCGGCAAAGGTGTCGGGAAAATACCACTCGGTTCCGGGATATAAGCCTGATAAATGGCCACAAACAAGGGGATTAAACCGGCAATGGCAATAATGGCAATGATCCCGAGCAACAGAATGACAACATCAAAGCCTCCTTTTCGGGATCGCATTGCTGCCTGAGAAGCAGGTACATAGCGTTGATGAGCCGCCACCGAGGATGGTGGAGGTGGAGGCGGCGGGGGAGGAACAGAACCGGCATACCCCACCCGCTGCAACGGCGATCCTACTACCGCTGAAATTGGGGCCTGCGGACCGGAGGCGCTCAACCCTCCCCGGCGATACATCATCAAGGCTTCACGTAAGTGATCGGCCGTCAGGAAGCGTTCGTTGGGATTTTTAGCCATCGCCGCATCGACAATCCGGGCCAATGGTTCGGGAATTTCCGGCTTGAGGCGATCAACCGGAATATGCGCCTCGTACAGTTGCTTACGGGCCACATCCTGGTCGTCCACCCCCACAAACGGCACCCGGCCGGTCAACATCTCGTACAGAATAATCCCGGTGGCGTAAACGTCGGTGGCGGGCAACACCCGGTCGCCGGAGGCCTGTTCCGGGGCAAAGTAGGCCGGCGTGCCCCACACTACTTCGCCTTCTTCCATGGCGCTTTCGCCCAGGGCGCGAGCCAACCCAAAATCGGTAACTTTGGCCTGGCTGCCGGGGGTGATTAAGATATTGCCCGGTTTCAAATCGCCGTGCACAATACCGGCCCGGTGCGCCGCGCCTACTGCCGAACAAACCTGAATAGCAAAGGTAACGGCCTGGTCAATGGCCAGCGGTCCCTGCTCATCAATCATGGTGCGCAGGTCGGAACCGGCCACCCATTCCATCACAATATAAGGCCGGCCCTTATCCTGACCAAAGTCGTACACCGCCACAATATAAGAGTCGCTCAACCGGGCAGCGTTTTGCGCTTCGCGGTGGAAGTTGACCAAAAAGTTGGGATCGCGGGTATACTGGGGCCGCAATACTTTCACGGCCACCATCCGGCCCAGGGACATGTCTTGAGCCTGATACACTTCGGCCAGGCCGCCCTCGCCAATCTTTTTGACCAATTGATAGCGATCGTTGAATATTATGGGAAGTTCCATACGATCAAATAGGACCTCACCTGCACGTGGCGTTATTTTACCCCAAGTAGGCCGCTCAAACAAGCACAGGGGGGTTAGTTGACGAATGTTTCGCGGCGCGAAAAAATCTACAGCCGTCGATCTCGGTTTGGTAATATTATCCGCTGCTAATGATTGATATTACGCAAAACACTTACGCCGTATTTACGTGAACTCGGGCATACAAACGCCGAAAAGCGCCGGGCGATAACCCCTCATAGCGACGAAAAAGGCGACGAAAGTACCCGGCATCGGCAAAACCACTGGCGTGAGCAATTTCTTCGATATTCATTTGGCTATCCAACAGGTGGCGCCGGGCAACCCGAATCCGACGGCGCTGAATCGCCTCGGTGAGGGTACAGCCGTAAACCTGGTGATAGGCTCGGCCCAGGTAATCCGGGTTATACCCCAAGGCTTGAGCGATCTTGGCTGTAGAAATCGGCTGGTCGTAATGCAGCCGGATGTAGGTATCCGCCCGCCCGGCCAGGGACGTCGCCGTGTCGGAAATCTCCTCATCAGGGCGGAACGATGGGGCTATTTCGCACAACATCAGCATCACCAACAAATCCGCCGCCGTCTGATTCCACCGTCCCGATTCTTGATCATCCAGAAATTGTCTGAACAGATTCTCCAGCCGTTCGGGGCGACTGGCCGAAGCCAGCTGGGGCACTATAATGGCCGGTTCAACGGGTTCAGCAGAATTCGCATTAATCTCGAAATGAACCCAATAAAATGAGAGAGCTACGGGATAGGGGCCTACCCCGCCGTGTTTTCTATTCGGCCAGAGATGCAGGCATTGCCCCTGCTGTACAGAAAAGGTTCGCGTTTCTTCCCACATTTCCAACCGGCCGTGCTGAACAAAAATCAACTCGTGCGAGTCGAGGATTCGAGTAGGATGTGTCCCTCGGCCCCGCGAAATGAACAGGCCACCATTTTTTGCTCTGACCGCACAAGCCATGCTCATTTGCAGTAAATCTTTCACAATTATCCTCATCGAATGAAGTCGGATTTGTCCCGGTATTATACAGATTTAACCTCTGGCGGCCTAATCGGGGGTTACAGTATAATTTGGATATGTCTGGCGTTATCAATACTTTTATAAGGAGGCACATGATGTACGCAAACCCTATCGAACCAGTGGCCCTGAAAAACGTAACCATTGACCGGGGATTTTGGGGCGCGCGGATCGACACCAACCGCCGCGCCACCCTGCCCATTGAATACGAACAACTCAAAAAAACCGGGCGGATTGAGGCGTGGAAACTGGATTGGAATGAAGGCAAGTCCTACAAACCTCACCGCTTTTGGGATTCAGACTCGGCCAAGTGGATAGAGGCGGCGGCCTACAGTTTGACCTCCCACCCCGATGAACATTTGGAGGCGCTGGTTGATGAAGTGATCGATTTGATTGAAAAGGCCCAACAACCGGATGGTTATCTCAACATTTTTTATACCGCCGTTGAACCCGAAAATCGTTGGGCTAATCTACGCGATTGGCATGAGTTGTACTGCGCCGGTCACCTGATTGAGGCGGCGGTGGCTTATTACCAAGTTACGGGCAAGCGCAAACTGCTGGACGTGATGATCCGCTATGCCAAATACATTGACCAGATTTTTGGCCCCAACAAAGGTCAAAAACGTGGCTATCCCGGTCATCAAGAGATTGAACTGGCCCTGGTCAAACTTTACCGGGTTACCGGCCAACAACGTTATCTTAATCTGGCCAAGTTTTTTATCGACGAGCGCGGCCAGCAACCGCCTTACTTTGACCTGGAAGCCAGAGCACGCGGCGAAGACCCCGTTAAAGATTACTGGGCCGGAACTCACAAATACAACCAATCCCACGTGCCGGTGCGGGAACAAACCGAAGTGGTTGGCCATGCTGTTCGCGCCTGTTACATGTACGCCGGGATGGCCGACGTTGCCGCCGAAACCAACGACCCAACCCTGGTTGAGGCTCTCCAACGCCTGTGGCAAAATGTTACCGAGAAGCGAATGTACATTACCGGCGGCATTGGCCCCACCCTCAGAAACGAAGGGTTTACCTTTGATTACGACCTGCCCAATGACATGGCCTATGCCGAAACCTGCGCCGCCATTGCCCTGGTTTTTTGGGCGCACCGCATGTTTCATTTGGACCCCGACCGTCGTTATATTGACGTGCTGGAACGTGCCCTGTACAACGGCGTGTTAAGCGGCGTCTCCCTGGATGGCACTACTTTCTTTTATGCCAATCCCCTGGCCGCCTTTCCTGAGGTCAATCCATACCCCGGCGTCCCCCTCGACGAAACCAGGCACTATCGCCGCAGCGAATGGTTCGACTGTGCCTGCTGCCCGCCCAACCTGGCCCGCCTGCTGGCCAATTTGGGTCAATACGTTTACTCTACAGGCAAGAATGCAATTTACGTTCATCTCTACACCGCCGCAAAGGCCCAAATTGATTTGAACGATCAGGTCATCCAGATAGAACAACAGACCAATTATCCCTGGGACGAAACCGTCCGTTTCGCCATTCAATCCGAGCCGCCCGGCCAATTTACCCTGGCCTTGCGCCTACCCGGATGGTGTCGCCAGGCCAACATAAAGGTCAACGGACAGGCGATGTCAACAATGACCGAACAGGGCTATGCCCGGATTGACCGGACCTGGCAGCCTGGCGACCAGGTCGAATTAACCCTGTCCATGCCGTTGGAGCGGATAGAAACGCATCCGCGAGTCCGGCAAAATGCCGGGCGTTTTGCCTTGCAGCGCGGCCCGGTGGTTTATTGCCTGGAAGAAGTGGACAACGGCCCCAATCTGGCCCATGTGATTATCCCCAGGGAGAGCGAACCGGCAGTCACCTTCGACCGCAATCTTTTGGGTGGGGTATCGGTTATAACCGGCCAGGCCCTACGCCGCGACGTACAGAACTGGCCGAACGCACTTTACCGGCCCATCGAGTCGCCAAAGATGACTCCCTTCGCCTTTAAGGCCATCCCATACTGCTTCTGGGCCAACCGGCAGCCCGGCGAAATGCAGGTATGGTTAAGGGAGGGGTAGATATTTCAATCCGTTGAGCAGATATATTCAACTTGGTATAAACGGGGCGATGGGCGTATCGCCCCGTTTTTGTTTTGGGTTAGGCATATTTCTCTACTTGAGTTCTGCCAAAGATGTGTTTATAATGTTATTAATAGTTATCGAGTTTGGAGGCGGGGGTTTTCGGGGCTTCTATCAACCGGCAGGTTTATTTAAATGCCCGGAAACCGGAGGCAAAACTCCAAACATAACTCTTCATCAAATCCCCGACCAGCAATTGGTCTGATTTTTAGTTATTTCGGCAACCATTTTCTCCAAAACCTAGGGCAGGTTACAGATCAATCTGCGCAAGGAGAAATCTAAAATGATAAACCACGCCAGACCCGCCAACCGGCAAGGCAAACGGCCCACCATTGGTTACTTGGTTTCAGAAATTGAACGTGATTTTGCCATGTTGCCCTGGCTGGGCATGATGGATGCGGCCCGCCAACACAATGTCAATCTTATCACCTTCATTGCCGGTGTTTTGCGTCCGCCGAGTGGGCATTGGGGTCAGGCAAATATCCTCTGTGACCTAGCCAGCGCCGAATGCATAGATGGACTCATCATCTGGCCGCCCGTGATGGGCGTATACCTGACCCAACCAAAAGTAAAAGCCTTTTGCCAACAATATGCTTCTTCCCTCCCGGTAGTGCTTTTAGAGGAAGAGGTCAAAAACGTCCCGCGAGTTACCCTTGACGATTATCAAGGTCTCCGTTTGGTGGTTGACCACCTGCTTGAAGTGCATGGCTATCAACGGATTGCTTTTGCCGGTATGTTCAAAACCCATGCCGGTTTTAAGGAGCGGTATCGGGCGTATACCGACGCGCTGGCGGCGCATGACTTGCCGCTTGAGGACAAGTTAACCAAACCCTGGTTCCCTGATGAATTCATCTATCCCGACGGGCGTATTCATGAGAACGTGCTTGAGAATTGGTTAAGAGAGACGATGGCCGAGAAACCCGAGGCCATTATCGGGGTATGTGATACCATTGCCCTGGAGGTGATGGAAATATTACAGGCACAGGGAATCCGCATACCCGATGATGTAGCGGTAGTTGGTTTTGATGATGACAAAAAAAGCCGGGCTGTCACCCCCCCGCTGACAACATCCAACCCCTCCTTCTACAACTTGGGGCAACAGGCCATGGAGAAACTTCTGGCCCGGCTGGAAGGCAAAGCAATACCCGAGCGAGTGACCGTGTCACCACGATTGATAGTGCGCCAGTCGTGCGGTTGTTTGGACACGACGGTGGTACAGGTGGCGACCGAACCCATGCCGCGCTTCTCACCGTCGGAGTCGCTGGCAACGACGTTCAACCGGCAACAGTCGAAAATAGTGGACGAAATACTTCAAGCAGCAGAAGCTCACGCGGTGGCGGGGGTACAAAAACAGCTTGCCCAATTGTTAGATAAATTTGTGGCCGAAATTACCGGGCAGGTGAACGATGTATTCCTGCGGCAATTAGACCGGATATTAGGCCAGGTGATGGCGGCCGGTGGCAATGTCGCTGCGTGGCACAGGGCGATAACAATGTTGCGCCGTTACACCTTACCCTATCTGGACAATGACCAGGCCAGGTCTCGCGCCGAAATTTTATGGGAGCAGGCGCGGGTGATGATCGGCAAGGGGACAGAACGGGTTGAAGCCTACCAACGATTAAAGGAGGAACAGCAGGCCAGCCACTTGCGTGAGGTGGGCCAGGCCGTAACTACCACCTTTGATATCGGCGAGTTGATGAACCTGCTCACCGAAAGACTGCCGAACCTGGGTATTCCCGGTTGTTATCTCTCATTATATGAAAACCCACAATCCTACCAATATCCCAACCCTGCGCCGGAATGGGCACGATTGATCCTGGCTTACAACGATGAGCGGCAAGCAACCCTGGCCTCGGGCGGGCAACGATTCCCCACCTGGCAGTTGATCCCGCCAGAGATCTGGCCGCAGGATAGGGCCTATAGTTTTGTGGTTGAGCCGTTGTACTTTCAGCAAAATCAGATCGGGTTTGCCCTGTTTGAGGTGGGACCCCGCAATGGGAACATCTACGAGTCGCTCCGGGGAGAGATCAGCAGTGCGTTACAAGGAGCCTTGCTCTTGCAGGCGCGAGAAAAAGCAGAGGCCGCCCTGGAACAAGCCTACGCCGAGGTGGAACAACAGGTGGCTGAACGAACGGCTGAGTTGCAGCGTGAAATAGCCGAACGCGAACGTTTGCAGCAAGAAATCATCGAGGCCCAACAACGCGCCATCCAG
>JAFGNV010000091.1 GCA_016926805.1 Anaerolineae bacterium
CCCCTGGCCCCTCCCCCAATTTGGGGGAGGGGAAAAAGGGGGGATGGGCAAAAGTAGGGTTGTATCACTTACAATGTGACCACCACCAAAATCTGAAGTGGATGGCAATATAATACCAACGGTTGCGCCTGTCAACCAAACTGCGTTACAATCCTGCCAATTAATGGACCGATTGGGCGTCGGCAGCGCCCCGATTGACTACGAACCGCCGGTTACCAAAAATCTTGCCTCCCTCACCGAACATACCCACTACTTCATCAAAGAAAACAGGCGCGGGCGAAGGGGATAAAATGGCAAGGACAAATGTCCCCCCTGGACAGGCACTTTGTCCCTGGTCACTCATCCGGTTGCGTGTTACAATAAGATTTGGTCTTTGTTATTTTGTGGTGTTACAATGGGAAAATCTGGGTTGTTTCCCACTTTTTAAATACTTCGCGCCTTTCCATAAAATTCAGCCAAATAGAACAAAGGAGTTAAAGATGGAATACAGATATTTAGGTAATACTGGTGTTCAAGTTTCCAAACTCTGTTTTGGAACGATGTCGTTTGGTGGTGACGCCGATGAGGAAACCTCGGCGGCTATGTTTCACCGCTGTCGAGAACTGGGCATCAACTTCTTCGACTGCGCCAATGTTTACCAACGCGGACGGTCCGAGGAAATTTTGGGGCAACTCATCAAAGACTCTCGCGACGAACTTATTATCACCAGCAAATTCCGTTTCGTCATGGGCGATGGTCCTAACGACCAGGGCGCCTCACGCCGCCACATGATGGCCATGGTCGAAGATAGCCTGAAACGCCTGCAAACCGACCGGCTTGACCTCTATTTTATCCATCGGTTTGACCCCAACACCCCCCTGGAAGGAACCCTGCGCGCCCTGGACGACCTGGTGACCCAGGGCAAAATCCTCTATCCGGCGGTGAGCAATTTTGCGGCCTGGCAAATTGCCAAAGCGCTGGGAATTTCGGCCAGAGAGGGTTGGGCGCGTTTTGAATGCATCCAACCGATGTACAATTTGGTCAAACGGCAGGCCGAAGTGGAAATCTTGCCCCTGGCCCAATCGGAAAAACTGGGGGTTATCAGTTACAGTCCGCTGGGGGGCGGGTTGTTGACCGGCAAATACAGCGCATCGCAACGACCCGAGTCTGGACGAATTATTGACAATAAAATGTACAGCATTCGCTATGGCGAGGATTGGGTGTACGAAGTGGCCGAACGCTTCACCCGTTTTGCCCAAACCAATGGTTTTGACCCGGCGGCGCTGGCCGTGGCCTGGGTAGGCAGCCATCCGGCCATTACCGCCCCCATCATCGGGGCGCGAAATCTCGAACAGTTGGAAGGTTCGCTCAAATCGTTGGACATCGAGATGACACCCGACCTGCGCGCCGAAATCTCGGCCTTGTCGCCTGAACCACCCCTGGCAACAGATCGCTCTGAAGAAGGCAAAGTATAAAGGGGGAGACAAATGCAAACACGAAAACTTGGTTATACAGATTTACATCTAACCACAATTGGTTTAGGCACCTGGGCCATTGGCGGGGGCGATTGGGCTTTTGGTTGGGGTCCGCAAGACGATGCCGACTCTATCAGGACCATTCATCAAGCGCTTGATTTGGGCATCAATTGGATCGATACCGCCGCCGTTTACGGGCTGGGACATTCAGAAACAATCGTGGGGCAAGCCATCGCCGACTGGCGCGACAGAGTAATTGTTGCCACCAAATGCAGCCGGGTGTGGGACAACACCACCCAAGAAGTGGCAAGCAATCTCAAAGCCGACAGCATTCGCCGCGAGGTAGAAGATAGTTTACGCCGCCTCAACCTCGACGTTATCGATCTCTACCAAATCCATTGGCCTCAACCCGATGAAGATATCGAAGAGGGCTGGAACACCATCGCCGAACTGATTAAAGCAGGCAAGATCCGTTACGGCGGCGTGTCCAATTTTAGTGTCGAACAACTCAAGCGGATTCAACCCATTCATCCGGTGGCCTCGTTACAACCACCCTACAGCATGCTCCGGCGCGAAGTTGAAGAAGACCTGCTGGCTTATTGCGCCGCCAACAACATCGGCGTGGTGGCTTACAGCCCAATGCAAGCCGGTCTGCTCACCGGCAAATTTACGGGAGAACGTGCCGCCGGTCTGCCCAAAAACGACTGGCGCAGTCGCAACCCGTATTTCCAGGAGCCGCACCTCAGCCTCAATCTGGATTTTGTCGACAAACTCCGCCCCCTGGCCAAGCGCCACGGGAGAACCCTGGCCCAACTCGCTGTTGCCTGGGTGCTACGCCGGCCAGAGGTAACATCGGCGATTGTGGGGGCGCGGCGTCCGTCACAAATTGAGGAAACCGTACAAGCCGGAGATTGGATCCTGCCAGCAGAGGGCATTGCCGAAATTGAGACCCTACTGGCCGAACTGGATCAAGCCCGGGCGCGAAAGGTCAACCAATGAACCAGGTCGAACATGTTTTGGCCGTGCAAAATCAGTTAGGTGAAGGCCCGCTCTGGCACCCCGACGAGCAGGCCCTTTACTGGGTTGATATTGATGGGCGCTGTTTTCATCGCTTCTTTCCGGACACCGGACAGCACAATGTCTTTGAGGTTGGATTGCCTATTGGGGTGCTGGCTTTTCGCGCTGCCGGCGGCCTGGTGATGGCGACCAAAGATGGCTTCGCCTTTTGGGATGAAACAACCGAGGCGCTGCAATTTATTGCCGATCCCGAAGCAGATCGGCCTGAGGCTCGCTTCAACGACGGCGCGGTGGACCCACAGGGTCGTTTCTGGGCCGGCACCATCAGCGAAGGCTTTGCCAACGCGTTGTACCGGTTCGATCCTGACCGGTCGGTTAATAAAATGGAAATAGGGGTTGGCATATCCAACGGCATTGGTTGGAGCCTGGATCACAAAACAATGTACTTTACCGACTCGCGACCGAAGATAATTTATGCCTATGATTTTGACCCGGCAACGGGCGCCATTGAAAATCGCCGCCCCTTCATTCACACTCCCGACGAACCCGGCGTGCCCGACGGCTTGACCGTAGACAGGGCAGGCTTCATCTGGAGCGTTCGCTGGGGTGGCTGGAAGATCACCCGCTACGACCCCGACGGCAGAGCGGAACGAGAAATAAAAATGCCCGTGCAGCAGCCCACCAGTTGTACCTTTGGCGGCCCCAATCTGGACCAACTCTACGTTACCTCGGCGCGGGCCGGCTTGAGCGAGGCGGAATTAACAGGTCAGCCTCTGGCCGGTGACGTGTTCCGGCTTAACGTGGAGGTCAAGGGCTTACCGGAATCAAAATTTTTGGGGTAGGGACAAATGTCCCCCGACGATAGGTGTTTTGTCCCTATTCAATCCCCAGGATGGGTGTTATACTCAACAGCGTCATAAAATAACACAAATCCGCAGAGAATCTTGTTACTTTTTAATGCTGTTGAGTATACAATAAAAAGGTGTTCTTTTTCTCTTATCTTGACCTAACCAAAATGGGGAAGCTCGAGCTGCTTTCCCTTTTGGTCTTTCTCCGGGTCTCGCGCAAATGGTAAACTCAAACTAGAGGCGAATTAATTTGATTCAAGGAGGTGTTTCACCAATGCAATATCGTCGATTTGGAAAATTGGATTGGCAAGTATCGGCCCTGGGTTTTGGTGCGATGCGACTCCCGGTGATCGACGGCGACAGCGCCAGGATTGATGAACCGGAAGCAACCAGAATGTTGCATTACGCCATTGACCACGGCGTTAATTATGTCGATACCGCTTACCCCTATCACAAAGGCAATAGTGAACTGGTAGTGGGTCGGGCGCTCAAGGGAGGTTACCGGGAAAAAGTTAAACTGGCCACCAAACTACCTACCTGGCTCACCGACGAAACCGCTGATTTTGACAAATATCTCAATGAGCAGTTGGTAAAGTTGCAAACCGATCACATCGACTTTTACCTGCTGCATGGCCTGGGGGCCGAACGATGGCGCAAGATGGCCGAACTGGACGTACTGGAGTGGGCCGAAAAAGCCATTGCCGATGGCCGGATGAGACATCTGGGCTTTTCGTTTCACGACAAATATCCCGCCTTCCAGGAAATTGTAGACGCTTATGATAAGTGGACCTTTTGCCAGATTCAGTACAACTATATGGACATCGAAAATCAGGCCGGGACCAAGGGGTTAAAGTATGCCGCCAACAGAGGTCTGGCCGTGGTGATTATGGAGCCGCTGCTCGGCGGAAAGTTGGTCAATCCGCCGGAGCCGGTTCGGAAAATTTGGGATAAAGCCACCCACCAACGTCCCCCGGCCGATTGGGCTTTGCAATGGTTGTGGAATCAACCAGAAGTGTCCGTCGTTCTCAGCGGGATGAGTGCGATGGAACAGGTAGAGCAGAACGTCGCCAGCGCGGGGGCATCCCAAGTCGGTCTATTGTCGCCGGAGGCCGATTTGCGACTCTTTGATGAAGTACGCATCAAATATCAGGAACTCAGCCCCATTGACTGCACCGAGTGTGAATATTGCCTCCCCTGCACCGAAGGCATTAACATTCCGCGCATCCTGAAAGTGTACAACGAAGGCATTATGTACGCCGATATTGACGGCGCCCGCAGCGCCTACACCTGGATTCCTGAAGAAGAACGGGCCGCCGTGTGCATTCAGTGCCTCGAGTGCGAACAGCTCTGCCCCCAACAAATCCCCATCAGCGAGTGGATGACCCACATCGACCAGGTATTGGATCAGGGCAAAGCCGTTGAGGATGTGCCACGCCCGGCCTAAAAAACCTCTAAAGAACGCTGTTGCGCATTAAGCTCACCTGCCAATTTCCCTGGAGTCCGGCGTAAGAGTCAGGTTAAAGCATCGCCATCTCAATATTATCAAAATTGCGCTCGTAATAACTCATATACTGGACCTTGCGCTCCAACGCTTCGATAACAGCCAGGGTAAAATTCACCTTCTCAAGTTTTTGGGCGCTGCCCAGGCCGCCGGGACTGAATACATTAATCTCCATGAGTTTGTCGCCCACAATATCTAACCCCACCAGGAACATGCCGTCGAGGGTGAGTTTGGGGCGGACGATTTCGGCAATTCTAAGCATGTCATCGGTGATAATGGCCTGGGCAATGGTGCCACCAACATGCACATTGCTGCGAATGTCGTCGCCACTGCGGATACGGCGGAAGGCAGCATATTTGCCTTTGTATCGGAGCGGCAGGCCGTTCATTAAAAACAGGCGCGTGTCTCCCTCATCTGCCGCCGGTAGATATTCTTGGGCAATTACATAACCATCACGGCTCACGGCTTCGACCATCTGGTTGAGATTAGACATATCGTCCGGCCTGACCAGGAAGACTCCCTGCCCCCCAGAACCCTGAAGCGGCTTTAACACAATACTGCCTCCCTGCTGCCGGGCAAAACGTCGAATTTCGTTGCGATCCCGGGTAATGAGGGTGCGCGGTCGGACGGCTTCGGGGAATGATTGAAAATACATTTTATTCAAGGCTTTGGCCAGGCTGTCGGGATCATTAAGCACAATCACGCCCTGATTACGGGCTAACCGGCCAAAAACAATACCAGCCGTGGGTGCCCAGGGGCGGTTGGCTATATCTTCGGCTGGGTCGTTGCGCAGCATGAGGATATCCAAATCATCAATCGCAATCCGTTCGGTTTTAGCCTTGGCTCCCTGCAAAGCGCGCAGATACGAGGCCGGAGTTTGGTATTTTTTGCCCGGCGCCGAACGAGCACGCCCTCGAATTTGCCCGTTCGGATCGTAGGCCAGATCACCCACTCCCATCGCCCAGGCTTCATGCCCCCGGTTAACGGCAGCCATACCCAGGCGGGTGGTGGTGTACCCCTGTTTTTCGGTCATCACGTCATTAACCACAAAGCCTATCCTCATTTTTTTCTCCTTTTAACAAGATCAAGCACAGTTAAGCCGTTACGTAACTGAGCTATTTTTTTGACAACCTGTGGATCATCCAGGTAACGAGGTTTTAAAGGGATCGGTCCAAGCACCTGCCGCCACTGCAATTCCCTGATCAGGGGAAGATCATTCGCCGTGATTTTGCCAATATACAACGCTTCGAGCGCGCCGCCTCGTTTGAGATAATCTAATAAGGTAACCAGACCTTTCAGGTAAGCGGCATCTTTGGTCAGACCGCCGCCCCGGTAAACCCGCATGGTAATGATATAGGCTGTGCGTTGGGCAAAACCGTAATGGTGGGACAATTCCTCAAAAGTATCAACAAACGAGGCCCCCTCAGTTAAACGCCGGACAGCCAGCACCCGGCCAGCCAACAAGCGCATGCGCGGGCGGCTCAGACCGCCCACCAGATATTCTGATAATACGGCCAGGCCTTCCTGCAAAGCCTCGTAGCCAGCCAGCCCGGTATAGAGTTGTTGAAAAGGTTGAGCGCGACCGTTGAAATAAGTGAGAATGTGGGTGCCTACTTCATGTTGAAGCAGGGCTTCTATCCTGGATACGGGAATTTGGGTCCTGCTGCTGACGAGCAGGTTGCCCTGCGAAACCATCAGGCCGGTAATGTCATCACGTATCTGCACCGTGGCCGATACATCGGGATAAATCTCCCGATAATATTTTACCTCATCTCTGGCTCGATTGGCAAACGTTTTTGCATCGACATACCCCCCCGCTCCATCCCGGCTGCGCGGCGAGATGGTCTCCAGCAGCGAAGTCGCCAGTTGAAAAAGGTTGTCATCAACGCCACCATAAACTTGCAGGCTGCCATACAAAAACTTGGAGGTATCCCGGTCGAGCAGCATCGTCAACTGGCGATCAATTTCGCTGCGTTTCTGGCGAAACAAATAGGCCAGGGTCGGGTCTTCGATGCGTTCGATGTGAATCGCAAATAAATCGCGTTTGGTCAGGGCCGGGTCCAACGGCAGGGGGCGGTAGTGAAACACAGGGGCACGCTGGCAGCGACTACGTTTGAACTCGCGCCAGGCGGATTGGACGTTTACCGGCGTTACCTGCAATAAAAAATCGTAGCTATTACTGATGGCGGCCAATTGCTGGTCAACCTGCCATACCGCTTTGACCATGGCCCGCCGGCCCAACACCTGGTAATTACGCGGGCGATGGGTTGTTTGGACGCGAGTAAATTCAAAAAAAGCGCGTTTCAAGGCGCGAGATAGGCCGCGGTGCAAGGTTTGCAGAACCATCGGGTAAAGCTCGCCGGTATCGGGATGGCGGTAAACCGGTTGCACTTCAAGCCCAATGATAAAGCAATTTAAGGCTTTGGCTTGCCGGGCCAGAAGTAAGGGCGACATTCCCGGCGGCGAACGCCGCCGCGAATAAACAACCTCAACTCGAGCCGACCGCTTGAGGATTTTCATCTGCTTAAGTGATTTGGTGAGCGTTTCCACCGTACTGACCGGGGTGTGAGTTTTGGAGAGGTATAGCCGAAAGGCGGGTTGAGGTCTCAGAGGATTATTATTGTAACCGGTGACATTACGCTGGTTTGGCTGAGCGGCCCAGACCTCGATGATTAAAAACGCGCCAAACTCGGGCGATAGCGTCCGCGCAACATTTTCGACCAGTTTCGACAGACCGGGCTTGAGCCGTTTACTGCCCGTTGCCCGCAGGTAAGACGCCTCACCCAAAATCAGTCGCTCCGTGCCCGGATCACGGCGGCGGGGTGGACGGCGATAGACACATAAAAAGGGAAGTTGCCGGTCAATATGTAACCGCCCCCCTTCCGGCAGATTTCGGCGCACTCGTTTATTTTCGGCCAGGCGGGCGCAAACGGTCTTGACAAAACGGTTGGTAATTGAGCGAGGAGACGATTTAGCGGCTTGAGCCATAATCCTCCAAGGTATCCAGAACGCCCGGCACCGTCGATTGCAGCGCCTGTTGGATGGCTTCTAATTGAAGTTGATCGGGCTGACCCGTCCACTCGTCCATAAAAAATTTTTTGAATTCTATGGCCAGGGCGCAACCGGCCTGGGGAAAGGTCCGATGAATCCAGCGCGGAAACCGGCCGCCGAAGAACTTGACGTTCTCGCGCACGTCCAGATGGCGACCCAAAAATTCAAAGTCGCGCAGGTCGGCGATGAAGCGTTCTACAATGGGTGCCCAGTAGGCGCGATCCATCGTGCCGGTGCCGATATTGACCTCCGGATTCTGGGCGGGGTCAGCCGGTGGTTCCTGGGGGCCATCACGGCGGTGATTGTAGCTATGCAAATCGAACACCACAAACCGGCCAAAGTGGCTCGCCAGATCAGCAAAAACACGTTTAACTTCAGCATAAAATGCACTGTATTGGGCCAGCGAACGATCCACCAGTTCAGGCGGCGGGGGCGTCTGCCAAACCTGTAACCCCCAGGCATCTGCGGGGGTCAGATAAACGGCTTTTTTTCTGGGGCGATTCAGGTCTACTTCAAAGCGGGATTGGTGAATCAAAATCTGGGTGTCGGCCACGGTAACCCATTGGCCGGTAAAGGGGTCTTCTTCCCGGAGCCGGTCCGCTTCGGATAGGGCCAACAAATCGGCCACTTCCGGTCGCACCAGATGCCCATGATGAATGGCGGTGGCGACCAGCGGGCCGTTGCCTTGTTTGAGCGTCCACGGGGAGGGGAGCATCGTTCCGTTGCCTCAGAGAGAATTTTCAGAAATTGGCAACTCTATCATAGCCCAAATGTATTCTTTGAGTCAATTTGAGCAAGTCAGGGTGTGATTAGTTCGACAATGTTAAATTAACATAACAATAAAATAACATACCTTATGTCATTCTGAACGGAGTGTAGCGGAGTGAAGAATCC
>JAFGNV010000092.1 GCA_016926805.1 Anaerolineae bacterium
GCGCCCCTAAAATCACCTTCGGCCACCAGTTTCAGAAAACCGGGAATATTGATGCCCACCGGGCAGCCTTCTATACATTTGGGTTTGGCACATTCCAGGCAGCGCCGGGCTTCGGCTATGGCCTGTTCGGCGGTGTAGCCGTAGGGCACTTCATTATAATTGTGAATCCGCTCTTGGGGCGGCTGTTCCGGCATAGGGGTTTTGGTGGGGATAATTTTTTTGTTGGCCATTAAACTGCTACCTCCACCAACGCACATTCTTTCTGCACTTGGGTTTGCATCTCCTGCCAGCGTTCCAGCGCTTCTTGCTCCTGTGCTCTATAAAATTGTAGCCGCGATAGCAAAATATCCCAATTTACCTTATGGCCGTCAAACTCCGGGCCATCCACACAGGCAAATTGCGCGCCGCCGTCCAGCACCACCCGACAGCCGCCGCACATTCCTGTGCCATCAACCATAATGGTGTTCAGACTGACGATGGTCGGCACGTGGAAGGGTTTTGTCGTCAACGAGACAAACTTCATCATCACCGCCGGGCCAATGGCCCAGATTTTGGCAATCTCACCGGCTCGCGTTACCAACAATTCCTCCAGCGGCGCGGTTACCAGCCCGCCTTGACCCGCCGAGCAGTCGTTGGTACAAATAATCAACTCATCCGATACCGCTGCCATGCGGTCTTCCCAAAAAAGCAAATCTCTGGTCCGCGCCCCAATAATGGAGATGACCGTATTCCCGGCCTCTTTCAGCGCCCGGGCTATGGGAAAAATGGGGGCAATGCCCACCCCACCGCCAATACAGACCACCGTGCCGTAATTCTCAATTTCGGTGGGGTGTCCCAGCGGCCCCATCACCGTGGTAAATTCATCACCTACTTCCAGCAGACCCATTTGCATGGTCGACTTGCCAACTTCCTGGAAGATGAGGGTGATGGTTTCTGCCTCGCGGTCAAAATCGGCGATGGTCAGGGGGATGCGCTCGCCGGATTCGTCAATGCGAACGATGACAAACTGGCCCGCCTGTGCCTTGCGAGTCACTTGCGGCGCTCTCACCACCATCAACTTGACGGTATCGCTCAAAATTTCCTTCTGTAAAATCTGGTACACTATTTATCTCCTGAAATGTAGTCTGGTAACTAGTGCAGTTGGGCGTAAATATCCCCATAGTAATACCAAGTTTCAACGCCCAACTGCCAAAGTGTTTCGCGGCAGATGAGCATCATAATAGGTACTTAACGTTGATAATCGGCAATCCTTAACTGTAGGCTTATCTACGCCGCAAAACACCAGTGCATTTTTGTTCGGACGGCTTAAGTGTATGGTAAATTATACGCCAAAGGTTATTCCACAAATAGTGATAGATGTCACAAAATTGTACGACAATCCTCATTAGTCAGATTGTATCTATAGTGCGACAAATAACAAATAAAAAAGTAGCCTGGAGCAGAATTCACGCTACAGGCTATGATATAAATTACGGTAAGGGTGAATTACCAGAAAACTATGGAGACAAAATGTTGGGTGATCATTAATGTGTCGGCTGGCGCTTCGGTGAGATAGGTCAGCAATAAATCAATCAATCCACCAATCATGAGGGCTTTGACAAATAACCACGCGGTCTGCTTGAGGGGCATATCATTCCTCCACTCCATCACTAAATAAGGTTCAGGTCTTTTTAATAATGTTAAAATACCATATTATGGGGGAGGAAAAAACCCCAATTTTTGGGGGTTTATCGCAAGATAACGCTGACCCAAGGGCAAAACTTGTTTCTCAAAATAGCCAATTAAGACCATTATATTCTGGTGGCCCCTTTTGCGTCTTTGCGGTTAAAGAAACTACCCTGATAACCCGATTAGGCCATATTATTTACTGGCCGTAACCTCGGCCTTCGATATAATTCTCCAGGTCGTGAATATAAGTTTCCTGTGCGGAAATGATTTCTTTGAGCACATCGCCGATGGAAATGATGCCGATAAGTTGCCCCCCATCCAGTACGGGCAGGTGGCGGACACGTTTTTGAGTCATCATTTCCATACAGTCGGTCATTTTTTGGTGGGGTTCCACAAAAAAGACCCGTGGGGTCATAATCTTGCTCACCGGCGTCTTTAGGGACGATTTTCCCAACAAAACAACTTTACGAGCGTAATCTCGCTCCGAAATGACACCGACGAGACGTCCATCTTCCACTACCGGCAAAGCCCCCACGTTTTTCTCATTCATTAAGTTAAGCGCATCGTACACCGAGGTATCAGGGGTAACCGACCAGACTTCAGAAGACCCTTTGGATTTTAACAATTGTTTGACTGTGACCATAGTTGAGTCCTTCCATAGTGTAAGGTTTTTGGTTAACTCTCCTGCCTTTTATTATATCACATTAATGGGCATATCCAGAAGACTGACCCGGTCTGGTTAGCCACGCTTTTCCGCCACCCAGGTAATAATATGGTTCACGGCTTTATCGGCCAGAACAGCGGTTTGGGGAGAGAGTTCAGTTTTGTAGCCAAAGGAATAGCCTCGCACCGACACCATCAACCCATGCGGGACATGGCCGTAGAGGGTTTGGGCCAGCGACAGGCAACTCTCCGGGGTCAAATGGTGAGTAAAGGGCGACGTTTGGAAGGCAGGACCAACAGGAGCCACCCGGACGTTTTCAGGGTACGCGCCAGTGTGGGCATCGACAAAACAAACATCATCATACCCGGCCATCAGCTCGGCCATCTCGGGCATGAGTTGAAGTTCAAAGACCAGATGGGGATAACGGTTGGGGTCGAATTCGTCGATGGCCACGGCTGAGGTCAGGGGCATGTCAAAATGCGCCGCCAGCTTTTGTAGAATGTGCCAGGCCACGCCGTCGTCTTCACGGTTGGGGTTGCCATAGCCGATGATGAGGATTTTGTTCATAGGATCAACTCAAAACTGGTAAGCATATTATAACCAAAAGAGCGGTGTCATAGAAACTGACACCGCTCTTCATTGCACCCCAAACTATTCAACGCCCATCCCGTCGCAACGTTTTCATCACGTTGCCTGCGGCGTCCATAATTTCTACCATAATCGGCATCTGGCCCAGAGCGTGGGTGGAACAGGAGAGGCAGGGATCGTAGGCGCGGATGGCGGCCTCGACACGGTTGAGCATACCTTCTTGCACGTCCGGGCCTTTCACATAAGTTTTGGCCACACTGTCCACGGCCTGGCTCATGGCCCAGTTGTTGTGGCCGGTGGACACAATCAGGTTGACCCGCTGCAACTGGCCGTTTTCATTGGCCCAGTAATGATGGAACAGGGTGCCGCGCGGCGCTTCAATCACCCCCACGCCTTCGCCGGTCCACTGCTTGCGGGTGTTGAGGATGTCTTTGCTCAAGATGTCGGGATCATCCAGCAGCACCCGGACTCGCTCGGCGGCGAAGAGACATTCAATTAAACGGGCGTAGTGGTAGTATAACGTGTTCTCGACAGGCTTGCCGTTGTTCAGGTCTTTGAACGTTTTGAGTTCCTCGTTGGCCAGGGGCGTGTCAATGGCTTTGGCCACGTTCAAACGGCCCAGCGGCCCCACGCGATAGGTGCCGTCGGGCCAGCCCAACTTTTTGTAGTATGGGAACTTGAGGTAAGACCAATCTTCGACGTGCTCGCGGATGTAGTCCAGGTAATTACGGCCCTCGAACTGCGCCAACGGCTGGCCCAGCGCGTCAATCAATTTGCACTGGCCGTCGTAGAGTTCCAGGTTGCCTTCGCCGGTCACCAGGCCAAAGTAACCGGAGGAGAACACGGCAAACTTGCCAATGTCTTCCTGGTTTTTTTCAGCCCAATCTTTCATGATTTGCAAACCGGTCTGGATGGTGGCAATCTGCTCGTCAAACCCCTGCAAAATCTTATCCCGTTCGGCCATGGTGAGAGCTTTGTTGACCCCACCCGGCACGGCAAAGTTGGGATGAATTTTGCGCCCGCCCAGGGTGTGGATGATTTCCTGGCCGTATTTGCGCAGGTTTACGGCCTTTAGCGCCAGGTCGGGGTTTGCGCCGATCAGGCCGACCACATTGCGCACCGCCGGGTCGGCGTCAAAGCCCAACAGCAGGTCCGGCCCGGCCAGTTCAAAAAAGTGCATGCCGTGGCTCTGGATCATCTGGCCCATGTGCATCAAGTCGCGCAGCAAAAAGGCCGGGCGCGGCGGTGGCGTGCCCTGAATCTGGTCGCCGACCTTGGCCGAAGCCAGGTGGTGACTCACCGGGCAAATGCCACAGATACGCGGCGTAATTTGCGGCATCTCAAAGTACATGCGGCCTTCGCAGAATTTTTCAAAGCCGCGAAACTCGTTGACGTGAAAATAGGCATGGTCAACGGTGCCGTCCTCATGCAAGTGGACGGTCACTTTGGCGTGGCCCTCAATCCTGGTAACGGGTTCAATGGTTATTTTTTGGGTCGTCATAATTATCCACCTTTTCTCATTGCAAATAGCAAGTAACAAATTACAAATTGCGATTTGCGATTTGTTTAGTCCCAATGCAACTTGTCATCTTTTAATTCCGGGATGCGACCTTGAGCCAATTCGGTCAGGGCGTAGAAAATCACATCGGCGTGAGGCGGGCAGCCAGGAATGGTCACATCTACCTTTACCACCTCCCCTACCGCGCGAACTTTGGTTGGTTTACCCAGTTCGGGGCTGGATGGGATTTTGCCTTCAGCGTCGGTACTTTCGGTTTCAACATAGGCCCGGCGCAACGCGTCCTCCAATTTAAAAAAGTTGCGCATGGCAGGCACGCCGCCAAATACGGCGCAGTCACCCAGTGCCACCAGAATTTTGCACCGCGAACGCATTTTTTCAGCCACTTCGGCGTTGGTGGTCGTATTCACTGCCCCGGTCAGAATCCCCACATCTACTCCGTCCTCGTCGGGTTCTTTGAAGTCGGTAATAGGGGTGGCTCGAATATCGACCAGTTGGGCCACCTGCACAATCCGGTCGTCAATATCCAGTAGCGACATGTGACATCCGGCGCACGCCGCCAGCCAGTCGCTGGAGATTTTTGGTTTGCTCATAGATTACTTCCTTTCTGTTTTCATGCCACTATGGCGACCCGCTTACTTAACTCCTTTTGCCAATCGTCGTTGAGCGCCAGTCCGACCTCGGCGGCAACCGCCTGCAACACGTCAACATGAGACCGAACGTCTTCAGGCGGGGTCAGGCCACGATGGACTTCTTGCAAACGGCCATCCAAGCTCAGATAATGACCTTCCTGCTCGGCCCACATCTCGGTGGGCAAAACCACGTCGGCCAATTCGGTGGCTGGTGAGAGGTAGCTGGCCTGGACCACGACAAAGGGTGTACCTTCTAATCGTTTCAGCAGCCGCTGGCTAGGTTTATCGTCGCCCAGGGCCAGGTAAACGACCTGACGACCACCCGCATCGAAGAGTTTGTCCAACCCGTACTGGTACGCGGCCAGGCTGTTAGCTTGCCCTTTGACGCTTATCACCACGGTCTCATCTCCGGCGGCTTGAGCCAGCGTTAGCAGCGCCTTCATCACTTCGGGCGTACCGGCCCGAGTGAGACCTTTGCCGTACACGAACACCGGCTTCCGAGCGGCGGCAATCATCTGGCCCACGGCCTGGATGGTTTCGACCGGGATGCCGGTAACCTGGCTGACTTTGGCCAGAGAAGCATTCTTACCCTCAACTGCCGCCTTGAGGCCATCAAGCAGATCAAGGTCTTTACCTTCTTTAAGTTGCAGAGCATAGTCGGCCAATTGGTGCATGCTGTTGTCAGACGGGTCAATGGAAATTAGTTTGGTGCCGTGAGGAATATTACGCTTGATGAAGAACCCGGCCACCTGATGATTCTTGACCAAGTCAACGCCAATTGCCACCACACAATCGGCATCCTTCAACGCCTCCAGACTACCCTCAAATGCCCGGCCAAGTTCCTGAGCCGTCGCGCCGGGCATGGTGGTGGTCATCCCTTCTTCAATGCTGGTAACCATTTCACTGCCCAGAGCGTCGGCAAAAAGTTGTTTGAAGTGGTACAGGCCTTCCACAGGCAGGCGGGTCGAGGCCAGAGCCGCGACGTTGTAACCGTTTTTGCCGACCAGCGGCTTCAATTTGGCTGCGATAAGATTAAGGGCTTCTGCCCAGGTGGCAGCTTTCAACGCGCCGTTTTTACGAACCAGGGGCGTCAACACGCGCTCGCGATCTTCTTCAAGCGGCAGGAAACGACCGACCTCGCACAGCACGCCGCCATTGACCGGTGCGTCCCAATCGCCGTTGATCCGTAAGAGGTGATTGTCGCGCACCATCATCTCCACGCCGCAGCCGACGCTGCACCCGGCGCAGGTTGTTTTGATAGTTTCCACATCCGTCTCATGGCCTCGATAGGCACTAATCCGGTCAATCAGCGCGCCGGTGGGGCACACCTGCACGCAGCTACCGCAGGAGATACAGGTGCTTTCGCCCAAGGGCACGTTGAGGTCGGCTACCAGAATGGTATCTGCGCCGCGTTCTTGCATGCCCAGCGTGAAATTGCCGGACATTTCGGCGCAGGCTCGCACGCAGCGACGGCACAAAATGCAGCGGTTGTGGTCCAGCACAAAATGGGGATGTGAGGCGTCAACCGGATATGGTTCCCAATTGGGCTGCAACGGCCAGTGAGTCATGCCCTCGTTGTAGGCCGAATTTTGCAGTTCGCAATCGCCGCCGCTCATCTGGCAATACATACAAAAGTGGTTGCGTTCGCTGAAGATGAGGGTGAGCACAAACTCGCGGGCTTTATGGATTTCCGGGGTATTGGTGCGTACCACCATGCCGTTACTAACCGGCAGGGTACACGACGGCTGAAGCGTACGCGCGCCCTGCACCTCAACCACGCACAAGCGACAGCCGCCATAAGGTGTCAGGTGCGGGTGATCGCACAAGGTGGGGATAGTGATGCCCGCCTGTTCGGCAGCGCGTAAAACAGTGGTCCCGATCGGGACTTCAACCTCTTTATTGTCAATGGTCAATTTTATGGTCATGCCTTGCTCCCTAAAAAATTGTGAATTATGAATTGCGAATGATTAATTATCACTGACCCGCCGACTCGCTGACTCGTCGATTTTACATCACTTTCACCCGGCGGCCACTCATCGCGCAAACACCGGCCGGACAAACTTTTAACTTGATATGGGCCTCAACCTCGGCCACAAAATGACGGAACACGTCGCGAATAGGTACGGCGGCGGTTTGGCCGAGGCCACAATTAGAAAGTATCGCCAGGTTGTCGGCAATGTGTTTCAGATCGTCAATATCGTCCATTTTGCCAGTGCCTTCGGCGATGTTGGTCAAAATCTGGTAAGCCCGTTTGCCGCCCACCCGGCAGGGGGTGCATTTGCCACAGCTTTCCACGGCAAAAAAGTTCAACAGCACGCGAGCCAGGTCCACCACGCAGGTCTCCTCATTACAAATCAACAACGCACCCGATCCCAGCGACACCCCGGCCCGCGTGTACGAGTCGTAATCCATGGGCGTATCCTGCAAGCTGGCCGGGATAATGGAGCCGCTGGAGCCACCGGTTTGGGCCAGTTTAAACGAGCCGCCGTTCTGCATGCCTTTGCCGTAGATGGCGATAACTTCTCGCAGAGTGATACCCATGGGCACTTCAATCAGGCCTGTGGCGTTAACATTGCCCAAAATTGTATAAACTTTGGTCCCGGGGCTGCTCTTGGTGCCAAAATCATCAAACCAATTGGCGCCATTGAGGATAATGGCGGGCACATTGGCCAGCGTTTCCACGTTATTCACCACGGTGGGTTTACCCCACAAACCATGCGTGGTAGGATAAGGCGGGCGGTTGCGCGGCTCCCCCCGCTTGCCCTCAATGGACTCAAGCAGGGCGGTCTCCTCGCCACAAATGTAGGCGCCCGCCCCACTGTGAATGTGGATGTTAAAATCAAAGCCGCTACCAAAAATATCCTGTCCCAACAGCCCCAGTTCGCGGGCTTGTTTGATAGCTGCGGCGAGGCGGTTTTGGGCCAGTTTGTATTCGCCGCGCACGTAAATGTAGCCTTCGTTGGCGCCCACCGCGTAGCCGGCCAAGGCCATCGCTTCGAGGATGCTGTGGGGATCGCCTTCCAGAATGACCCGGTCTTTGAACGTGCCCGGCTCGCTTTCGTCGGCATTGCAGATGATGTATTTGGGATAATTGTCGGTTTGGGCCACAAAACGCCACTTGGTGCCGGTGGGGAATCCGGCTCCACCGCGTCCCCGCAAGCCCGCCTCAATAATTTCTTGAATAACCTCGCCGGGCTGCATCTGGGTGAGCGCCTTACCCAACGCCTCGTAGCCGTCGTGAGAAATGTATTCCTCGATACTCTCCGGGTCAATCAGACCGGCCCGCCGCAAGACAATGCGCTGCTCGGCGGGCAGGGTGCCCTCGCGGCTGGCCAACCAGGCAATCTGGCCGGACAATTCGCGCGGCGAGGCCTGCAACCGTTGGGCAATCCGGCCCTTGTAGAGATGCTCTTCGACCAAAAAATGAACATCTTCCGATTTGACCGGACCGTAAGTGACCGCTTCCGGGTAAATAATAACCAGGGGCAGGGCGTCGTGGCGGCCCACATCGCCAGTCATTGCCACCGAAACCTCATCTTGCAGGTCAAACGCTTTAATTTCGGCCTGCAACTTTTCAAACACGGCCGACGCACCGCGGGCAATGCTCTCGCGATCGCCGGAAACCAGGACCATCGAACGAATAGCCGTCATTATTACACCCCCCCTTGCTCGTAAAGTGCCAGAATCTCCCTAATCCGCTCCGGCGTCAAGTTGCCGTACACCTCATCATCAATCATCATCACCGGCCCTACCCCACACACGCCGGGACAACTGATCGCCAATAAGGTCCACCTGCCGTCGGCACTGGTTTCACCAGCCTCCAGGCCCAGGGCTTCTTTCAGAACCGGCCAAATCTTGCGACCGCCCATCACGTGACAGGGCGCGCTCTCACAAAACTGAACCACATGCTGACCGCGGGGTTTTGTCGACAGCATCCGGTAAAAACTGACCGTTTCATAAAGCTGGCTGCCGGGTACGTGGAGCAACTGGCTAATCTCGGTCATGGCCGCCGGGGTCAGGTAGCCCAGGGTGTCGTTGACCTCGGTTAAAATTGGGATCAACGCATCGCGCGTGGTGCCATGGCGCTCAATGGCCGTTTGGACAACAGCGGTGACGTTTTTGGTTGTTTCCATAGCTCTCCTTTCTCTGGAACACAGAGATTCACAGAGAGAATTTTTAACATTTTTCATCCTTTCTGTGTGTCTCTATGTTTCCCCGTGATCCTCTGTGTTCCTATTCCTTCGGTATCGGTAGCCCCACCCGCTCCAGCCATTCCAAATCACAGCGCAGGCAACGTTTGGCTTCTTCTTGGGCCATCGTTTCGTCAAAGCCCATCTCAATTTCGGTAAAGCCACTGCCGCTGCGCCACTCGGCAGGCAGCACGCGCGGCACTGCGCGGTGGGCCTGGGCGTAATCTTCCAGTTTAACGTATTGGGTCACGTCGTGCCGTTTGGATTGGTAGACAATCCGCTCCAACTGGCCGGTAGTGAGCCATTGGTCAACGGCCATGGCTACTTTGTTGCCTTGCGCCACAGCATTAATCACCGTAGCCGGGCCGCTCACGCAATCGCCCGAGGCAAACACACCTTCGCGGGTTGTTTCAAAGGCATAACCCACCTTCACCCGCGACGCCCGCTCGGTTTCAACAGTATTGTCCTGCATCCAGTCAAAATCGGTGTACTGGCCGATGGCCGGAATAATCAGGTCGCAAGCAATGTCAAATTCAGACTTGGCAATAAGTTTAGGCCGTCGTCGTCCGCTGGCATCAAACTCGCCCAGGGTCTGGCGTTGCAGCCGGATGCCGGTTACCGAGCGTTGCCCCAACACCGCCATCGGGTTGGTCAAAAAGTGAAACTGCACGCCCTCTTCTTTGGCCGCTTCAATTTCTTCGCGGTGGGCGGGCATATCTTCCTCTTCGCGGCGATAGACCACGTGCACCTCTGCCGCACCCAGGCGCCAGGCCGAGCGGGCCGAGTCAATGGCCACGTCGCCGCCGCCCACAATCACAATACGGCGGCCGTCCACGCCAGGAGCGCGGTTCATGGCAATATCGCGCAGGAAATTGACGCCATGATACACGCCTTCTTTGTCTTCGCCGGGCATGCCCAGACGTTGACTCTTATGCGCACCCAGGGCCAGGATAATGGCCGCAAACCCATCCCCTTGCAACGAGTCAACGGTAAAATCGCGACCCAATTCCTGACCCAGGCGAATGTCTACCCCCGCCCGCCGGATGTGGTTGATTTCGGCGAAAAGCGGCTCACGCGGCAGCCGGTAACCCGGAATGCCGTAGGTCATCATGCCGCCGGGTTGGAGCATCCGTTCAAATACTACCACTTCGTAGCCCTGTTGAGCCAGGCGCAAGGCCGCGGTAAGACCGGCCGGGCCTGCCCCCACCACCGCCACTTTTTTGTTTTTGGGCGGGGCCAGTTTTTCAGGGACCCATTCTTCGGCATAAAAACGGTCGGCCATAAAACGCTTGACCAGGCGAATGGCGATGGGTTGGTCCAGATTACCCCGCCGGCACCTGGTTTCACAAAAGGCCGGGCAAACGCGGCCACAAACCAGGGCAAAGGGATTGGCATCGCGGTGGACGGCCAACCCCTCGGCGTAGCGACCCTGCGAAACCAGGGCCAGGTAAGCCGGGCTGTCAACGCCCGCCGGGCAGGTGTTGACGCACGGCGCTCGCACCAGGTCCCGGCAAACACCGGCCGGGCAGCGTTTTTCGTGGATATGGGCTTCGTATTCGTGGCGGAAATGCTTCAACGTACTTTCTACCGGATTGGGCGCGCCTTGGCCCAGGCCACACAGGCTGGTCCTTTTGATTTCTGCGCAGAGCATCTCCAGGGTTTCGATATCGCCCTCTTTGCCCTGACCGGCGCAGATGCGATTGAGAATTTCCAAAATACGCTTGGTCCCCACCCGACAGGGGGTACATTTGCCGCAACTTTCTTCCTGGGTAAATTCCATAAAAAAGCGAGCAATATCTACCATGCAGGTGTCTTCGTCCATCACAATCATGCCGCCGGAGCCCATCATCGAACCGGCGGACACCAGCGACTCATAATCAACCTGCATGTTCAAATATTCTACGGGCAGACAGCCCCCCATGGGGCCGCCGGTCTGCACGGCCTTGAATTTCCGGCCATTTTTGATGCCGCCGCCCACGTCAAAAATCACTTCGCGCAGGGTAATGCCCATTGGCACCTCAATGAGACCGGCATTGACCACGTCGCCGGCAATGGCAAAGGTTTTGGTGCCCTTGCTCTTTTCGGTGCCCATAGCGGCAAACCAGTCGGCCCCTTTCAGAATGATTTGAGGCACGTTAGCATAAGTTTCTACGTTGTTATTGTTGGTCGGTTTACCCCACACCCCGGACACCGCCGGAAATGGTGGGCGCGGACGCGGTTCGCCACGCTGACCTTCGATAGAGGCTATCAGCGCGGTTTCCTCGCCGCAGACAAAGGCCCCGGCGCCCATCCGCACTTCCAGGTCAAACGAAAAATCGCTGCCCAAAATGTCTTTACCCAGCAGGCCGTAGGCGCGGGCCTGAGCAATGGCAATGTTCAACCGTTCCACCGCCACGGGATACTCGGCGCGGCAGTAGACATAACCCTGGCTGGCGCCAATGGCATAAGCGGCAATAATCATTCCCTCGACAACAGAGTGAGGATCACCTTCCAGCACGCGGCGGTTCATAAAGGCGCCGGGATCGCCCTCATCGGCATTGCAAATGAGGTATTTGGGGCTGCCGGGCGCATTACGGGCCAGTTCCCATTTTTTGGCTGCCGGAAAACCGGCCCCACCGCGCCCGCGCAGACCGGAGGCCAACACTTCGGCCAACACATCTTCCGGGGTCATTTCGGTCAAAACTTTGCCCAAAGCCATATAACCATCTTCAGCAATGTAATCTTCAATATTCTCCGGGTCAATCACGCCGCAATTGCGCAGCACCACCCGCACCTCTTTGGGTTTGGGCGGGCCTAATTCTTCATCCACCACTTCCTGCACCGGGGCCAATAGTTTTTCCACCACCCGCCCCTTGAGGAAGTGTTCTTCAACCAGATGCGGCACGTCGTCAAGGGTGACGCCAGAGTAATGCACCTCGTCCGGGTAAATCATCATTTCCGCCCCGCCAAGGCAGCGATCAATGCGGGGCGTGTCCAACACCTGAACTTCTTCAGCCAAACCGTGACGCGCCAGTTCATTTTGTAAAGCGTTCTGTACCTCACGTGCGCCTTGCTCAATACATTCGGGGGCAATATTCACTAAAACGTGACTGCGATAATATTTCATGCTAGATGTACTCTCTTATGTTGGTTTCACCAATTTTTTAACAGGATTGACAGAACCTACAAGATTTAAACTGATTTTTCAGGCTCTCTCTTGTTAATCTTGTGATTCCCAATCCAGATATTGACATTCCAGGCAACCAAAAATCCCTAATCAGGAATAACAAATTCGGTGACGACTTTTTCCTGCATCACGTGCTCGCGCATAATACGTTTGGCTTTTTCGGCGGTCACTTTGCCATAAGTAACTTCCGGCTGCCCGCCGACGGCCACTTTGATAATCGGCTCCCACTCATCCAGTCCGCTGTTGCCGGTTTGCCGCACCACCACGTCGTTCAGATTTTCCATTTCAATCATATCCAGGATGGCTTTCATAGTTTGACGAGCTCCGGCGGCGATGCCGCACGTGCCCATGGGAACCGTAATTTGCACGCGTCCGGTTGTTTGCGTGGCCTCACGTTTCTGCAACGCCTGCTCTTTAATCCGTCGCAATTCTTCCAATGATTTAATAGCTGGCATTATTTTCTCCTATCAAAGATGCTTTTTATTGCGGTTTAACGCGCCATCTCGATTATGTCCGTAATGAGTTCTCTACAAGGTGGTGCGTATTTCGTATTTTGAAAAATAGACCATTAAGTCAAAGAACAAAACTCACCCGTTGCACTTGCTCAACCCCTTCTTCCAGCATTTCTCTGAGAAAAGCCAGAATTGCTGGTTCAGTGAGCGAGACACCCTTAAGTTCTTCTTTGATTGGCCCATCATCAAAGGTAAAGGCTTTATTATACGCTTGATAATGAAATAGCCAGTGAACCTCTGGCTGGCCGATGACAAGATGGAGCATGGTCCCAGCCAGATCACCCAGCGGCATCCGGTCAATGTGGCTATACTGGAATTCGGCTTCAACGCGAGTACCCTGGCCAATGGTGGATTCAATGGTAAAGTAACCGTTACAAGCTTCCGCTGCTGCCTTGAACAGGGGCAGGCCTAACCCTACCTTGCGCGTGGTACGGCTGGTGACAAACGGGTTGGTGACGTGCGCCAGCATTTCCTGATCCATCCCATTGCCGTTATCGCGTATCACAATTTTCAGCCGGTCGTTTTTAAAATCCTCATCAACCAAAATCTCAATATGGGTGGCGCCGGCAGCCACACTATTTTCGGCTATATCCAACAGGTGTAGAGCAATTTCGCGCAAGCCTTATCCCTTGTGACCCAATTCCTTAATCCTGATACTTCTTGAAAATCTGAGGCAACTGGTTGGGGTGGACCCGTCCCTGGACCGTTTTGTCAATTACCATCGCCGGAGCCTGGCTGCACGCCCCAATACAGCGACACGTTTCTACGGTGATGGCGCCATTCTCGGTAGTCTCACCGGGGTTTACCCCCAGTACCTCTTTGGCTTTCTCAATCAAACGAGGAGTCCCGCCTACATAACAGGCCGTGCCCAGGCAGAATTTTACGGTATGTTTACCTCTGGGGGTGGTGGTAAAGAAGGAATAAAAAGAAACCACTCCATTCACTTCGCTCATCGGCACCCGCAGTTTTTGGGCCACGTAAGCCTGCATAGGGATGGAGATGTAACCGATCTGGCTTTGCAATTCGTTAAGAACAACCATTGTCGCGCCGGGCAAGTCTTTATTTTCCACCAGAATGCGATCAATAATGGCTCGCTGTTCGGGCCGGGCCAGGGGATCGTTTTCGGCAATGTGTTCAAGCTCTTTTAGCATGTGGTCTCCAAAGAATTTTTTGTCTTTATCCTAAACCTTGAAAAATACGACATTCTGCACCTGAATGCAACTTCTCATGGTTTTAATCGTGAATTTTATCACTTACCCTAAGAGTTGTCAACTGACAAATGTCATTCAAAATTAGGAAGATTGTCAGTTTGTCGGATGAACAGCCACCGACCGACCGGCCTGGTTGGCCAGGGCTAATTTTAACTCGGCGATGGTGGGCGCGGCCAGTTGAAACCGGCTTGCTCCCAGAAATTCATGCAGATGGTGAACATCCCCGTTCTGAATGAGCGTAAAATTCTTGAGCTGCGGAAATTTTTCCCGAGCCTGGTTGGGCGTTAGATGGCGGGAGATTTCCAGGGCTGCAAACGGGATGTCCGGCGGTACAAATCCCAGGTTGGCAAGTAAACTAAAGGCCGAACGGTTGACGTGAGCCGGAACGGCCAATCCTCCCAAACGATTCACCTCGTTCGCCGCTTCTGACAGCGAGATTTTGGCCGAGGTGAGGAGCAACTGTTTTTCCCGGCGGATAAATTCGCCGGTTTTGTCTACCACAAATTGTTCGCCAAAATATTCGATATTGTTTTCCAACGGCGGCATCCGCGCCTCGACATACGCCTGCCAGGTGTTCATCTGGGTCAAAGTGTCGAACAGACAGAGCAGGTGGACTTCTTCTCTGGTTTGTAACTCCATGCCCGGCAGCACGGCCAAATCGGTGCCAGCCGCCGCCTCTTGCACGGCCACTACATTGGCGGTGGTATTGTGGTCGGTTACGGCAATCAGGTTGATGCGCCGCTCCAGCGCTGCCTGGACAATTAGCGGCGGGATCATCTCTACCGCCGCGCAAGGCGAAACCACAGTGTGCAGATGTAGCTCGGCCACGTAAGTTTTTAAGGATGTCAACTATCCCTCAACCCCAGTTCCCACAATCTACCGGCCACGTAAAACGTCGGCCTGGCCGTAGACAGTAAGGTAATGTTCTCTTCGTTGGCCTTGTCAATGACTGCCTGCTCTGGCATGGCCGCTTCGGTGATGATGACGGCGCTGAGTTCCAGCAGAGCGGCCACGGCCACCACATTGGCGTGGGCCTGCAGGGTGACCCAAATACCCCGACCGGCGGCGCCAGTCATCACGCAACTCAACAGGTCGGCAGCGTAACCGCTGGTTGGTGTGATCTGTTGAAAATCTTTGGGTTCGGTCAAGACGGTCAAACCTAAGGTGTCAATAATCTCCTGTAGTGTTGTCATCGTTGACCACCTCCTCTTTTGGCCGTTTTTTCAAAATGTTCGGACTGCAAAATTATTTTCATAATCAACCGGCTGCCCTTACCCGGCGTCGACTCCAGTTTCATCTCGTCAACACAGCGTTTAATGTTGACCAAACCCATCCCGGCCCCAAAACCCAATTCACGGACTTCCTCTGACGCCGTGGAATAACCCGGCTGCATTACCAGGTTCACATCTTCGACGCCCGGCCCATCGTCAACAGCCTCCAGGTAAATTTGGTGAGGTTCAACCTCCACCCGAATCTCGCCGCCGTGCCAGGTGTGAATGATGAGATTCATCTCGGCTTCGTAAATGGCAATGCCGCAGCGCCGGGCAGTTTGGGGGTTGGCCCCCAAACGCAGCAAAGCCTGTTTGATTTTGCTCGACGCCGCCCCGCCGTGGGTAAAGTCGCCCGGTTTGATTTGATAGCGCAAAATCAGACCGGTGCGGTCCGACTCGATATCTTCAAACAGGTGGCTGGCCCGGTAACGCCGGACTTCTTCGGCCTGGTAGTCGTACTGAAGGGCGTTCAGCAAACCCCGGGTCACGTCACCCTTGGTGAGAATACCAACCAGTCGCTCCGACTCATCCACCACCGGCAGCCGCCCCAATCTGGTTTTGGTAAAGAGCTTGAGCGCCTCGACAATAGGGTCAAAGGCGTGGACGATGATCACGTTGGTGGTCATATAATCGGCCACCACCGATTTCAATTCGCTGCGGCCCAAATCTCGCAGGGCATTAATTAAATCTTCAATACTGATAACGCCAACCAGCTTGCCGTCAGTTACCACTGGCGCGCCAGAAATACGCGCCTCCCGAAACAGGTCCAAAACTTCGGCCATCTTGGTTTGGGGAGTAACCGCTTTTATCTCGCGGGTCATAACCGTCTCCACCTTTAGCTCATAGGCTAACTCTTCCACCCGGGTAATCATCCCGGCTCTGAGATCGGTTATGAGGGGTTGGTCAATGAGGTTTGACTCCATCAGCATCACCCCAAAAGCAGATACGCGGCGGGTTTAGCCATCACAGCCGCCATCATCCAGTTCTTCAGAACGGCGAGCGGCAGGCAGTCCCGCCTGGTATAAGCGGCCACACACTTCAAACAAAGTCATGGCGGTGCCAAGAATAGGGATACCAACTTGCCAAGCCAGGTTAAGGGTTTCAGGGGGTGGAACTTTACCGCGAATCATCAAGATGGCCGTTACATCGGCCATTTCGGCGGTACGTACTACCTGGGGGTTGGTCAGGCCGGTAATGAGGAGGCCGTGGGTAAGGTCGTAGCAAAGCACATCGCTCATCAAATCTGCGCCAATTCCAGACTGCACCACCCGTTCGAAATCAGCCTGGGCCAATTTGCCGCCAGAATTGGGTGAATAAATTTGAGCCTGGGTTAAGGTCAAAACATCGCGTAGAAGCATCATATCTCCTAAAAATGATCGGCGTCCAATAGATGATATTTGATATTGCACCATCGTGGGGCAAGGGGGAATTGGAAGTGAGATTGCATACCGACGCCTGGGTGGGCAGATTAATTTGGGTAGAATCTGTCTCCAATATAAATATAAAACAATTAACTTAATTACGATAGTGTCATCTGTCACAAAGAAACGAGACAGATGTCATAAGAAAGCCGCATCCTTTTGGCACTGCGGCCGGGGTTCAAACGCGGGAAACTTGCCTCATTCTGTGGTTGACTTGAGCCTTGACGGAAGTTGCATCTGGAAATTTAACAAATCCGGGGCAATAACTCTCCGGCGGGCAAGTCGATGACGCGCTGGCTGCCAATGGCGGTACGGCCGACCACCACGCCAGGGTGGGCCGTGGTGGCTCGACCGATGAGGGTAGCCTGTTGGCCCAGAGGATGACGTTTCATCACCTCTAACACGCTTTCGGCTGAGTTTGCCGGAACAACGGCCAATAATTTGCCTTCGTTGGCAACGTGGAGGGGGTCCAGGCCCAGCATCTCGCAGGCGCTGGCTACCGCAGGCCGAACCGGGACGACAGGTTCGTCAATTTCCAGGCCAACTCTGGCATCCCGGGCCAGTTCGTTGACCACGGCAGCCAATCCGCCCCGGGTCAGATCGCGCATGGCGTGAAGGTTGGGGCAGACCCGCAACATCTCGGCGACCAGCCCGTTCAACGGGGCAGAGTCACTGATAATCTCGGTTTCAAATTGCAGGCCGGCCCGCAGACTCATAATCGCCACGCCGTGGTCGCCAAGGGGACCGTTGACGATGAGGAGATCGTCGGGAGTAATACGGCTGGGTGTGAGGTTGACGCCAGGGGGAATCACGCCCACGCCGTTGGTGTTGATATACAGGCCATCGCCGTGGCCGCGCTCGACCACTTTGGTATCGCCAGTGACCACACGAACCCCGGCTATCCGGGCCGCCGCCGCCATGGATTGCACAATCTGGCCCAAGATGTCAACGGATAAACCTTCTTCCAAAATGAAACTGGCGGAAAGGTAAAGCGGGCGCGCGCCCATCACCGCCAGATCGTTGACCGTGCCGTGCACGGCCAGGCTGCCGATGTCGCCGCCGGGGAAGACGGGCGGGCTGACGACAAAACTGTCGGCGCTGAAGGCCAAACGGCTACCGCCGGACAGGCTGTCGGGCAAATCTAAAACTGCCGCATCACTCAGAGGACCAAATTGGCCGGTGCCGGCAAAGGTCGGGACAAAAAGATGCTCAATGAGTTCGTTCATCATCTGGCCGCCGCTGCCGTGGCCCATCACAATTTGGGGATAGCGACGCAGGGGGAGGGGGCAGACGAAATTGGTCAGGTTAAGGGTGTCAGTCATTAACTAAGCCTCGCCAAAAATCATCCACAGATGACCCAAATGGATCGGATAAATGAAATTTTCAAATCTCTGGGGCATCTGTGGATTTCTGGATTATAAAATTTCCTGGATACGTCCATATTTATAGTAGGCCGCGCACGCACCCTCGCTGGAAACCATGGTTGCGCCGAGGGGGGTCAGGGGGGTGCATTGTTTGCCAAAAGCCGGGCATTGGTCGGGTTTCAAAAGCCCCTGCAATACTTCGCCGCTACGGCAGATGTCCGGTTCAACAGACTTCATTGCCCCCACATCGGGGAAGCGGCGCTCGGCATCGAATTTAACATATTTCTCTCGCAGGCGGTAGCCACTTTGGGGAATAACACCGATGCCGCGCCAGGCCCGGTTGCAGGGTTCAAACACATCGGCAATGACGTTTTGCGCGGGCAAATTGCCCTGGGCGGGCACGGTGCGGGCGTAAGCATTTTGGACCTCGCACGTTCCGGCTTCGAGTTGTTTGACAACGTTCAAGATTCCGTAGGCCAGGTCTAACGGCTCAAAGCCGGTGACCACGATAGGGATTTGATATTTTAGGGCCAACGGACGGTATTGTTCTAATCCCATCACCGTGCAAACGTGTCCGGCAGCCAGAAAACCGTTGACCCGCGTTTCCGGCGCTTCCATAATGGCCACAATGGCCGGGGGCACGGTGACGTGGCTGACCAGCACGCAGAAGTTATCCAGTCCCTCGCGGGCGGCCTGCTGTACGGCCATGCCGTTGGCCGGGGCAGTGGTTTCAAAGCCAACGGCAAAAAAAACTACGGTTTTGTAAGGATTTTCGCGAGCAATCTTCAGGGCGTCCAGCGGCGAGTAAACAATCCGTACGTCGCCGCCACGGCTCTTGACACTAAAGAGATCGTTGGCCTGGACACCGGTTTCGGAGTAGACAAACGTGCCCGGCACCCGCAGCATGTCACCGTAGCTGGTGAAGATCACGTCCGGGCGGGCGGCCAGGGCCAGAGCCTTGTCGATTAGCTCCAACGGCGTGACGCACACCGGACAGCCGGGGCCATGCACCAGCTCAATCTCTGGTGGCAGCAGTTGGTCCAGGCCGTGCCGGATGATGCTATGGGTCTGCCCCCCGCAGACTTCCATCAGCGTCCAGGAACGGGTTACCGTGCGGTTGATTTCAGCCAGAACGTTGTGCACCGCTTTGGCATCACGGTATTCATCAAGATACTTCATCGATAATCCTCTTAAAAACCCTGCTTGACTCGTAGTGCGTATTTCCTATTGCATAAAAATTATACGAAATACGCAATATGCGGTTCCATTGAGGTCCAAAACACCGGAAGCTATCCCAACGCTATCCCACCCTACGTTGTCTCACCCAGTTCCTCGGCTAATTCGCCCATCTGGGCCAGCAGTTCCAGGGTTTGTTGGGCTTCGGCTTCGTCGATGCGACTGATGGCAAAACCAACGTGGACCAGCACGTAATCGCCCACCTGGGCGTCCGGCTCCAGAGACAGGCAGACTTCTTTACCCACGCCACCAAAATCGACCCTGGCCATCGGCAGGTCGCTTGCGGGATCGGTCCAGGTTTTGGTGATTTGTCCAGGAATTCCTAAGCACATGATTTACTCCTTATTTCAAGAGTCAAAATGCGAATCTGTTAATCGCGCCGCGGCTACGGCCACTTGCCCATAGGCCAGCCCGCCATCATTGGCCGGAACAGTGTGGTGCAGCAGCACCTCAAAATCAGCTGCCTGCAACATCGGCACGACCATTTCCAGCAGAAGCCGATTCTGCCAGACTCCGCCAGAAAGCGCAACTTGATTGACCCGTCGTTCTTTGTCCTCGGCGCGGGCGCGGACGGCTTTAGCCACAGCCACAGACATCTCACCGATGGTCCGGTGGAAACGGCGGGCGATGTCGGGCACGGCTACGCCGTTCTGCCGGTCGACGACCAGTTGGGCGAAAAGCGAGGCCAGGCGAATCTGGCCATCGGCCAAGTCAAACTCGTAACCAGGGCCGGAAAACTCGCTATTCAGCGCGGCATCTTCCAGGGCAATCGCGGCCTGGGCTTCGTGGGTCGCTTCCCAACACAGACCCAACAAGGCGCTAACCGCATCAAACAGGCGGCCCATACTACTGGTCAAAGGTGTGTTCAAGTTTTGGGCCAACATCACTTCTAGAGTAGACAACTCCCAATCCGGCACGTCCGGGAACAGGGGGTTGACCTCAAAATCGGGCAGCAGGGTGCGCAGGTAGGCTAAGGCAATGCGATAGGGCCGCCGGGTGGCGGCATCACCGCCGGGGAGGGGCAGGTATTCCAGGTGATAAAAACGCTGAAAATCACGCAAATCGGTCAGCACCACCTCGCTACCCCAGATGTGACCATCAGTGCCATAGCCCGTGCCGTCGAAGCTGAGGCCGATGGCCGGACCGACGCGGTCGTTTTCGGCCAGGCAGGCGGCGAGGTGTGCGTGATGGTGCTGCACTTCCAGCAACGGCAATCCTTCTGTCTCCGCTCGCTGGCGGGCGTGGCGGCTGCTGGCATAATCCGGGTGCAGGTCGCAGACCACAACCTGCGGTTGGATGCGAAAGAATTGTTCAAAATCGGCGATGGCGCGGATGTGTTCCTCCCGCGCCTTGAGGTTTTCCAGATCACCGATGTGTTGGGTCAAAAAAACCTGGCGTTGAATCGCGAGAGCAGGCACGTTCTTCAAATCAGCCCCGGCAGCCAGCAGAGGCACTGTCAGGGTAACGGTTTTGGGCAGCAACACGGGTAGCGGAGCCAATCCCCGGCTGCGACGAATCGGCTGGATGACGGGTTGGGGGCTATCAGGACGATAGCGGCCATCATCCTGATGGCGGCCATCACTTTGATGGGGGATGAGATGCGCCACAAACATCACACTGTCATCGCAACGGCGGGCGATGGGCCGGTTGTGAAAAAGGAAGCCATCGCAATAAGGGCTTAACCCTGCTCTGGCCTCGTCGTGGTCAATACAGAGCGGCTCGCCCTGGCGATTGCCGCTGGTCATTACCAACGGGGCGACAGCGGCTTGCAGCAAGAGGTGATGCAGGGGGGTGTAGGGCAGCATCACGCCGATGTAACCATTTTGGGGCGCGATTTCCGGGGCCAATTGTCTGGCCGCAGCGTCGGTACGCTTGCGCAGGAGCAGAATGGGCGCTTCCGGAGCCGCCAGCAGGGCCGTTTCGGCGGGGCTGACCTGACAATATTCCGCAACTTCACCCACATCGCGCATCATCACCGCCAGGGGTTTGGCCGGACGCTTCTTGCTGGTCCGCAGGCGATTAATTGCCACCCTGCTATCGGCGCGGCAAGCCAAGTGAAAACCGCCCAAACCCTGCAAGGCAACCACGCCATCACCTTCCATACAGGAGACGGCAGAGGCCAGGGCAGCATCGCCGGTGGGAGTATTATCGGATACTTCAGGCGGCACACCAACAGGGGTATACCACAATGTCGGCCCACATTTGGGACAGGCTACGGGTTGAGCGTGAAAACGCCGGTCGGTGGGGTCCTGGTACTCACGGGCGCAGTCGGGACAAAGGGGGAAGCCGGCCATGGTGGTATAGGGCCGGTCGTAGGGCAAATTGACAATGATGGTGAACCGTGGGCCGCAGTGGGTGCAGTTGGTGAAGGGATAGTGGTAACGCCGGTCTGCCCGGTCGAACACTTCCCGACGACACTGGGCGCAGGTTGCTACATCCGGCGAAACCAGGGTGCGCCCGCTCTGGCTGTGGCTGGGCCGAATTTCCAGACCGGCCGGCTGGTTGATGACCACCGGGATGGAGGTTGACTCTAACTCTAAAATCCGCGCCAATGGGGGAGGATCGTTTTGCAAACAAGACACAAAGCGTTCCAGGTCTGGCGTCGAGCCTTGCACTTCCAGTTCCACTCCAAGAGAGGTGTTGCGCACCCAACCATTCACATTCAATTGCCCGGCCAGGTTGTGCAAAAAAGGTCGAAAACCCACCCCTTGCACCACGCCGCTGATTTGCAGACGCCACCGACTCACCGAATTGGTCGAAGGCTCGGCGCTACCGGGTTTGGTTAGATTTAACAATGATTCGGTGGGATTCAGTTTACGCATTTAGTTTCAAAACATCGAAGGTGACAAATATATTATGCTTCAATTTTTTCCCAGGCCTGGACAACCATGCGAAAAATGTCAGACTCGGTGATGATGCCAACCACTTTGTTGTTGTCCACCACCGGCAGGCCACTGACCTTCCGCTCTAACATCAACTGGGCGGCATCGGCAATGGTGGCGTCCACCGGGATTGTCACCAGGGTCCGAGCCATCACATCTTTTACTCTCAATTTAGAAATTAGATAGTTCATTTCCCACATGTTCAAGGAACTGGCTTCCGAGGGTTCCGCTCCACGGATGTCACCTCGCGTTACAATCCCTACCAAATGCTTGTTTCTGACCACCGGCAACCGACGAATCTTACGATCAAGCATGAGTTGATGCGCCTCAGTCATTCTCATCTCGGGCGCCACGGTGACAATATCCCGGGTCATCCAATCCTTAACTAACTGCTGCCTCATTTTTATGCCTCCTTGCATAAAAGCTGCTGAGTATACGAATATTCGGCTAAGATTCAACGGTTTAAATCTTACCCATTCAGCCCCAATATTACAAGTCTGGCCAATACTCGTTTATGATGACTCACTCAGCCGGGTAAGGTTTTGCAGATGGGATTGCAGGGCCGGAAACAGGTGAAGGTACACCTGTTCATACAATTGAGTATAAAAATCAGAACGTTGTTGGTGGGGGACGATTGGGGCAGGGTTGAGACGGGTCATGGCCCGCGCCGCCGCGGGCATGTTGGCAAACAGGCCCACCCCAAATGCGGCCTGAATAGCTGCGCCCAACGACGAAGCATCGGGGGTTTGTGAAAGGTAAATGGGCTTGCCGGTAATGTCGGCCATAATCCGACACCACAACCCGCTATTGCTGCCGCCGCCCATCACGATTAATTTTTCAATATCTGTTTCCAGCGCCGTCTGCACGCCCTGTAAATGCAGCCGCAGTTCAAAGCCGATGCCTTCCAGAATGGCGCGGTAGAGATGCTCCAGAGTATGAAACCCCCGCCAGCCAACCACAATGCCACTGGCCGACGCATCCCAATAGGGATTCATCACACTGTTCCAATAGGGCACCAGCATCAGGCCATCGGCTCCCGGCGAGATGTTTTGGGCGGCTTGTTCAAACATCGCTTCAACAGAAGTATCCGGGCTGGAGAATTTAGCCTGTTTCCCGGCAATTTTTTCGACAAACCAAGTGATGGTATAACCCCCTCCCAAAAGGGCGGTTTCTAACATATAAGAGTTGGGAATGCCGCCGTACATAATACGATGGGTTGGATTGGTCTGGAACACCTCGGTGTACGTGCCGGAAATCACCGACGTACCCAAAATGAGGTAGGCCCGGCCCGGCCCGGTAATATTCGCGCCCAAACCGGCTGCCTGGCCGTCGCCCACCCCGGCCACTACCGGCAAACCGGCGGGCAAGCCGGTCAACTCCGCGACGTTGGTGGTAATTTCGCCCAGAATTACGCCGGGAGGGTATGCCTGGGGGAGTTGGGACTCGTCGATCCCTAGATAGGCCAGCACCTCTTCTGACCAGCAATGGTGTTGCATATCAAACAGGCCCATCGGATCGACGCAACCCCAGCCGGTACGATACAAGCCGGTCAAACAATGATGCAAAAATCCGGCAACGTCTAAAAACTTGTGAGCCTGCCGAAAGATGTCTGGCTCGTTTTCTTTGATCCAAACGATTTTAGGTAAGGAGAGATTGCCCGTGAGGGGCTTGCCCGTCTGCTGATGATAACGTTCCTGCCCCAATTGCTGGCCAATTTCCGGCAGTAAAGGGCCGCTTCGTTCGTCCATCCAGATGATGGCCTGGCGCAGGGGCTGGCCACGTTGGTCAACCGGCACAAAGGTTTCGCGTTGCGGCGAGATACATAACCCGGCCAGACGATTGTTATCAATTTGCGAGGTGACGGCTCGCAGGGACTCTACTGCCGCCGCCCACCAAGCTTCGGCGGGCTGTTCGTGCCACAGAGGGCGGGGATGTTCCAGGGGAATGGGGCTTCGACCCTCGGCAATCAAATTACCGGCGGTATCCCAAACAATGGCCTTGCACGCGGTGGTGCTGCTGTCCAGGCCAATCAGTAAGTTTTTAGCTACGGTAGCGGCGGTCATCCGGTTCCTATTCCTCCTCCAAATTTTTGCGGCACAGGTCAAAAGGGTCGCAAATCGCCGTTATCGGCAAACATCGCCACCGGCTGGCTTATCACTTCAATATCATCCCGATCATTGATTTTAGCCAAAATGGCCTCTGAAACATAAACTTCGCCCAAATGCAGGGTATCCTGGATCCGGATGATTTTTTGCTGGCCTTCGGGAATCCTGCCACAACCGCGTAAGGCCCATTGGTAAGCCTGGGCATCATTTTGGGCAATGAGGGGAATTTTCCCTCGTTCAAAGAAGGTACTGGTAACGGCATTCTCATAGGTAACCGAAAAATCAATCTTGGTAAACAGCTTTCGGGTGACGACATCGGCCAGACCCACCCCCACAGCATTACCGTGAGTTGCTAGAGTGAGGTCACTGACCATAATTGATTTGATGCGCGGCGCCTCCGGTTCAGTTTCTCCCTTGATCTTGAGGCGGCCAATGATGTTGGGGTCAAGGCCCGCGCCGCTGATATCCTTGCCCATCCGGTCAATGATGAGTACGTCAACCTCATCTACCGGCAGGCAAGGCATATTGGCCCGGGCAAGGTCTAAGAGTTTAGGTTCCTCAGACATAATTTCTTCGGCTTTTAACACCCGAACAAGCATCGTCTCATCGTAAGCATTTTCCACAACCGCGACGCCTGCCAGAATTTTGCCGGTGTCCAGGATTTGCCGGGCGGTTGGTGGAATGTGTTCGCGCAGGCCGGAAACACCAAAGCTGTGGATCTCCAGGGCTTGTGTGTGTTTACCCAAACCAATCACACACATCTTAACCAGACCACTTTCATAGAGGCCATGGTAATCGGTATGGATTTTAATCCGGTTGATTACAATTATCCCATCCGCTTCGTAGGCATAACGATCCATAAAGACACGATTGGGGCTATCGTCTCTGGTTAGCTCTACCACTTCCAGCGAAGAACGGACCGACGCATCCATCGCTGCTCTGGTGACCCCGTAACCGGCCAATACCTCTGCTTGCCCGGCGGCGGTTCCCCCGCCGTGGCTACCCATCGCCGGGATGATGAATGGCGACGCCCCCTGCGCCTTGACAAAATCAACCGTTGTCCTGACGATTTTAGCCATATTGGCCACTCCCCGGCTGCCCACGGCAATAGCGATATTGGTTCCGGGCTGGATCAATGGCGCAATCAGGCTCAACTCTGCGGCAAGTGTAGCCGGGATGTCGGCAACAACGAGGCGCTCAAAATGCTGTTGAACTTTGGTCAGGTGTAGTGATGGCATTTTATTCTCTCCTAACCTTATCGGGTTTCCGACAAAAACACCGGTCTGGCCAGACGGCCGCTGATCTGAACTAGAGAGACATCAGAAATTTTCATCCTCAATCACCTTCCACCGAGTTAAGGTGCTCTCGTGGTGAGTACATTCACGCTTTGCGCCGCCAGAGTCA
>JAFGNV010000093.1 GCA_016926805.1 Anaerolineae bacterium
GATACGGTGGAAACAGCGGCCCGGTTTGAGGCGTTGTTGAATGAGCGCAATTTGGGCGCGGTGCGGCCCGTCAACACTGGCCGCCACATCTATGCCAATTGGGAATTTATTATAGACAAAGCCAATGTCAGCCCGCACTGGAACGTGTGGGGGCTGCCCCACTACACCGGGCAGGTAAAGTACGCGCCGGATATGTGTCCCCGCACCCTGGACATTACGGCCCGCACCGTGGCTCTTGACACCAATCCTTTCTGGACCGAGTCTGAGGTCAACACGTTGCTGGATCATCTGTTTGCTGCGGCCAAGGCATTGTAAAGGAAGGCTCTCCTGCTATGGCCGACATGCTGGTTAAGCTCTACAACTTACCTCCCCTGGAACCGGTGCTGGCCCGGCAGCAAGAGGCAGGCGTGGAGATTCGCCGCGCTCTGGCTGCCGAAAAAAGCATGGTCATCAACTGGGTGGCCGAACGCTTCAGCCCCCTGTGGGTGAGTGAATGTGACGTGGCCTTTGCCCGGGTGCCCATCGCCTGCCTGATTGCCGTTGACGCCACCCAACGCCAATTGCTTGGTTTCACCTGTTACGACGCAGTGTACCGGAATTTTTTTGGTCCCGTCGGTGTTGACGAAGTGCAGCGGGGGCGGGGCATCGGCAAAGCGCTCCTATTGAAGTGTCTGCACGAAATGGCGGCGCAGGGATATGCCTATGCTATTATTCCCTGGGTGGGGCCAAAGGAGTTCTACGCCAACCTGGTGGGCGCAGTTGAGATTGAAGGTTCCGAGCCGGGCGTTTATCGGACGTTATTGAAATATTAAGAAAGGACAGGTTATGTTAAATCGTATCTCATTCATCAGCGCCAACTTTGTGGCCCGGCAGCTAAACTATCACATGACCCAGGGCTGGAGGCAAGGCGACAAAGCCACCAACGATTATTTCAGACCCCTGGATACCTATGCCGCGCGTTTTGAGGAAATTCTGCGCGACGTGCAGACCATGGGTTTTGCGGCCATAGACATCTGGCTGGCCCATCTGCATTGGAGTTGGGCCACTGCCGAACACATTGCCGTCGCCCGCGATTTGCTCAAGCGTTATAATCTGGTCGTGCCCAGCCTGGCCGGTGGTTTTGGTCGAACCAGAGCGGAATTTGTAGCCGCCTGCAAACTGGCCCAGGCGATGGAGGTTGAAATCTTGGCGGGAATGACCCCGCTGGTGGAGGAAGACCGGGCTTTTGTAGTTGACACGCTCCAGCAATACGGGGTCAAACTGGCCCTGGAAAACCATCCTGAAAAAACGCCGGAGGAGATGTTGGCCAAAATTGACGATAGCGGCAGCGGGCGCATCGGTACGGCGGTGGATACCGGCTGGTACGGCACCCAGGGTTACAATGCCGCCGAGGCCATTAAAAAATTAGATGGACATATTTTCATCGTCCATCTCAAGGATGTATTGGAACCGGGCGGCCACCATACCTGTCGTTATGGCCAGGGCTGCGTACCCATTGAGACTTGCGTAAACGCGCTCAAAGAAATGGGCTACCGTGGCTACTACGGTGTGGAACACGAGCCGGAAGAGTATGACCCAACCGAGGATTGCATAGCTAACTGGAAAATGTTGCGGGAGTGGTTGGCCCAGTGAAGCTACGGCTGAGATGGGATTAGAAAGAGACGAAGAAGGTCTACAACACTTGGGCCACAAAACAAATAGAAACAGGGAGAGGTTTAGTGGATAACTACAAAAAAATCGTATATTGAAATAGAAACCGCTTCTGTTCGTGCGAAAATAAGGTAAGAGACTACAATACTTACCTGGTTGTGGCCACCCATGACCAGGTGGTGGCCGATTATACCACACAATCTATGAGTTGAGCGATGGCCGACTTAATCGGTTATAATCCTTTTTTCAGAGGAGGAATATATGGATTGGAGATACTTTTTGAGTCCACGGGGTCTCAATTTCTGGCTGGTGGCTTCCGGGGCGGGTTTGAGTCTGATTTGGGCCTTTTTTACCCTGATATTTTCATTTCGTGCCCTGACCGGCCCTGAACAGGCGACGGTGGTCCAACTTGGACTGATGGTCAGTTTTTTTGTAGGCAATTTTTTGATCGGTTGGCTCCTGGGAAAATGGGCCGGCGATAACCGGGGGCCGACGTACGGGTTGTATAGCAGTCTGGGGAGTGTGGCCTTGGCTTTGCTTGTAGTTCTGCCCTCCGGCTCGCTGGGCTGGCTGGTGGCGGTGTTGGCGCTGCTCGGTGGCTTGAACGGCGGGCTGGTCAGTCTGAAACGCCAGAAACCGCCCCAACGTTAAGGGTATTGCTTATTGAGCCATAATTCTAACAGACTTTATCAGGTTTAAGGTGACAGTCACTTAAAGAGCTAAATACTGAGTTTGATTTTTCAATAGACCATTAGCTGCTAGAGAAGACCCGGCAAATGTGATCTATCGGTGGGAAGTATGATTGATCCACAACTCAAAAACAAAGTTGTTTTGATCACCGGAGCCAATCACGGTATTGGCGCGGCCACGGCCAAGGCGTTTGCGGCGCAGGGAGCCGGGATGTTCATCGCTTACTACCGCGAGGCTTGTCCTTACCCGGACCAGGCGCTGGCCAAAGCCAGGGTCGCCGGAGTTGGCGGCGAGAAGTTGTACCGGGCCATGCAGCAACAGCCGATTGGCACGCTGCTGAAGGATATTCAGAGCCAGGGCGGCGTGGCCTATGCCTGGGAAGCCGATCTGGCCACCCCGGCCAATATTCCGCGACTGTTTGACCGGTGTGAGGCTGAACTTGGCCCGGTGGATGTTCTGGTCAACAATCACACCTACTGTGTGCTGGAAACCTTCGATCCAGCCCTGGTCAGAGACAAGGGCGACAATATTTTTGGTGTTGAACTGACCAATGCCGCCAGTATCGACGCCCATTTTGCAGTCAATACCCGCGCCTACGCCCTGTTAATGTCCGAATATTTTCAGCGTTATCTCAAACGGGGCGCCAGTTGGGGCCGGGTCATCAACCTCAGCACCGACGCCGCCCACGCCCATGAGGCTAACATCAGTTATGCCGCCAGCAAACACGCCATCGAGTCGTATAGCCGTTCCGCCGCTGCTGAAATGGGCAAGTATGGGATTACGGTTAACCTTGTGGCTCCCGGCCCTATCCAGACCGGCTATATCACGCCGGAATCTGAAGTAGAGATAGCCGCCGCAACGCCGCTGCGACGGGTTGGCCAGCCCGAGGATGTGGCCGAGGTGATTGTCTTTCTGGCTTCCGAACAGGCCCGCTGGCTCACGGGGCAATTGCTCTATGTGGGCGGCGGTTGGCGGATGCATCAATAATCTTGAACGAAACGTTGTAATGAAGAAAAAACTGTTTTTGAAACGGTTGAAGGATTTGAATCAAAAGCATCAGCAACTCTTGGCCAGGAAAAACAAACAGCGAAAATCGGGCAACGGCATTTTTGACCGCTATAAATATCCGGTGTTAACTGCCAAACATCCCCCTCTTTTCTGGCGATACGACC
The DNA here is from genome assembly GCA_016926805.1 of Anaerolineae bacterium. Classification (GTDB taxonomy): domain Bacteria; phylum Chloroflexota; class Anaerolineae; order 4572-78; family J111; genus JAFGNV01. The sequence goes on from JAFGNV010000093.1 coordinate 3,513, forward strand.
TGAACCCGGCCAGTAATCCCTATTTGCTGGAACGGCTGGGTATCAATGCGACCTTTAATCCCGGCGCGGTTGAGTTGGACGGTAAGATATATCTGGCTGTGCGGGTCGAAGGAAACGACCGGAAGTCTTTTTTTGCCATTGCCGGGAGTAAGAGTGGGATTGACCGTTTTAGGTTTTGGGATTATCCTATCCTGATGCCGGAAACCGAAGTCCCCGATATCAACGTGTATGACATGCGTCTGGTGTAGCACGAAGACGGCTGGATTTATGGCCTGTTCTGCACCGAGCGTAAAGACCCGGCTGCCCCGCCAGGGGAGACTTCCAGCGCCGTGGCCCAGGCCGGCATTGCCCGCACCCAAGATTTAAAAACCTGGGAACGTCTGGCCGACCTCAAGACAAAATCCCCCCAGCAACGAAACGGGGATTTCGGCTGACGACGAGAGTTACAACAATCTTCTGGGGAAACAACGGCAACTATGGTTAGATTTTCTTTATGAGGTAAACACAGAAGAAACAATCATTGGCGCATCGAGACATCTTCTCTATGTCGGTAAGAAACCAAAGAAATGAGCAAATCTACTCCAAGTTAAATGTTGGCAATCAATAATGTCTACTTTCAAGGAGAAGCATTAATGTTAAAACAATCATTAACCGGCGCGTGGCAATTTCGCCAGGCCAACACCCAAGAATGGCTGCCGGCGCAAGTGCCCGGCGGTGTGCATACCGACCTGCTGGCCCTCAACCGCATCCCCGACCCCTTTGTGGCCGACAACGAAAAGAAAGTGCAGGGGGTGGCCGAAGCCGACTGGCAGTATCGCCGCACGTTCTCGCCTGAAGCGGCAGGGCTGGCCCACGACCAGCTCTTTTTGGTGTGCGACGGCCTGGATACCCTGGCCGAAGTGACCCTTAACGGCCAGCTTTTGGGCCAAACCGAAAATATGTTCCGCC
>JAFGNV010000094.1 GCA_016926805.1 Anaerolineae bacterium
GTTGGGCCAGTGTGTATAAGGCTCATTGTAGGCGTTTTCGCTGCCAGGCCAGTTGGTCCAGTAGTACTCGTCCCAGCCGACAAAGCCAATATACCCGTAGGTTGGGGTGCCGGGCATGTTCTTGACCGCTTCCTTGAGACCCTCGGTACCCACGGCGATGACGGCTTCGGCATTGAAGGGATCCGTCTCGCGCAGCCTCTTGATGATGTCGTCCATCTCCGGACTCGACCAGCGCGAGTTATTGCCCTGGGTGCGTTCTCCAAGGGGTCTTATATAAGCGGAATTCCATCTGTCGAGCACGCGATACAGATCGGGTCCCGCACCCCAGGGTTCTTGAGCAGGCCAGGCGCCGCTAACATCAAAGTCGCCGGTGAATCCCAAATCCTGATAACCTTCCGACAGATACACCTCGGCATCAATGCCGAACTTCTTCCACTGCTGCACGGCAGCCGCGCCATTGCGCGCATCATGGTTGGAAAGTACAGTGTTGGACAAGAAGGAGATCTTCCATGGGGTGCCATCGGGCAGCAGCCATTTCCCGTCCGCATTCTTCGAGAAACCATTCTTCACCAGCAGCTTCTCGGCGATGTCGGGGGCATACTTATACCAGCCAAGTCCGAAAGCCTGGGCCTGGAATTCCGGGGTGTCGGGGAAGACATAACCACGACTCCTGGCGTAGTCTGCGATGCGCTTCGGCGCGTCCGGATCATACGGCGCAAAGGTCTCGCCATCGCCCACGTCAATGGTGAACGTCTTCAGCCAGTCTTGCATCGGCGCGATGTAATCCTTGGGGTAAGGGCCCAGGTGCGGGACGTGCACCGGACTTAAGGTGCCCGAGGAATCGACGGCGATGCTCATGTACTCGACGATATCAATCGCCAGAGTGAGTGCCCAGCGGACATCAACGTTATCGTATGGTGGTCTGGCGGTGTTATAGAGGATGCCGGTGATGCAGGGGTCGTTGTTGACCACGAAGGGGAAGGTTGGCTGGTAGGCGCGGGAGGTCTTCGACTGCGCCAACAGCGCCTTGAGACCATCGGCTGAGAGTTCCGCCACATCCAATTGGTGCGTCAATTGGGCCAGGATTTGTGCACCTTCATCGGCAAAGTACTGATAGATGACGTACTTGGGCTGAGGCTGGCCATACATGATGCCAGTCGGGCTCTTGTCCCAATCTTCGCGTCTTTCCCAGGCTGTCCAGCTCCCTTGGGGATCAAAACTGTGCAGCTTGTAAGGGCCGCAGCCTACAAACGGATTGAAGGTGAACTGGACCGGGTCTGCTTCCTTCTCAAAGATGTGCTTGGGATAGATCCAGATGCAGCCCCAGCGGTCGAGAAACAAGGTGTGGAAGCGCGAGTTGGGCTGATTCAGCTCAAATTTAACCGTGTAATCATCGACCGCAGTCACAGCAGCGACATTATCTACAAGTTGGTTGTGGTTGTTCAATCCCTCAAATTTGATGGTGGTTTCGACCGTAAAGACCACATCAGCCGCGGTGAAAGGCTCGCCATCCGCCCAGGCGACGCCCTGGCGGAGAGGGACTGTGCATTCCGTGAAGTCTGCGTTGTAGGTCGGGTCACCCTCAGCAAGGCCGTTGATGATATCACCGGTGGCAAAGTCGACCGACCAGAACGGCTCGTTAGCCAGGTTCGCCATGCCGCGATCTCGATTTTTCCAGCCAACCCACTCGTTGAAGTTGTCGGGTGTACCGGCACGCCCGGTGAGGATCCTGGCGATAAAAGTCTCCCGGCGGGGGAAAGTCCCCATCACATCGGCTACCGCTTCGGGCGCCTGGGTAGGTGGAGGCGTGGCCGTCACGACCTGCACCTCTTTGACTACTTGTGGAGTACCCTCGACAATACGGGTGACCTCAACCTCTTTCTCGATCACCTGAGGGGTGGATGGAGGAGCCTGAGGCTCCGCGGGAGCCGGCGCGCAGGATGCAGCCATCAGGCCGGCCACTCCGGTAGCCGACATCTGTAAGAACTTGCGTCGATTAACTTTTTTTGACATTTTTTTTTCTCCCTTCTATAATATTCTGATTCTGAACTTGTAACACCTAGGGGTCATTACCTCAGTTCATAGGCGCCTCCTTTCAGAGGGTCTGTCCCAAATTTTGGGCAGACCGGGGGGGAGTGGGGGGACACCCCCGCAAGCCCCCCGGCCTGCGGCGCAATACGTCCTAAAATTTGGGACGCACCCGTTGACTAAATGGCCCGACAAGAACCTCGAACGATGAGCTGCGTGGGTATTTTGTACAAGTTACTATCCAGACAGTTACCCTGGATCAGGTTTACCAGCATCTCCGTGGCCACGTAGCCCATCTGGTCAATAAACTGGTCAACCGTGGTCAGGCCAACACTGATGTAAGCTGCCTCAGGCGTGTTATCAAATCCAACCAGCGACAGTTCATCGGGGACACGTAACCCGGCCTCCTGGACAGCCCTGAACACGCCAAAAGCGGATTGGTCATTGGCCGCAAAAATGGCGGTAGGCGGATTGGACAAACTTAGTAATTTTTGCGCGCCCAAGTAGCCGCATTCATAGGTGTAATTGCCGGGTTGAATCAATTCTTGTTCCAAAGACAGATTGGCCTGGCAGAGACCATCTTTATATCCTTGAAATCGCCGCAGGGCGCTCTGTAAATCGGTCCGGCCGCCAATAAAACCAATGCGACGATGTCCTAACCCAATCAGATATTCCATGACGGCCAGGGCGCCAATTCGATTAGTGGCAATAACAGCAGGGAATTCCGCCTCTTCTGGATGTGGATCAACCGCCACCAGCGGATAGTGGGTGAAAAAGTTTGTGGCTCTGGGGGTTACCACAATAATGCCATCGGTAATACTGCCATTGAGTAGGGAAACGTATTGTTGTTCTCGAACCGGCCACCTACTCATACGACTATTGCCGCCCGTGTAGACAATCAAGTCATAGTCAAACTTTTTAATGGCCTGGTTGACCCCCTTCATCACCTGAACAGAAAAGGAGTCACCTACATCGGGCACAACCAGACCAAGCACATTGGTGCGACGGCTGCGCATGCCTTTGGCCGCCAAACTTGAAGCGTAGCCCAATTGCTCGATAACTTGTTGGACTTTTTCATAGGTTTCCGGAGCCACATCGTCTTTATCATTCAAAACCCGCGATACCGTAGAGACTGACACACCGGCCACACGGGCCACGTCTCGAATGGTAGGATTTGATTTTTGGCTCACGGTTGACCTCTGTTATCCAGTCGGCATCGTTCCCGGCAACATTTCCGGTAACGTTACCGAAAATGCAACCGCATTCTACAGCCAAAGATACGTTTTGTCAAATGGGATTTTGGAAGGAGAATTGAAGCAAATTATTCATCCGGCAGGCGGGGTGGTAGGTCCAGGTCGGTGCAGGCTCCAATTCAAGCCAAACCCTAAAGGTCTGAGAAATCTTTAGGGCAGGACTTACGCATGTCATTCTGAACGAAGCAAAGCGGAGTGAAGAATCCCCAAAAATTCTATTGGCAAGACTACGTTTTAGGGATTTTTCGCTCCCTCTGGTCGCTCAAAATGACATGTTTGCGTAAGTCCTGTAGGGTTTATTTTACCGGGTGGCCCAGAGAACAATAAAACACTTTGCCCGCGCCCCAACGCCGTTTCCACACCACAAGTATCCAACCACCCCCAGCAAAAAGGGCTGGTTTCATTGATTAATCTCTTCCATTGGATACTTTAACCCCCACTACGCCCGAATCTGGTCGAGGGTTTGCATGATGGAAAGGGTTTCGTCAAGAGGAATGAGGTTGCTTTCCAGTTTGCCGGAGCGGAGGCAATTCATTACCTCGGCGGCTTCATAGTTGTATCCATTGCCGCTGCAGGGTAAGTCTATGACCCTGTCTTTCTGGTCGAAAACAGACAGGGTAAGTTGGTCGGTCATTGTTTACTCCTATGAAATAAATTGCTGCCTGAAACGTTGAAGTTCCCGGGAGGGGTATGCCGGTTCATCGGTCCTACGGTTCCGGGTTAGGCATGCGCTTTTAGAATATTGGCCAGTTCAGTTCGCTGAACGCAGTTTTCAAAACAAAACGATTGCATCATCTCGTCAATTTCGGTCTCGGTCATCCCCTTAAATAACGCCCCAAACTCGGGCAGCAATGGTTCGGCCAACAAAATATGCCGCACAATGCGATTGATTTGCCACCGTGCCCCAAAGGGGAAGGGATTGTAGTTGGGAAATTCGTGGGCTAAGGTTTTTTCAATGGGGTCCATTATGTGCCGGATGTGCGTGTCCAACCCACCCCAGGAATCCACGCCCAGCCGCGCTTTCTTTTCCAGAATGGGCCGGAGGCGTTGCAGCCACTTACTCTCGGGGTCGACGTAAACCACGCCTTGCAGGCCAATGTCTTTGTAGAGCCAGATAGACCAACTGGCCTGATAGTGGGCGTAAATCTCAAGTTGGTCGCGGAGTACCTGGTAACGCATGGCATCAGCTTCCGGCTGGCCCAGGTAGACCGGGCCAAACTCGCCCACCCAGATGGGAGTTTTGGTTGCCAACATGTATTGGCTGCGTCGCAAAAAGGTTTCGTGCAACACCTCTTTATCGATGTACTCACCACGAGTTTCGCCAGGATAGGGCCCGCCGCTAATAGAGCCAGGCGCGGCGTAATCGTGATTGGTGTAAACTACATTAGGCAAGATTGATTTAAACATGTGGAAATCTTGCGAATAACGATTACCTTCAAAGAAGATGATATGATAGGGATCGATGGCCCGGATGGCGTCAAACAAGCGGCGATAGTAAGGGGCAATTTTCTCCTCGCCAGGGTCGCCGGGTTCGTTGATGGGGTTATAGCCCGCCACCCAGGGGTTGTCTTTATAGCGCTTGGCAAAAGCTTGCCACAGGTTGACCACCCGATCTTGAAAATGCCGATGCTGCCAGAACAAGGCTTTGTGGGTGGGGTTGTCGGAATGCCAATCCTGGTTTTGGTAGCCGGGCAGGGCGTGCAGGTCGATAATAGTGTAGATGTTGTGCTGAGCGCAGAGGTCAATCACCCGGTCCAGATGTTTGAAGCCGGACTCGCGGATGACAAAAGGCTCTATATCATCTTCAAAGTGACGATAGTTGACTGGAAGGCGGAGCAGGTTCAACCCCAGTGATTGGATGAACTCGGCATCGGCTTTGGCAAAGAAATATTCCAGAAAGCGGTCGAAGAAGAATTCATACAATTCATCGCCCAGATTCTGGCGGACAACCTGGCGTTGCGCTTCTTCATTGGCGGGGTAGCCGGTAATGAAATTTTCCATATTCATCCAGCCGCCCAGGCCAAAACCGCGCAGAACAACTGTGGTCCCGGCCTGATCAACAATTTTGTCTCCCTTAACGGTTAGAAATTTTTGGCCAAGCGTCATTTTGTTTTCTCCTTAAAACTGGCTAACGCAAACCGGGCCCAGCGAAACAATCGGATTAGTGTACCCCTCACTGCGCCCGGTTTGTGGAATTGTATTGGTGGTGTTTTCACGTCCACCCACTTCATTCGGCCAGGGCCTTGATAATTTCCTGGCATAACTCGGGCAAATCATCTGGAACGCGGCCGGTAATGAGGTTACCATCACGAATGGCCGGGACGTCGATAAATTCGGCCCCGGAATTTTCCACGTCATCTTTTATGGCCACATAGCAGGTGGCTTTTTTGCCCTTCATCACCCCGGCCGAAATCAAAACCCAGGGGCCGTGGCAAATAGCGGCCAGGAACTTACCCTGCCGGTTGCACGCGCGCACTAACTCAAGGGTTGGTTGGTGCAACCGGATGGAATCGGGGCCGAACCCACCGGGGAAGTACAGACAGTCAATATCCTCGGCCCTGAGGTCTTCGACGGCAACTGAGGTGTATCTATTACCGTTTGCCATCACGGGGATAGGAAAAGGGTGGCCAAACATGCCTTTAACATCATCGCCAACCGCGGCCACCAAAATTTTGGCTCCCTCTTCGGCCAGTCTGAGGATAGGGAAGAGAAGCTCAACATCTTCGTAGCGATTGGCCACAATCATGGCTATTTTTTTGCCTGATAATTTACCGGTCATTTTTCACTCCTTTAGGTCTAAACTGACCTTAAAACCACAGTATACCAACGAATGATAATTTAGAAAAGTTAGTCTGAACATAATGCTCTCAATTCAACTTGACATAGTGTTAAAACACCGGTAGACTATAGAATATCTAACATTATGGTAAGTTGATGGCAGTCAGAAAAAACAAAGCCAGGTCTAACTCTATCCAGGTGCCACTATCTCTTGAAAAGATCGCCGCCCGGCTGCGCCCTTACCGGCAGGAAATCATCGGCGGGATACTCTTGTTGGTATCAATTGTCTCCGTGCTCAGCCTCTTGGGCCTGACCGGGGGCATGCTCGGCGAGTGGTGGGCCGATTTGTTCAACCAGCTTTTTGGCTGGGGCGCAATCCCGGCAGCCATCCTGGTAGGTGTCTTTGGCGCCTTGATGATGTTTGGCAAATTGCGGGACGAGGAACATCCCCTGCCGCTTGACATCATCATTGGCGTGGAGCTTCTCTTTGTGGTTGGCCTGGCCGCAACCCATCTCATTATCGCCACCGATAGCGACGACGCGCTGCGGTTAGCCAGGGACGGCATGGGCGGCGGTTTTGTTGGCTGGGGGATCAGCACCCTGCTGACAGATTTGATCGGTGTGCCCCTGGCTGGCCTGGTATTAGGGTTGACTGGCCTGGCCGCGTTGGGCCTGATATTTCGGATGACGGTTGCCGGTGCCGCCGGGTGGGCCGAACAGGCCAGCGATTGGGCGCAACGCCATCTGAACCAGATCGAATCCACCGGGCAATATGTGCCCGAAGTTCAAGACGTCGAACTCCCCAGCAAACCTCAGCCAAAGCAGCAAAAAGCGCCTTCAAACAAAATGAAGTCCCTCCAAAAACCAACCATGACAGCCAGGGAAGCCATTGCCGCGATGCCCAAAACGTCACTCTGGCTGCCCCCGCTGGATCTGCTGGCTCCACCTACCAAAGACCCGGCGCAAAGCGCCAACGCCCGCTATCAGGCTCAAACCATTGAAGAAACATTATTCGGTTTTGGCGTGCCCGCCGAAGTAGTTGAAATTAATCGAGGACCCACGGTCACTCAGTTTGGCCTCAAGTTGGGCACGGTTGAACGCAAACTTCCCGACGGCACCGTTGTGCCGCAGCGGGTGCGAGTCAATAAAGTGGTGGCGCTGGCCAACGACCTGGCTCTGGCCCTGTCCGCCGCCCCCATCCGTATCGAAGCGCCGGTGCCGGGGCGACCTCTGGTGGGAATTGAAGTCCCCAACGTTGAAAAAACAATGGTTTCCCTGCGGGGGGTGCTCGAAGACGACAGTTTTATCAAAGGTAAAGGCGCGCTGCGCGTGGCTTTAGGCAAGGGAGTATCCGGTCAGGCCGTGTCGGCCTCGCTGGCCGAGATGCCCCATCTGCTCATTGCCGGGGCCACCGGCTCCGGTAAATCGGTTTGTATCAACGCCATTATTTCCACCTTGTTAATGACCCACACCCCGGAGCAAATGCGGTTCTTGCTGGTTGACCCCAAAATGGTGGAACTGACCAGTTTCAACGGTATTCCCCACCTGCTTGCGCCAGTGGTGACCGATTTTGAACAGGTGGTCGGCGCGCTGGCCTGGGTGACCCGCGAGATGGAGCGTCGCTATAAATTATTTGCCGCCAATGGCGCGCGCAGTATTGCCGGTTACAATCGCAAATTTGGGGCCAGAGGAGAACTTTTACCCTATCTGGTAGTGGTCATTGACGAGCTGGCCGACCTGATGATGCTGGCCCCGGA
>JAFGNV010000095.1 GCA_016926805.1 Anaerolineae bacterium
CACGGCGGCAGCGTCCGTTTTGGCCAACCCATCAGCGAACCGTTTTTGAAGAAGGGCCAGATTGCCCAGGATTTTCAGAGCGCCCGATTTTTCTGGACACCCGAAACCGACCCTCCGGTGACATTGGAAGATATTGGACGAATTCATCTGGAAATGATTGGCTTAAATAAGTAGGCAGATTGAAAACCTGCTCCTATAAAATGTTTGGAAAAAGAACAAGGGGAGGCCTTACACCTCCCCTTGCCGGATGCAAACTTGGGTCGATTGTTGATTATTCTTTAATATCCACGGTTTCGCGGAGTTGCGATTTGAGAGCCGCAATCTGATCGGTGATGTCGCGGATTTTCTTAAAGAGCGACTCATTGGCTTTGATGCCTTCGTTGATGAGGAAAGCCGCGCTTTCGGAGCGACTCTTGGTGATGTCGGCTTCAACCAGCATGTCCAGGTAAGCCAGGCTGTCGTTGTTGACTCGCACCATGACCACGTTGGCCCGATCCTGAAGGGCGCTACCCAGGGCCTTGCCCAAACCTTCAACCTGCCTGATGGCTTCGTTAATGGTTTTACTGGCTCCGCTCATACCCTCGGATACTTTTTTCCCGGCTACGCTCATCCCTTCAGAAACCTTTTCCCCGGCCTCACTGAAGCCTTCGGAAACTTTGTCGCCCGCAGACTTTTTCTTTTCTTCGACCACACTTTCATCTGCACCGGTCTTTTTTTCTTCCTTTGCCATTTTGTAACCTCCTAATAGATAAATATTGTTATTAAATTACGTGTAATTATATATTATAATATCATGAAATTTCGTTTTTGTCAATATGTAACCTGGGATGGGTCTGTCCGAAATTTTAGGACAGACGGGGGGCGCGGGGGATATCCCCCCTGGTTTGTCCAGATTTCGGGCAACTGAAGGTTGCCCAAAATTCTGGACGCACCCCCCGGGATAATTCTGAGCAATTATGCGTAATTAGCCACGCACGGCCCAATTTGAGCAGAGCAAAACTTCACATCTCCAGCAGGCCCTTCTTGCCAAAACCTACCTGGTCGGGCTATGATTAAGGGCAATTTGTTTACCAGGGGCGGGCAGCAAATGGGTTGGCCCTTGATTGCCAATATTGTTATTTTGGCTATCATTTCCGGTATTATGCTACTTGCTCTCCTACCACCTTGTTCTGCGATTGGGGCAATTCAATGAAGAACATTTTACTTACAATTTTAATCATATTCAGTTTATGCGTTATCTCTGCTTGTGATACCTCGACGGGTGGCATCAGTTTTGGCCAGTCCACGGCCACACCTGAGGGAACTCCCACCCCTCTGCCCACACCAATCAGGGTCTTTCAAGCTGCCATCACTGCCGACGGTCAGGTGGTGCTGCCCCTGCCTCCCCAAACCTTTACCTTTCAAGTGCCGGGGGTGAGTGCGACTATTAAGGACGTGTACGTAGTTCCCGGTCAGCAGGTCGAGCAGGGTGATCTTCTGGCGCAGATTGACGACGCCGACCTGCGTAATGCCGTGGTAAAAGCCGAAGCCAGCCTGGCTTCGCTACAGGCGCAAATTGCCAATGAGGAAGCCCCTGCTCTGCCTGGCGATATACTTGAAGCCGAGACGAATTTGGTTGCCGCCGAGGCCGAATTGAGTCGCCTGTTGGGCCTGCCTTCTGAGGAAGCCATCACCCAGGCTGCCGCCGACTTGCGGTTGCGTGAGATTGAACTGCGCCGGGCCCAGGAAGCCTACGATATGGTGGCTTACGCCCAGAGCATTGGCATGAGTCCCCAGGCCGCGGAACTACAGCAAGCCACACTCAACTACGAACGCGCCCAGGCAGCCTATAACGAGGCCACCAAACCGGCTGCCGAGGCCCAACTTGCCGCCGCCCGGCTACAGGTAGTCCAGGCCCAGAATCGACTGGACAAATTGCAGGCAGGCCCTCGCCCCGAAGTAAAGGCCGCCAATCAAGCCCGGTTGACGGAAGCTCAGCTTCAGGTTGACGAAGCGCGGGCTAACTTGGTCAAAGCCCGGCTATTTGCGCCCTGGAACGGCGAGATCATTGCCGTAAATGCTGCGCCTGGCATGTCCACCGCCAACGCTTCTTTTACCCTGGCTCAGGTTGAACCGCTGCGTTTTGCCACCAGTAACTTCAGCGAGCGTAACCTGGCCGACATTCAGATTGGCGATAAGGCCGACATCTATCTCAAGGCTTATCCGAATGTTCCTTTTCCGGCGGTTATCTACCGCATCGAGTTAGAATCGAGTCAAAAGGACGGCGATACCGCTCTGTTCACCGTTTATTTTGACTTTAACACCGGGGATTTTGCGGTCCGACCCGGGATGACCGGCCGGGTGGAAATTGCTATTGAGTCGGAAGAACTGGCCCGGTGAGGATGGGGTAACCATGGGGGAGGATAATGAATACCGGCATTACGTCAGAAAAGCGGGAGGATAGCAGGGCAGCGGAGCAAGAGAGAACCTTATCTGGCTCCGGCGTTGGTTCCCTGCGCCACGCTCTGGTTTCCCCCTATCCTATGGCCGGATTGCTTTTTGTGGCCGGTTTGCTGTTTTACCTCGCTACTCTGGCCCCTTCGGTGGTCACCCTGTTTGACGACAGTCTGGAATTTCAACTGGTTACCTACCAGCTCGGCATCGCTCACCCCACCGGCTATCCCCTCTACACCATCCTGGGTAAACTCTTCACCTTCTTGCCGGTTGGCAACGTGGCTTATCGCGTCAACCTGATGAGCGCCGTGTTTGGCGCGGCTACGCTAGCCGGAGTTTACTTGTTGATTGTTCATACCGGTGCCAGCAGTCAATTGTCCCGCCCCGGCTGGACGACCCAACTTGGCGGCATTTTTGGCGCGCTGCTCCTGGCCACGGGTTCGGTATTTTGGTTGCAAGCCACCGTGGCCGAGGTGTACACCTTAAACGCCTTTTTGGTGGCGTTGCTGTTGCTCCTGGTTGTCCGGCCGCTCACCCCGCCCGGCGACCATCGCCGGTTTTACGGGGTGGCCTTTTTGTTTGGCCTTTCGCTCACCCATCACCGCACCACCCTGTTATTGCTTCCCACCCTGGCGCTTTATTTTTACCTGACCCGCAAGCAGCATGGTTTAACCTGGAAAACGCTGGCCTCGGGCCTTGTGCTTGGCCTGATCCCATTGCTGCTCTATCTCTATCTCCCGTGGCGCGGCCACATGGGTTCGCTGGACGGCGCGTATCAAAACACCTGGGCCGGCTTCTGGCGACAGGTTGGGGCCGGGGGATACGGCACATTTGTTGTTGACAATCCCTTTGGCCACCAACGCGACGCTGCCTTTTATTGGAACCTGATGCAGAGCCAGTTTTACACGCTTGTGCCGGGATTTGTGGGTATTTTTTATTTGTTCTGGGTGGGGCAACGCCGAATTTTGGCCCTGATCGGCGTGACGTTTCTGACCTATTTCACCTTCAACCTTTTCTACCGGGTCACCGACATTGAGGTTTTTTTTATCCCGGTTTTTCTGGTGTGGGCCGTGTGGAGCGGCATCGGCGTGAGTTTCCTGCTGCAGATTACCGCCGGTATGCGCCGGGCTTTGTGGCGATTTGGCTTAACCGGCCTTATCCTGGTTGTCTTTGTTTTTATTCTTTTTCAAAACATCCACTCGGCCCGCCCTCTACTCGATCAACGCAATACCTGGCAGATTCATGATTACGGATTAGACATCTTGCAGCAGCCCCTCGACGAGCAGGCGGTTATGGTGGGTATCCTGGGCGAAATGACCCTGGTGCGCTATTTTCAACAAACCTTAAATTTGCGGCCCGACCTCCAGACCCTCGCCGCCGACGCGGAAGCGGACCGGCTGGCGACTGTGGAAAAATTACTTGGCCAGGGCCAGCCGGTTTATCTTACCCGTCAGTTGCCCGGCGCGCCGGAACGCTGGTCGTTGAGTGCGGTCGGCCCGCTGATCCGGGTCAACCCAACCCCGCTAACCGAACTTCCGGCAAACTCAATCGAACTCGATCAACCCGTCACCCCGGAAATTACGCTCGTTGGTTACCGGGTTTCTCGCGCGCCGCATACCGGGGCGGGACCCGCTCCCGTGCGCCTGACTCTCTTTTGGCAGACAAAAACCCCTCTGTCTATTGACCTGAAAGTCTCGGCGCGTTTGCTTGATCCAACGGGTGAGGTAATCACCGCCAATGATGCCGTGCCGGTTCATTTTGCCTACCCCACCACCGCCTGGCGTCCCGGCGAAATTGTGGCGGACGGATACGATTTACCGCTGCCGGTTGACGCACCGCCCGGCCGGTATATCCCCCTGCTCATCTGGTACAATCCGGCCCAAAATGCAGCGGAGGTGGGTCGGGTTGAGTTGGGGCCGGTTACAGTCAATTAATTGATGATAAATACCAAACAACCTCCTTTCTACTCTCACCTCAACTCCAGAACCATCATTTCTGACCGATTCGAATGCCACCATCTTCGAATAAAATCACGAGTCAATTCGTTATATAAATAAAGGTTGGTTCGTATGAGCCACCCAGAATGGACCTGAGATGGCTGAAACCCCAACTGAATCTGAGGCAGAATTCATCCAGGCGGCGCAACAGGGGGATCAAGCGGCATTTGAAGCATTGGTGACGTTGCATCAAGCAACCGTGCTGAGTTTTTTGTATCGCTGGGGCAATGAGGCCGAAACCGCCCAGGATTTGGCCCAGGAGACATTCATCAAGGCCTGGTTGGCCCTCAAAAAATATAATCATCGACAAAAGTTTAGAAACTGGCTGTTAAAAATTGCCTATCGTACTTCGATTGATTTTTGGCGGCGCCAGCGCCCCACCGTTCAACTGGAGGCAGTAAGCGTGGCGGACTCCGCGCTGAATCTGGAAGCCCGGGTGAGTCGAGATCAACAGATTGAGCTGGTGAGACAGGCCATCCAGAGTTTGCCGGAGCAGAGCCGCACGGCCTTGATTTTGCGCGAGTATCACCAGTACTCCTATCAAGAGATTGCCCAAACCCTGGATATTCCGCCAGGGACGGTGATGTCCCGGCTCAATTATGCGCGTTTGGTCTTGAAAAAGCGCCTGCAACCATTGTTGGAGAAAATGAATGCATAATACAGATCGAGACTTGCAACGCTATCTTGATAAAGAACTGGGAGCCGAAGAGAACGCCATGGTCAAGCAACATCTGGCCAAATGTTCGAATTGCCAGGCCCGGCTGGCCGAATTCCAGTTGCTGACGACGGTTTTACAAAGTTGGACGTTGCCTGCCGGGTTAAACCAATTGAGCCGCCCGTTATCGCTGCCGGTCAAAGAGTTGAAATCTCAGGGTTATCCCGGCCTGATTGGTTGGACATCCGGGGGGGTGCTGGTTGTCCTTTTTGTGATGGCCAGAGCCATCTTCTGGTTGAGCCAGCAGCTAAACTGGGCTATCGGCCTGACCTTGCTGGTGGGGGTCAACGGATACCTTGGACAAATCCTCGCCAGCCTGGGAAGGTCAGCCCTGTTCCGGCCCTGGTATCTGTTTTTCCTGGGAGAATTAGGAGAAGAAATGACTCTGATTTTGACGTTGATGGTGCCCATTTTGCTGTATGTTGTGGTGATGGGTGCCATTACGGTGTTATTTTTAAACTGGTTCAGCCTGACGGTAAACGTCAGGCAGCAGACAAGATAAGGAGTTGATTATGGATTATATGGCGTTAATCAAACGTGCTTTTCAAATTACCATCAAATATCGGGCCTTGTGGATTTTTGGATTCTTTCTGGCCCTGTGTAGCGCCAGTGGTAGTGGCGGCGGTGGTTCCGGCGGTGGCGGGGGAACGCCTCCACCCACCGGCGAGGGCGGCGGCAATGGATTTGAGGGTGTTGAGCTACTTTTTGAGTCTCTCTTAACCTCAACGAATATCTGGTTGATTATCGGGGGAATTGTAGCCGCCGTGTTGTGCCTCATTCTCATCTTGATCGTGATTGGAGTGATTGTTCGCGCCGTGACCCGCACGTCCCTCATCGGCATGGTTGACCAGATTGAGGAAACCGGAGACGTAACCATCAAAGAGGGATGGCGAATAGGTTGGTCGAAACGTGCCTGGCGAATCTTTTTAATCGGTTTGATCATTGGGGTGCCCCTGGCGGTTATCTTTATAACCTTACTGCTTGTAGCCTTGTCGCCACTTCTCCTGATTTTCCTTGAAAATACGGCGCTCACGGTGCTGGGAATTGTGGCCACAATTGGCCTGTTTTTGTTGTGGATCTTGGCCGTGATTATTGTCGGGATTGTGGTCTCGCCGTTTCAGGAATTGGCCTGGCGGTATACCGTCATTCGAGAAATGGGGGCCATAGAGAGTCTAAAAGCCAGTTATGCCTTAATCCGTCAAAATCTCAAAGAGGTGGCGATAGTGGTTTTGCTGCTCATTGGGGTGGGGATTGGCTGGGCCGTGGTCAGCATTATTTTGAGCCTGATTGTGGTGTTGCTGGCGCTGGTGGTGGGGGTAATTCCCGGCTTGCTCGCTTATCTGGTGACCCAGACCTGGTGGATGGGGGTTCTGGTGGGCGGTTTATTGTTTATGGTAATGATGATTCTGCCGCTGACCTTTGCCCAGGGGTTGTATCTCATTTTCCAATCCACGCTCTGGACCCTGAGTTTCCGGGAATGGACGTTAACCGGCCGGCTTTCAATCGAATCCGGCTTGACCGGGGAAACAACTGACGAGTCTGAGGCTAACCATCCTGCGGAGACGGATACCGACCAAGATAGTTAGGCCAATTGTCTAAAAAGGACTGTAATTCAAAATAAATATTTTTCTTGGCTCTTTATGTGTTTCAAGGAGCTCTGAAATTACGCTAAAAAGTACCTTTTGAACTACTAAATCCAGTTGCTATAAGGCTCGATA
>JAFGNV010000096.1 GCA_016926805.1 Anaerolineae bacterium
GGGGATTTAGTGTACTGATCTTGCACCAACTTTTCTAGTGGGCATTTTTAATTGTCATCAGTGTAATTATAGTTGTCGTCGGACGCTCTTGAGCAATTTGAGGTTGATTTGCCACAAAGCCTGCAAGCTGGTAATCTTTTTTAGTCTATCCGAGAGGTTAAAAATAAGGATGAAACACAAACTGTGGTCTACCCTGCTACGGCCGTCTACCCGGGCCTTCATTGCCGAGGCCCGACGGACGCCGAACTATTCGTGGTTCGACTGGCTGCACGGCTACGTGTATGCCCGTTGGCCTTATCTCTACATTGGACTTGGGGTGGGTGAGCATCCCCTGAGCCGGACTCTGGCGCCGCTGGTCAATGGTTTGCTCAAATTATTGAAGATTGAGATAACGACTGAGCGGGTTCACGAGTCTGCTTCCCCCTCTTTGGGCAAAAGCGGCAACCGGCTCAGTTTTGCCGATACCTATCACGGTAAAGTGGTGCCGTTGGAAGCAGCTAAAGGATTGGTGATGATCAATCAGGAGATTAGCCTGACCAATCTGGAGCAAATTATTCCCTACGCCCGCGCCCGCGACATAATTTTGCACAACCCCGACCATATCGTAGTGTTGGAATGTCCCTGCCGGGCAGCGCGTTCCAATCCTTGCCAGCCGCTGGACGTGTGCCTCATCATCGGCGAGCCGTTGGCCGGTTTTGTGGCCGAACATCACCCCGGGCGCTCTCGCCGGATTACGCCGGATGAAGCCGTGGAAATTCTGCAAGCCGAAGACGAACGCGGCCATGTGCATCATGCTTTTTTCAAAGATGCCATGTTGGGCCGTTTCTATGCCATCTGTAATTGCTGCGCTTGCTGCTGCGGGGCTATGCAGGCCCAGCGCAATGGGGTGCCGATGCTGGCTGCCTCTGGCTATGTGAGTTATGTGGATCAGACCCGCTGCGTCGGCTGCGGCACGTGCGTGGAGTTTTGTCAATTCCATGCGCTATCGGTCAATGTTTACGCCTCTGTTGATGCTAATCGTTGTATGGGCTGTGGCGTTTGCGTGTCTAAATGCCCGCAAGGGGCCATGTCGATGCAACGCGATGTTAACAAGGGCGAGCCTTTGGAAATCCACAAATTGATGGCTGAAGCCAGCCAAACCGTTGTTGGGTAAGGTTTGTACTGCTTCTGTTCCCCATATCTTTCCCCTCATGGTAAAATATAAATAGGGTGAGCAATAACTGTTGTCGTGGAGATTGGTTATGTATGCGCTCCTCATTGCCCAAGATGCTGACGATGTTGCTATTTTCTCAATGGTTTTACAGCGGGCCGGGCTGGCTGTAACCGCGGCCAAAGACCTGAACCGTGCAATGCAGACCTGGTCGGAGCGTCCGGCCGATATTATCCTGCTGTCCTTGCCCGATCAATTGCCTTTGGAGCAGATAAACTGCGTCCGCGCCGAGACACAAGTACCTTTGATTTTGGTTGTCAACCAGCTTGATGAGCGGTTGCTTGGTGATTTACTCAGAGCGGGCGCAGACCTGGTGATTGGAACTGCCTTCAGCGCAAAGTTGTTAATTGCCCAGGTAACTGCCTTGATGCGTCGGGCAGGAACCGTGCCCACGTTTAGCCTGCCCACCCTCAAAGTGACCGGACTTACCCTGGATCCGACAACTCGAACCGTCGAGGTAGATGGCAAGCCCCTCCAGCGTCTCACTCATCTTGAGTTTCGCTTACTATACACGCTGATGATCAATCGAGACCAGGTGATACCCACCGAAACTCTGGTCGAGCGAGTGTGGGGGTACACCGGCCAGGGTGACCGCGATTTGGTGCGAGGGTTGGTAAGTCGTCTGCGGGGCAAAGTGGAAACAGACCCACGCCAGCCCCAATACATCCTCACCGTGTCCGGGGTTGGCTATTCGTTCCAGACGGATAAGACGTAACCCCGGAGTAGGGCCAGGCTAATAGCTTGCAGGGCAGGTTTTGCAACTCCGTCACTTACTTCTTACCATTACCGTTTATTATGGTTTTATTTGAGCAAATGAGAATGAGAGAACCCTATGCCTGACCATAAAATTCAATCCGGTTGGTGGGGCCAATTCAGCGTGCGCGAAGGTCAAACCATCCAATGGCAAATTGGCCCTCTCAAGCTGGCTGTACAACGTTTGCAACGTGAGTGGCAAATTGCTTATGAATCTCAAAACAACGCTGCCGAGGAGACGAGTGCTGCCGAAGAAACGGGCATTTTGTCTCAAGATTTAGACGCGCCCGACATCGAAGCTTTAAATTATGCCCATATCGAACGTCACCCGTTTGACCAGACTGGTGAAACGCTCCGGCTGACTCCAACGCTGGCGGACCGTCCGGTGGTCACGCGACCTGAGGCGCCGTTTTATGTGGCTGCCGGTGCGGAAACAGCCATGTTTGTCAGTTCCCCGTTGTGGCTCCGCCTTGCCGTTGGCCACCCACCTCAACCGCTGCAAGAAATCGCCATCCAGCGTCCCTCAGACACCTGGTTTGGCCCCTCGACGATGGAGGGTGAGTTGTGTTACGCCAGCCGGACAAGTGGCCGGTTGAATCTGGGGAACATCCCCTGGCAGGCGGATCGTGCCGTTACCCAGGTGATTATCCGTAACCAGGTCAGCAACGCCCTATTGGTAGAACGGCTTAGTTTGCCGGTGCCGTATCTCTCCCTGTTTGAATCGCTGGATGGGATGCTCTGGACCCAAAACGTGGTCTTGGTGCGTAGCCGAGAGATGGGAATGGCCGCTATCGACATAGATTCCGGTCCACCTGAACAGGCCGGGCAGGCCAAATTGGTGAGCGAGCCGCGTCAGTATCCCGATAAAAGTATGGTTATTCGGGCTTTTGGCGCGTTGTTTAAATAGTACAATCCATCAGGAGATAACCCATGGACATCCCAGAATGGGGGCCGGAATTGTTCAAACAAATGACCAGCCCTGAGTTTTTGGTCGCTGTGCTGCGGGCGTTGATTATATTTATTGCTGGTTATATCCTGGCCCGGTTGGCAAGCCGGGCGGTGCAGCGCGCTTTTAGAGCCTCGGCCAGCCCTCACTTGGCCATGCTGGTCCGTCGAGGCACTTACTATCTTTTGCTGTTGTTGTTTGGTATTTGGGCACTGTACGAGTTGGGATTCAATCTTGGCGTTTTGCTGGGAGCCGCGGGAATTCTGACCGTAGCCGTTGGTTTTGCCGCACAAACTTCAATGTCAAACCTCATCAGTGGGCTGTTTCTTATTAGCGAAAAACCGTTCCAAATTGGTGACCTCATCAAAGTGGATCAAACGGTCGGCGAAGTGCTTTCGATTGACCTCCTGTCGGTCAAACTGCGCACCTTCGATAATACCTACATCCGTATTCCCAATGAAACCATTATCAAAACGCAGGTGAGCACCCTGACCAAATTTCCCATCCGCCGGATAGATTTGCAGGTTGGTGTGGCCTACAAAGAAGATGTGGCCAGAGTCCGGCAGACTCTTTTTGAGATAGCCGACAAAAACCCGCTATGTCTGGAAGAGCCGCAACCGCTGTTCATCTTTCAGGGCTTTGGCGATTCGGCCATTGATATTCAATTTTCGGTATGGGTCCGGCGCGAGGAGTATTTGACGCTTAAAAACCAGATACAAATGGAGATTAAGGCCGTATTTGATCAAGAAGGTATCGAGATTCCCTTTCCCCATCGTACCCTCTACCCTGGCAGTGTGACCGAACCTTTTCCGGTGCGGATTGTCCCAGACTGAATTTGTCGTTGATCGATTTCCTGGGCAAAATCTTGACTGTGATAGCTGAAATAATAGCCCGATGGGACATCTCTCCGACCTGGTATTGACTTCCCCCAATATTTTAATGTTGCAATTCTCTACCGTACATTTTTAATCTATCCACGCCAAAGCGAAAGGGATATGGAAGTCATTATTGAGAAAATGATCTAACAAGCGCA
>JAFGNV010000097.1 GCA_016926805.1 Anaerolineae bacterium
ATAAGCAAGATTGCCTGATGGACAAAGTGCGGCTCTTTTATTTGTTAAATCTGTTTAATCTTACATAACTTTTAAAACACATTCTCATGGGTGCGTCCAGAATTTTGGGCAACCTTCAGTTGCCCGAAATCTGGACAAACCAGGGGGGATTCGGGGGGTATCCCCCTGCGCCCCCTGTCTGTCCTAAAATTTCGGACAGACCCTCTTCTCATTTTGACGATTGTGTACTATAATTTGGTCTGCTAAGGTAGCAAAATCCAGGGTAACAAAACACCATCTTGCCAGATTGGGTCACTCATCTCGGTACTACCTACATTGCCGCCCATACCAGCCTGCGCCTGAACCAGCGGCTGGCCCGGTGGGTGGATATGCGCTATCTGCTCTTGGGCGCGCTGCTCCCGGATGCTACCCGGTTTACCATTATCTTGGTCGACATCTTGGATTGTCCGGCTATCCCCATCTTTACCTACTTGATTCCGTTCCACAGCCTGCTCATCGTGGCCTTACTGGCCGGTGTCATCGCTTTGTTGCTTCCTGCCGTCGGAATGAGCAGTCGCCGGGTATTTGGACTCATCATGCCGGGCGCAGCGCTGCACATGCTATTGGACGACCTGGAAGGACCGGTGGGCTGCGGCAGCACCACGTTTTACCCGTTCTATTTTGGCAAACCGTTTAATGGCTGGAACAGCGAAGGCAATTTTGCCACTTTCTTGCTGGTTGTTTCGGCCATTGCCCTGGGTGTGGCGCTGAGCCAGCGGCAGTTGTGGCCCGCCTTCACCCTGCGCCTGACTCGTTGGCGGGTGTTGGCAGCCGTGTTTCTGCTGGGGGTGGCGCTGGTCATGCCGCTCTGTTTTCGGGGATGGATGATTGAGCAAAACGCTTACTACCTGGGTTTTGTGGCCAATCCGAGCGCATTTGAAGGCCAGAGCGTCGAGTTATGTTTCAGCGAGGTTATCGCCGCCGCGCCGGTGACGATTGAGGAATTCGACACGCCGTTTGTGCTGCAAACCTCTGAAGCGTTCACGCCCGGCGAGTGGGTGAGCGTAGCCGGGATTTATCAAGATGGGGTTATTCAGCCCACCGTGTTGATCCGGCATCGGGGGTTTTCGGATGTAGTGTTATCGGTCATTGCGGCGGTGGTTTTTGTGCTGCTGGTAGTCGACGGACGGATATTGAAGAGGCTGAGATGGAGAAGCAAACAAGACTGACCGGAATTTTTCATCATCCAAAATTCATCAATTGATTGGAGTTGTCTTATGGAATCAAAAACCAGACTCAAAAAAGGATTGTTCATTGGCGCGCTCATTGGCGCTGTCCTCGGCACCGGGGTGGCTTACTTGCTCCTCACCACCCCCTCAGACGAAAAAACTGACGAACCCATTACGGGCAAGGAATTGCTGAGCCTGACCAGTATGGCGGCGCTGCTGGTGCGGCGAATCGATAGTTTGCGGCGTAAGTTATAGAAAATAAAAGACTCGAGATTAGAAATTAGACGAGAAGTTCATCAACTGGTTCTAATTTCTGATTTGTCATGTCTAATTTGGACCCTATTGGAGACAACATGGCCAAAAAACAGAAAGAACAAAAATCGGCTCCTCCCATCAAAAAAGTAGTGCTGGCCTATTCTGGCGGACTGGATACCAGCGTGATTGTGCCCTGGCTGAAGAACAACTACGGCTGCGAGGTGATTTGTATGTGCGCCAACCTGGGGCAGCAAGAAGAACTGGACGGTTTGGAAGAAAAGGCCCTGGCCTCCGGCGCCAGCAAATGCTACATCGAAGACCTGCGCGAGGAGTTCATCACCCAATACATCTTCCCCGCCGTGCGGGCCGGGGCGGTGTACGAGCGCAAGTATCTGCTGGGCACCAGCTTTGCCCGTCCTCTCATTGCCCGGCGGCAGGTAGAAATTGCCGAACTGGAAGGCGCGGACGCGGTGAGCCACGGCGCTACCGGCAAGGGCAACGATCAGGTCCGCTTTGAGTTGACTTACCAGGCCCTCAACCCCAAACTGCACGTCATCGCCCCCTGGCGGGAGTGGGATATTGTGTCCCGAGAGGACGCCCTGGATTACGCGGTGGAGTACAACGTGCCGGTGGCCGCCACCGGCAAATCTATCTACAGCCGCGACCGCAACATCTGGCACCTGAGCCACGAAGGTGGTATTCTGGAAGACCCCTGGCAGGAGCCGGAGAGTGAGATGTACCAGCTCACGGTTGACCCGGAAAACGCGCCCAACCAACCGGAATATATCGAGATCGACTTTCAAGAGGGCATCCCCAAAAAAATCGACGGCGTGGCCATGGGGCCGATCAGCCTGCTGAGCAAGCTCAACGAAATCGGCGGGCGTCATGGCGTGGGCCGGGTAGACCTGGTGGAAAATCGACTGGTGGGGATGAAGAGTCGCGGCGTGTACGAAACGCCGGGCGGCACCATCCTGCTGGAAGCGCATCAGGCCTTGGAGCAGCTCTGCCTGGATAAAGAAACTCTCCACTACAAACAACAAATTGCGCTCAAATACGCCGAACTGGTCTATAACGGCCAGTGGTACACCCCGCTGCGCGAGGCTTTTGATGCGTTTGTGAATGCGACCCAACGCAATGTGAGCGGCGCAGTGCGCTTGAAGCTGTATAAAGGTAATGTGATTCTGGTTGGCCGCCGGTCGCCCTTTAGCCTTTACCGGGAAGACTACGCCACGTTTGGCGAAGAGGATGTATACGACCAGCAAGACGCCGAAGGTTTTATCAAACTCTTTGGCCTGCCGATGAAGGTGGGGGCAATGCTGGACCTGGAAGGCGCTCGCCGCGGTCTGTACGAGGAGCCGGATTACAGCAAGTTCAAGCGAGATTAACCAGAGTAGAGACAGGACAATGTCCTGTCCCTACTCGGCGATACTCTGAATTTTTTGAATTAGGACTTACGGGAGTGGTGAAAAAGCCCTCCCTAAATCCCTCCCCCAGGGAGGGACTTGGTCTGGTTCTTCTCCCACTGGGGGGAGCGAGAGGGGGCTAACATCTCAATTGCGTCACTCCTCTGACATCTATATGCTCTGGATAGAGTTGATGGATATGATGGATAGCCAAAGAGCGAGGAGGCATCAATGGCTAAAAAAGGGGCAATATCAAGCAAGATAAAGCAAGAGCGGAAGTTGCTTCGTTTTGCCGCACGCAGCTTGAGGGTGCGCTACCAACGGATCCTTGACGAGATGGAGTATTGGGACAAAGTGCATACCTCCGGACTTTTGGAAGAATACGCCAAACAATTCAGCGGGATTAAACGCGAGCTTGGTGTTGAAGCCCAAAAGAAAATGGATGACGATGAGTCAGTGCCAACGTTGAGGACTGCCTTAAACGACTTCACTGAATTTGAAGATGAAATTGATAACGGCATTCCGCTCCAGACTTTACCTCAAACCCTGGCCACCTTTAAGGAGTGGGCCGACTACCTGGCCCCGTCAGATTCCGACCAGGCCACCAATCTGCAAGTGAATTGGTGGGTTTATTTTAGAACCGCTCTGGAACAACGGATGGTGCCGCAATACCGCTACTTTCTGGAAAGGGTCGACATTATTGCCCGAGATTGTTATTATCCTTTGCTGATAGCGGTGGAAAAACTAATCAAGGAAACGCTCGAAGAACATCAAGGGTGGTTGTCGCCCATGACCGTGTTAGAATTTGGCGAATTCTATCGCACCCTGTCATCTCGATTTGCGCCCATCCCCTATATCTTTATCCCCTTTGACCGTTTTGACAATGTTTGGAACTTATGCGCGGTTCATCACGAGGTGGCACATGATTTTTATCATAAATTGAACCTTTTTGAAGAATCTGTGCCCCTGATTCAAGACGATTCATCTGCCCAATTGCCGCCGGTGGCCAGGCGTTTTCAGGAAAACGTTAAGCATCAAATGGGACAAGTCGCGCTAACCGAAGCGGAGAAAGTGGTTGCCGAATTTATCAAGCCCGAAGTGTATCGTCATTGGTTGGAAGAGATTTTTGCCGATATGATTGGCATTATGTTAGCCGGACCCATCTATATCCGGTCTTTGCAGGAGATTCTGGTTGACGACGATATCATTGCTTTTTCCAAAAAGGATTATCCCTCCACTTTCTTGCGGATTTTAATCAATGTAATTTTTGTTACCGGCAAACTGAAATATTTAAATACCAACGTTCCGCAAGAGGATGAAATGTTAGAACTGCTGAGCCGGTGGCTGGGAACATTCTCGCGAGAAACCGCCACCGTTACCCCGTTAAGCTCGCAAGAGAACAGGGATTTACAGAATAGCTGGTTTGACGGCAGCTCATCCAAACAAGACTTTGTCCTGCAAGCCCTCCATCGGGCCACCGCAGAACTGGTCCAGCAAATGAAAGACAACCGGATAAAGTTGCTTGACAAAGAGAAAAAGAAATTCAACATTTTCCATAAAGAAAGCGAAACAGACGAGATAGTGAATCGTTTAACGGCCGTGGGATTGATGGGCTGGCTTATCAAGTTAGTGAATGTTATTTGGGAGGCCAAATTAACCTCCGGTGGCATGAGTTTGCAGAGGATTAATGATCGGATGGAGTGCATGGAATATCAGCGTCTCTTCCAGAAAGACACCGAGGACCGCGACCAGCTTCATCCCAATCAGCGCAAAAAGTTAAGAGACGCGATTGAAACTGATATCAGGCGAGCGGCCGAAAGTTTGAAGGGGAGGGAATATGCCACGTGTGAACCTCGCTACCTGGTTCCCGCTGCTCGTCTGGCCTTTGAAGAGTCGGTTTTGCAGAACAAAGAAATATTGCAGGAAACAAGAATTCGTCAGTTTTTTATGGACTCGCTGCATGAACGGTCCGAGGTGTCGAACAAATTCAAACGGTTGAGCGAAACTGCCGAGAAGAATTGGGAAGAGCACAGTCGGCGCGCCCACCAGGATTACACCGTGATGCAAACCCACCAACTCGTCATCCAGATGGGGTTCCGCCAACGTCGCAGATAAAATGGCCTAAAATTTTCCGGCGCGAAGTTTTTCCATAATTTCAGCCGCATTGGCTATATTGGGGTGCTGTGCCAGTAAATCTTCAATATCTTTGATAACCAGATTAACCAGTTGCGGGTCTTCGGTTAAGCGCAAGGCTTGCTCATATTCGGCGGCAGCCAATTCAGGTTGGCCGCTGGCCAGCAAGGCCAGAGCCAGGTTGTAACGGATCAGGAGGGTCTCATAGAATCCCTCGCCACCGGGTTGTAAGTTGGCATAACTTTTTAGACTATCCTGATTGATTTCAATGGCCGTTTGATAATCGCCCGCTAAATAGTAAGTCCAGCCCAGCGACACCAGCATTTTCAGTCGAAGCTGGTATTTATCTTGGGGATCAAGCTCTAAGGCTTTTTCAAAATCGGCAATGGCCTGCTCGTAATTGCCCAGGGTTTGATAGACCCTGGCCCGGCCCTCATACGCAGGGGAGAAATCGGGAAGCAAGTTGATGACCTGATCATAATCAGCCAGGGCCTGTTCTAATGCGCCAGCCCGCTTGTACACAATCGCCCGGTTGAGCAACGCCGCCGCCGAGGTTGGCTCCTGTTCCAGGGCGGCGTTGAAATCGGCCAGGGCGTCGGGCATTTGATTCTGAACCAAGAAAGTCACCCCACGATTCACATAGGCATCGGCCAGGGTTGGCTTGAGAGCAATGGCCTCGCTGAAATCAGCGACGGCTTCCGGGAATAAAAGTAAATCCTGATGCACCAGCCCCCGGTTATAATGAGCCTCATACAGTTGGGGAGCCAGACCAATGGCCAAATCATACTGAGCCAGGGCTTTTTGCAGATTGTTTAATTTGTACGCGGTCAGGCCCAGGTAAAAACGAACACTGGCCAGGGTTTCAGGGGAAATGGTTTCGGGAAAGTCTGCCAGCAATAGCTCAAGAATCCGTTCAGCTTCATGATGATTATGCTGGTGAAGATAAATCTGGCCAATGGCAAAAGCCGTTAAAAAGCCAATCTGGTTCGGCAATTCGTCGATGATAAACGCATTGAATTCGGTCAGGTAGAGGGGGTCTCGCAGTTTTTTGAGCGGCGACAAACCCACCAGATCATCAGAAACGGGATTAATTACCGAAAAACGAGCGTTAATACCGCTGGAGTCGACCAGCCCCCAGATAACCAGGGTTGAATGATACTGCTGGCCCAAGGCCTGGGCCTGGTCGGTAATTTCCGGGGTAAGTTCTTGCGGAATTAAAGCCAGCTTAACATCTGATAAGTCGGCTTCAAAAATTTTGTCGGCCAATTCATTGTAAATGTGCTGGCCAATTTGATAGGTCTCCTGGCCGACCTGGCTATTGAACCTGGAAACCAGAATTAATTTTTCATCGGGCTGGGCAATACTGGTAAACGGCGTGGGGGATGGGGTGGGGGTGATGGTAGGGCTGGGGGTTGTGGTAGGGGTTATTGTGGGCGTAGGGGTTGAGATTTCTGTTGGTGAAAGGGCCACCTGCAAAAAAGGCACGTTGAGCAAAGCGCCAAAAAGCAACACCCCCACCATCGCTGCCCCAATCCCCAGAGCGCCAATCAAAAACGGCCTGGGCAAGGTCTGGATGGTCTGGAAAATATTCTGCACTACTCTGCCGCCGTCCAGCGACAGGTTGAGCGGGGCCAGTTGCTCGGCTAAATCTTCTTCCGACAATTGACCATTAATTGTTTGCTCAACAAACCGGATGGCCTGTTGGTGATCGTCAATCTGATTCAGCAAAGAGAGCGGGGCATCCACGCCGTATTTGGCTCTCCGTTCTTGCAGAATATTCAAATTCTGGTGCAGCTTTTGTAACCGCTGGGGTAGTTCGTCCGCCGCCATTGACCAGGCCCTTGTTGGATGTTATTCTTTATTATATCATGCTTTAACATTGAATACACAGTCCCTGAGCGTGGGTGGGGGTGTCCAGAATTTTGTGCAACCTTCAGTTGTCCGAAATCTGGACAAACCAGGGGGATTCGGGGGGATACCCCCCGCGCCCCCCGTTTGTCCTAAAATTTTGGACAGACCCGCGCGGGTGAGTACAGGATTTCATAAATACGTTCCGAGTAGGGACAGGACAATGTCCTGTCCCTACAAAACCCGGAACAAACTTGCGCAAGATTGTACTAAGGCAAAGGAGAATAGACAATGGCAACGTTAGAACAACTTGGTCAAAATGCTGAGGCAATGCAATCTATCAATGGCACCTTAAAGGTGGTGTTGTGGTCGCTTCTGGAAGCGTACGGCGTGGAGGTTGAAGACCTGGAAGTGAGTTTAATGGACATCAAGTTAACCCAACCCCCGCCACCAGGAGCGGGAGTCGATGCGGAACCGCCAGAAACCTGCTGGCGGATTGGCGCCGACGGGCAACTTGAACCCATCCCTTGCTCATAAGACTCAACCATCCATTTATTGAGGTGACCAACAGAAGATGACCCAACTCTGGGGAGGCCGCTTTAGCGGCGTTACCGACGCGCTCATGCGCCAATTTCAAGACAGCATCTATTTTGACCTTCGCCTCTGGGAAGCCGACCTGGACGGCAGTGTGGCCTATGCCCAGGCCCTGGGCCGGGCCGAAGTGATCACCACAGAGGAGGCCAACATTTTGCAGGACGGCCTGGACGAAATTCGGGCCGAGTTTGGCCAGAATCGTTTTGAGTTAAAAGACGGCGACGAAGACATCCACACCGCAGTAGAGCGCCGCCTCACCGAACTGGTTGGCGAGGTGGCGGGCAAGCTGCACACCGGCCGCTCGCGCAACGACCAGGTGGCCACCGATACCCGGCTGTGGCTCAAGCGGCAGATTGTCGCGCTCAGAACTCAACTGGTCAACCTGCAACAGGCCATTCTGGCCCAGGCCGATGAACACCTCGACGTGATTATGCCCGGCTATACCCATCTCCAGCAGGCCCAGCCGGTGCGCCTGGCCCACTGGTTGCTCAGTTACGGCTGGATGCTGCAACGCGACAAAGAACGGCTGGACGACCTGACCCGCCGGGTAGACGTGTTGCCCTTGGGCAGCGCCGCCCTGGCCGGCAATCCCTTTGCCCTCGACCGCCAATTTTTGGCCGACACCCTGGGTTTTGCCGCCATCTCGGCCAACAGTATGGACGCCGTGGGCGACCGGGATTATATTATTGAATTTCTCAGTTGGGCCAGCCTGCTGCAAATCCATCTCAGCCGCCTGGCCGAGGATTTGATCATTTACAGCAGCCAGGAATTTGGTTTTGTGGAGATCGACGACGCCTACGCCACCGGCTCCAGCATTATGCCCCAAAAGAAAAATCCCGACTCGCTGGAACTGATCCGGGGCAAAACCGGCCGGGTGGTCGGCGCGTTGACCGGATTGCTGACCACGCTCAAAGGCGTGCCGTCCAGCTACAACAAGGATTTTCAGGAAGACAAAGAACCGCTCTTTGACACGGTTGATACCCTGAGCATGACCCTGTCCATTGCCGCGGGCGTCGTTGCCACCCTAAAAATCAACGAGGCCCGCATCTACGAGGCGATGGACAGCACCATGCTGGCCACGGAACTGGCCGATTACCTGGCCCACAAAGGTTTGCCCTTCCGCCAGGCCCATCACCTGGCCGGCCAGATTGTGCAGCAAGCCATCGCCCTGGATCAACCCCTCTCCTCCTTCCCCCTGGCCGCCTACCAGCAATTCAGCGATTTGTTTGAGCGCGACATCCACCAGTGGCTCACCTTCAAACGCGCCGCCGACCGCCGCGAAATCCCCGGCGGCACGGGCGAGATGGCCGTGCGACAACAATTGGAGTTGTTGCGAGAGACGATAGAAGAAGGTTAAAACCTGCTAACGAAGTTGGCAACTTTATGGTGGTATAAAGACCTCAAAGGTTTTTGAGTAGTTCGACAATGTCACATCAGGGCCTCAGGGGGAGAAATCTCCACCTGATGGTTACAGTCCTCTGGGGGGACCACAAGGGTACGCCCCTACTCCTCCTAATGACATAGAATGTCTTTGTAGGATTGAACACCTGACAGGTTTCAAAAACCTGTCAGGTGTGGCTCCCTATTGAATTGTGTCCGCCCAACAACGGGTTGACGAATCCGGTTACTTTGCCGTATCATAGAAGGTGGAGGTAACGCCTTATGCCTTACCTGAGTTTAAAGGCCAGTCACAAAGCGGTTCAGGCCTATTACCGGGAAATCAAACAAAAACAGCAATTGAGTTTTCTCCACGAAGGCGCGGTGGCCCCCCACTTTTCCAAATTGCTGCAATACTGCGGCAAACAATTCCAATGGACGCTGATTGAACAATATCCCCTGCCCCGCCAGGGACGCCATCCCCTCAAAGCCGACGGCGCGTTGCTGGACGAGTTCAAATTGATCCACGGTCTCTGGGAAGCCAAAGACACCCAGGACGACCTGCCTGTTGAAGTGAAAAAGAAATTCCAGGCGGGTTACCCCAAAGACAACATTCTTTTCCAAGCGCCCGACCGGGCCATGCTGTATCAAAACGGCAACCTGGTGCTCGACGCCGACATCAGCCAACCGGCCAATTTGATTGACATCCTCAAACTCTTTTTTGAGTACCAGCCGCCCGAATACGAGCAGTGGGAATTGGCCGTGGACGAGTTCAAAGACAAAGTGCCGGAACTGGCCCACAGCCTGCTCAAGCTGATTGAAGAAGAACGCAAATACAACCGGCAATTCATCCAGGCGTTGGACGATTTCGCCGAACTGGTGCGGCAGGCCATCAACCCCAACATCTCCACCCAGGCCGTGGAAGAAATGCTCATCCAACACCTGCTCACCGAGCGCATCTTCCGCACCGTGTTCAAAAACCCGGATTTTGCCAACCGCAACATCATTGCCGTGGAGATCGAAAAAGTCATTCAGGCGCTCACCTCGCGCTCTTTCAGCCGCACCGATTTTTTGAGCAAGCTGGACCGTTTTTACGGAGCCATTGAAACCACCGCCGCCACCATTGACGACTTTTCCCAAAAGCAGGCGTTTCTCAACACCGTCTACGAAAAATTCTTCCAGGGTTTTAGTGTGAAAGTGGCCGACACCCACGGGATTGTTTACACCCCCCAACCAATTGTGGAATTTATGGTGCGCTCGGTGGACGATATTTTGCGCCAGGAGTTTGGCAAATCCCTGGGCCATAAGGACGTGCACATTCTGGACCCCTTTGTGGGCACGGGCAATTTTATGTTGCGCATCATGCGCCAGATGCCCAAAACCCAACTGCCCTACAAATACGCCCGCGAATTGCACTGCAACGAGGTGATGCTGCTGCCCTACTACATTGCCGCCATGAACATTGAGCACGAATATTTTGAACTGACCGGTGAATACAAACCGTTTGAAGGCATCTGCCTGGTGGACACCTTTGAACTGGCCGAAAGCAAACAGATGTCCCTCTTTGCCAGAGCCAATACCGCGCGGGTGGAGCAGCAAAAGCAGACGCCTATTTTCGTAATTATTGGTAATCCACCGTATAACGCCAACCAGCAAAATGAAATGGATATGAATAAGAATCGTCAACATGAAAAGCTGGATGAGCGTATTAAACAGACTTATATTCGTGACTCGATATCTGTTGCCAGAACTACTCGTAAACTTCTTTTTGATCCTTACGTAAAAGCTATCCGTTTTGCTTCTGACAGAATTGGTAATGAAGGTATTGTAGCATTTGTGACAAATAATAGTTTTGTTGATCAACTAACCTTTTCTGGTATGCGGAAGCATTTGGCGGAGGAATTTGACACGGTTTATATTTTGGATTTAGGGGGTAATGTTCGTAAAAACCCTAAGTTGTCTGGTACTACACACAACGTCTTTGGGATTCAGGTTGGTGTCAGTATAAATATTTTTGTTAAGAAGTCTGGTTCTCAATCCAAACCGAAGATTTATTATGCTGACATTAATACGTTTTGGCGCAAGGAACAAAAATATGAATTTCTGGATCAGAAGAAATATATAGGAAATATTGGATGGGAAGAAATCCAGCCAAATAAAAGATATGATTGGTTGAATGAAAATATAGATGAGGGTTTTGAAAGGTTACTGCCCATAGGAATCAAAGGGGCAAAGACAGAAAAAACGCATAGTGCTCAAGCAGTTTTTCATACATATGCGCTTGGAATTTCAACCAACAAAGATACGTGGCTCTACAATTATGATGATACTACACTTACTCAAAAAGTTTCTTTTTTTTGTGAAACCTACAACATGGAACTTGACAGATGGGTACGAGCTGGGCAACCAAAAAATGTCAGGGATTTCTTGATAAAGGATGAAAAACGAATCAAGTGGTCTTCGTTATTATTGGACAAATTTAAGCGGGTGAATTATGCGAAGTTTGATGTTAAACAGGTTCGAGGTGTAGAATATCGTCCTTATTCAAAACAATTTCTTTATTTTGACAAGCTACTAATTGATGCGCCAACTCTACAGTTATCGTTTTTTCCAAATGCTCACGCGGAAACAGAAAATCGTATCATCTGCCTCACAGGAAAGGCATCCGAAAAACCATTCATGACCCTTATGGCTAGTCAGATAGTAGATTTACATCTCGTTGGTGCTGGTTGTGGTACCCAATGCTTCCCCTTCTACACCTACGACGAAGACGGCAGCCATCGCCGGGAAAACATCACCGATTGGGCGTTGGCGCAATTTCGGGCGCAATACGCGGGCCAGCCAAGACCTGACAGGTTTAACAAACCTGTCAGGTCTGATGATAACGCCATCACCAAATGGGACATCTTCCACTACGTCTACGCCCTGCTGCACCACCCCACCTACCGCCAAACCTACGCCGCCAATCTGCGCCGGGAACTGCCCCGCATCCCCTTTGTTGAAGACCCCGTAAGTTTTTGGGCTTTTGCCCAGGCCGGGGCGCGGCTGGCCGAAATCCACGTCAATTACGAGCAACAGCCGGAGTATCCCCTGCAATTTATTGAAAACCCGGACGAGCCGCTCAACTGGCGGGTGGAAAAAATGCGCCTGTCCCAGGATAAGACCCAACTCAAGTATAACAACTTTCTCACCCTGGCCGGGATTCCGCCGGAAGTGTTTGCCTACAAATTGGGCAATCGCTCCGCCCTGGATTGGGTGATTGACCAGTACCAGGTCAAAACCGATAAACGCAGCGGCATTGTCAACGATCCCAACCGGCTTGACGACGAACAGTACATTGTGCGCCTGGTGGGGCAGGTGATTACGGTCAGTTTGGAAACGCTGAAAATTGTCAAAAGTTTACCGGCGTTGGAGTTGGCCTAAAAATGTATCTTCTCAATAAATAGGGGCAAATTCATATATTTACTCGGTAGGGACAGAATATTATGCTGTCTCTACCCAAAATATTGAGAGGATACTAAAAATTGTTAAAAAATCCAGGCCGGTCCGCCAGCAACGAAATCGCCGATTTACCAAAAAACTGTTACCACCGTGGTTAAATTTTTGGAGGCTAAATGAATCTATCAGAATTTCTCACCACCCCCAAAACCATCCTCCTCGATGGCGCGATGGGCACCCAATTGGCCGAGGTGGGTCTGGAAATGGGCGGGCAAAACAGCGCCACCCATCCCGACGAAGTGCTGGCCGTGCACCGGCAGTATGCCGCCTGCGGGGTTGACCTGCTCATTACCAACACCTTAACCATGAACCGCGTCTTCATCGAGGCGCATAACGTGGGCGTGGATGTACGTCAGGTCAATCTGGCCGGGGCTAAACTGGCCCGCGCCGCCGCCCAGAACGGCCAATACGTGCTGGGCAATCTTAGCTCTACCGGCAAAATGTTAGAACCCTTCGGCGACCTGACCGGGCCCATCGCTTGCGAAGCCTTCAAAGAGCAGGCCGCCATTCTGGCCGAGGGCGGCGTGGACGGATTCATCATCGAAACGATGTTTGATGTGCAGGAAGCCTTGCTGGCCTTGCAGGCTTGCCGGGAAGTGGCCGCCCTGCCTGTTCTGGCTTCCATTTCCTTCACCACGGCAGTCAAAGGCGGGCGCACCATGATGGGTAACTCGGCCCAGGATTGCGCCCGGGCGTTGACCGAGGCCGGGGCCAGCGCCGTGGGTGCCAACTGCGGCAGCATCGATCCCTTTCAAATGGCCGAAATTATTGCGGCTATGCGGGCCGCCACCCCGCTGCCCATCCTGGCCGAACCCAATGCCGGAAAACCCAAATTGGTAGGGGGCCAGACGGTATTCGATATGTCGCCCGCTGAGTTTGCCGCCGGGATGGCCCAATGTTTGCAGGCCGGGGCGCAACTTGTCGGTGGGTGTTGTGGCACCTCGCCCGCCCATATTCGGGCTTTGGCAAAACTATTGCCATAAAGCTGTGGTATAATAGCGAGGCTTATGCACAAAAAGTGTGCCAGTAAGACCCTAAGTACAATCTTGCGCAAGTTTGTTTCGAGTTTTGTAGGGACAGAACATTGTTCTGTCCCTACAAAAATGGCATTTCTGCTCGGAACGCATTTATGAAATCCTGTACTTAGGGTCTGCCCACATTTGACAGATGAGCCAATAGCGACAGGAATGAATAGATAAAATGAACAGATTTGAAAACAGACAACGCCCCATGCTAAAACGCTTATCGCCAGAACGGCGCCAATTTGTCAGGCGACACCGCCAGCGAATCAGGATCATCGTTATCCTGGCGGTAATTAACCTGATTACGGCCTTTGGCTCCGGCGGTGATTTTACCCCCTGGTTTCTCATTCCGGCGGTCTTTATCGCCCTGCCGATGATTCAGGATTTTGTTGATACCCTGCTGGGCAAGGAAGATGAGGACGAGGACGAAGAGGAGGTTGAAGAAGAAACGGCAACCGAAACCGCGGCAGAACCACCTGTCGCCAGCCGGGCTGCGTCTCGCCCATCGCTGGCCAGCCCCACCATCCAGGCCCATCTGAACAAGGCCCGCACTTACCGGGACCAGATTGAGGCCTTTATCCGGGCCACCGCCGACCCCCATAGCCAGGCCCGGCTGCAGGATTTGTCGAACCAGATTACCGATTGGATGGCTGCCATTGAGGCGATGGCGCGCCGGATTGACACTTTCCAACAAAACGCCGTGATCCGCCAGGATTTGGCCAGCGTGCCCCAGTCCATTAAAAAACTGGAAACCCAACTGGCCAGCGAAACGGACGCAACCATCCGCGCCGAACTGGAACGAACTCTGCTTAATCGCAAACATCAGTGGGCCGCGTTACAGCGGTTACAAAACACCATGAAACAGGCCGAAATCAAGATCGAAAGCACGCTGGCCTCGTTGGGCACCATTTACTCCCAACTCCTTACCAGCCAGTCCACCGATCACGTGGCCGATTACGGCCGTCTCTCGGCGGAGGTAAACGAGGAAGTCCGCACGTTGCAGGATCATCTGGAAGCGTTGGAGGAAGTTAAATTGGGGCGTGGCTAATTCTACAATGTCACATTTGAGAGTGATCGTTACAGTTATTCAACTGTAACGGGTCCTCGGCCGAGTTAACTCGGCTAATTATCGGGTACAGTTTGAAAACTGTAACCATCAGGGGGGATTCTTCCTGCTGAGGCCCTAATTGTGACATTGTAGAACTAATCAACCGATACCAAAAAGGGAGCGATCATGAAAAAAGGGTTGTGGATTGGACTGATTACCATCGGGGTATTCTGGGGGATGTTTGTTTGGTTAGCAAGTCCCCTTCAGGCTCAAGAAGCCGAAGCATGCCAACAGGCCAACCAATATCTTGACGACGGCCTTTTGGCCATAGCCGAGGAAACCTATTTGGGTATTTTGGCAAACAACCCGGAGGCTACATGCGCGCGGGCCGGTCTGGTTGAGGTGGCCAAACGCCGTTGCCAACTGGCGGCCCAATACACCGAGTTGGGTCTGACCGACAAAAGTCGGGAAATCTACGACGGTATTCTGGCCGCCTATCCAGATGTGGCATGTGCGGCCCAGGGACTCAAAGAGGTGGCGGCGCAACCTTCGCCCGAACCAACCCCAACGCCCACGGCTACGCCCAGCGGTTACCAAAAAGCCGAAGCGCTCCACCAGACCGGCATCGACGACAAAGCCTGGGAAAACTTCGTCAGCGCCATCGAGGCGAATCCCCAAGATGCCGACCGGGGCAGGTTGGCTAATCAATTTTGGGTGTGGTGGCAGCGGGGAAGCATATTCCTGAAGATTTACCTGCAGCCTGCCCTTCTGACCTTGATCTATATCATCGTTTTTGGTTTTTTGCTTTATTTGTTTATTCGGTTAATTCGCTTTTGGATCCATAACCGCAAATTGAGATTAGATGTAGACAAATTCGAGACGGGAGCGGTGAAACTTGAGCCAGACCCCAGCGGGTCCCTGGTTATTCAGGTAGAACAGGCGCTGCAACGCCTGGGCAAAACCGACAAACTACACCGGGCCGGTCTCATCGACCAGCCTGTTTCGATTGAAACGCTCCAATTACCCGAAATAGAAGCGCTGCCCAAGGATGTCAACCAGGTTTGGAATTTTTTGGTCAAGCTATTTCCCCCTAACGTGATTACGCTTTCGGGCGTGCTTCAACACGATCCCGGCCAGGGAGCTGGTCTCTCCCTGCGCATCACCCACGCCCAGAGCAAACAGATCTGGGGTTCTTACACCCTCTGGCAGCAAGAGGTAGACCCCAAATTTTCGGGCAATGGTCAAGCGCCTAACCCAACAGACTACTTAAAATTGGCCGAGGTTGCCGCCACGTGGGCCTACTGGACCATAGAACAGTATCAAGAAGAAGATGGCCATACCCAAGAGCGCTTGCGCCGGGTTTTTGGTACAGATAGCTGGCGCAGTTATATTAACACCTGCATGGCTGCTCGTCTTCTGAATGCTGGCGAAAAAGAGGCCGCCGAAAAAACACTCCGTAAAGCGCTAACCGACGACCACGAGAATCGGCATGCTCTGTTCAACCTGGCCATGGTCGAGGTGGAAGGCATGAAAAAACAAACGAGACGAGAAAAACTTGCCCAAGGCCAGGACCCCTACCAGCAAGCCAGTGCCTATTTCAAGAGGGTTCAAAAACTTTCTAAAGAGATCGTGAACCAGGGTACAGACCCGGCCAACATCTTTGCCCTCTATCAATTGGGAGCGATTGAGTTATACAAATACACGCTCACCTACACGCCGAAGGAAGAACCATGCGGCGGTCTCAAAGATGCCCGGACCAACCTCAAGGAAGGACCATGCGGCGGTCTCAAAGATGCCCGGACCAACCTGAATAAGGCGGTATTAAAGGCTAGAGGAAATGAAAACGGGCAAACATGGTTGGCAAGGTTGCTGACGTCGTGGTGGGAGCTTGTATCAAAGGCTAAAGGAAATGAGAACGGGCAAACAGCCGTTATTACCGATGAGCTTAAAGCAGTGCTGGATATTGCTTATGCCATTGTATTGTTACTTGAATCCGACAAGAAACTGCCTGATCCCAAATCGACCAGGACCCCAATTCCACCGGCAGGCGACCTTTCTGAGCAGGGTCAATCGCAAGAGTCCGACGATCCGGTCACAATTATCAAAGACATTGAGGGGAAAGGGCACTTTGACCCGGCGATTCTTTATAACCTGGCTTGTTATTACAGCACCGCCGTAACCTTCAACAAAAGCGAGAATCCCGAGTTTCACCTGGAACAAGCACTTGCCTATTTAGACCAGACCTTGAAAGTAGATCGGGATCATTACGCCAATTGGGCCAAGGACGACCCTTCCCTTGAAGCCTTGAGCCAGCGGAAGAAGAAGGAGTTTCAGGACCTACTGCAAATCCAAGCAGACGATGCCCAGGATAAAACAATTAGGGCAAAAATCAAGTCAAAAATAAAACGGTTCTTGAAAAAACTTGATACGGCTTTGGGCTTATAGGAATAAATTACTGCGTGCGCGGGTTTCATATTTTCCACTCTTTGGTATAATAATAAGTGGTTAACAGATAGGAGTGGGGAGGCAATCAAGGGGACACCTCCCTTTTTTACTGCCTGCAAACCACATTGGTTGAGAAGGAAGGATGATTTTGTGTAAAAAGATTCTAACGCTGCTGCTGGTGGCAGTAAGCCTGATTTTGCTACCCCATCCAGCCTATGCCCAGGAGCCAACGCCAGAGGGTCCACTCCCCGTGGTCGATTGGCAGGAATTACCCACGCAGTACTTCATTATTGTTTACGCCAACGGCATTACCCTGCAAAACCAACCCGTTGACTGCCCGGCCTGCGGCATTGACCCGGCCCAACAATACGCTGCCTTTATCGACAAGATTTATGCCGACCAGGTAGCGGTGTTCAACACCCAATTGCAGATACCCCTCAACCTGCGTCTCTTCCCCACCGAAGAGAGTTACTTTCAGGTTAACCCTCTGGCTAAAGACCTGCCCGGGGTGTTGGCGCATACCATGAACGACCAGTCGGAAATTGCCATTGCCCTGACCCGTACCGAGAATTTGGGTGAAACCGACCTCACCAACAACATCCGTCACGAGATTGCCCACCTCTTTGCCTCGGCCCTGTCCGACGGCAAGCTCAACACCGGCTTTCAGGAGGGAATTGCCCAATATCTTGAGCAACCGGATATTAAAACCGAAAAGAAGCAAGACCTCCTGCGCCAGACTTTTGATCAGGAACAACTCCTCACCTGGGCCCAACTGGACAACGCCGAGCAATTTTACAGCAATCCTCAAGTGGCCTACCCCCAATCCCTGTCAATAGTCTCCTTTCTGATCGATCGTTATGGTCTGGTTAACTTTATTAAATTTATCAAAGCCAGCGCCACCGAGCCGGGGTACCGCAGCGCCCTGGAAGCCACCTACGGCAAACCCGCCGACAGCCTGGAAACCGAATGGAAAGCCTATCTGCCCCAGTATTTTGCCGGACGCTGGCAGATTAACGCCGTATACACCTACGACCTGAGCCGCGTGACCGAACTGGTCAACAACGGCGCTTACACCGACGCCGGCGCCGAACTCGCTGAAGTTATCACCCTGTTACAAACCACCGAGCAGCAGGCTACCCTGGCTGAGGCCCAGGCGTTGATGGAGCGCATCCAGCATGGCAAAACCGCCGGTCTTCTGGCCGATCAGACCTATCAGGCGCTACAAGCTGGCGATTATGATCAGGTTATCAACAAGGGCAACGCGGCTATTCAGGCCTACCAACAGGTTGGCTACACCGAGCGCATTCCCGAGATTCAAACCTACATGCATCGGGCCACTATTGGCCAGGATGCGCTTGAACGACTCAATCACGGCGAGGAATTACTCAACTCCCTCTTCTTCCTTTTTGAAGCCGAAAACGAACTCTACGAGGCCACCGTGCTTCTCCAATCATTGGGGAATCAAGCCGCCGCCCAACGCGGCATCGACCTCCTCAACGAATCGGTTCAACGCCAGCGAATACTGGCCTATGGCCTGTTGGGAGTGGGGACGGTCATCTTGTTTTTCAACGGCCTGCGCCGGCTTTATAACTGGTTCAGCGCCAATCCCCTTGAGGTAGAGCTATCATGAATGTCGACGCCCGGCCCCTATTTGCAAAATCCCTGCATCAATTGCAAACCACCTTCTGGCTACGGCGAGTCGCCCACTGGTCGATTCGGGCCGCCTGGCTGGCCCTGCTGGTGCCCACTATCTGGATGGCCGGTTATCTCTGGCTGGGCTGGAACGTGCGCTGGTATCATTGGGTCATTCCAATGCTGCTGGTCGGGATTGGCTCCATGCTCTGGTCAATCCGGCCCGTCAACATCCGGCGGGTGGTCCGGCGGTTAGATGACCGTCTGGAACTGCAAACTCGCCTCACTACCGCCTTTGAGATCAGTCACCGGGAAGACAATCTCACCGAGGTCGAAAATCCAGTGACCGAACGGCTGATGGCAGAGTCTGAAGATATTGCCAATACGCTGCGGCATGCGGTGCCCCTGGTAAACCGGACCCTCTGGGTGGAAATGCAGGCGCTCATCGCCGTGGCGGCGCTGCTGGCCGCTTTGCTGATGATCGATAGCCTGGCGCCACGCGTGCCGCATACCGCCCCGGTTGACCTGCCGGCCACCTGGCAAGAGCCGACGGCCAAAGACGTTTTGTCTGAAGAGTCCCAATTGGCTCAGTCTATCGCGCCGGAGGATGTCGGCGTTGAGCCGATGCATGAGGAGGACTTTGATAAAGCCCTCAAGATTCTGGCCGACGTTTTCCGTGACCACGCGGTCACCCATGCCATTGCCGTGGCCATTGATAACCATAATTTGAGTCAGGCGGCGGCAGAGCTACGGCGTTTGGCCGACGAACTGGATGACTTATCGCCGCAGGCCCGGGCCGAATTGGGTGACTTGCAGCAAGAAGCCGCCGACAAAATTGGCAACATCGCGCCCAGTATTACCAAACCGCTACAAGATGGCAGTACGGCCCTGGATAACGATGACCTGATTGGAGCGGGTCAGGCCCTGGAAGAGTTGGCCGCCGTTCTGGATAGCATCCAGGACTCACCGGCCGAGGTGGCCGAGTACAAGCCGGTTGAGCAGGAAACCATCAACCAGCCCAACCCGGTTGAACTGGAACAACAACAGCTGGCCCCGGAAGAACAACCCGACGACAATCCGCTGGAAAATGAGCTGGAAGAGCAAGCCGAACAGCCCACCGAGGAAGAACGCCTGTCGATGGAAGGGGACCCCATGGAGTTGGAAAGCGACGCCGAATCTGAAGAGAAAGTAGTCCAGGAAGCCGATCCCGATGCCGAGGCCAGCGACGCCGAAACCCAGGACGCGCCTTTCACCAAACAGCCCCTCTACACGCCCAACCAGGAACTGGGAGCGGACCGCCTGACTTACCCCTGGGAAAAACGCGAGGTCATCCGGCGTTACTTTACCCCCTGACGCTAGAGACACGGAGAACACTGAGGATAAAAAATTAAAAACCCCGGGTGCTCTGGGTTTCGGGGGTTGACACTTTTTGGTTCCGGCCAGGAAGCGAAGCGACCCTGGTAGCAAGGCGGCCTCGGTAGCAAGGCGGCCTCGTTCGGGTTAGGGTCTGGATAGCTGAGTTTGGGAACGAAGCCAACGGATGAAACATGGAAAGTATCGGCAAAGTCATTTTTGGAATCGGGATTATCCTGGTGTTGCTGGGCCTGGGTTTGTGGTTTTTGGGGGATAAATTAAGCTGGTTTGGCCATCTCCCCGGCGACATCCGGGTTGAGCGGGAAAACTTCCACTTTTACGCGCCAATCACAAGTATGGTCATCCTCAGTATTGTGTTAAGTCTCGTCCTGTCGCTCATTGCCAGACTCTTTAAATAAATTCCACCTTTTGCGCCCACACCAAATTATAAATGTCTTCCCAGGGCCGGATGTCTATATGGCGTAGCGGGTAATTGTTTAGAATCTTCGCCAATTCTTCCCTGCGCCAGGTTTTACCCGGCAGTAAATAGGTTTCCCAGCCAACCCGGTTGGTGGTCAGCAGCCAGCCGCTATCGGGATGGGTGGCTGAGGCCGGCTGCAAAACTCGAATCATTTCGGCCAGACCCTTTTGCGGGTCGGGAAAAAATTCTAAGGCTTCCAGGCAGGCCACCGCCGGAAAGCTGGCATTGGCAAAAGGCAGGGCCATGGCA
The DNA here is from genome assembly GCA_016926805.1 of Anaerolineae bacterium. Lineage (GTDB taxonomy): Bacteria > Chloroflexota > Anaerolineae > 4572-78 > J111 > JAFGNV01. Next base: position 20,547 of record JAFGNV010000097.1, read on the forward strand.
TCGGCCTGGATGAAGGTTATTCGATCTTGATACCCGGCAGTTTCACGTTGGGCCACGTGCAACATCTTTGAGGCGCGATCCAGGCCAATCACCTGTCCCCGGTAGCCAGGCTGATCAAAAAGAGTCAGGGGCACCCGACCCGTGCCAGTGGCAATGTCTAATACCATTCCCTCGGGCCGGCGATAGAGCCGGTTGGCCAGGGGTTTGCCCAGGGTCAAATCTTCCAGCTTTTTGTCAAACTCTTTGATTTTGTTGTAGCGCTCGGCGGTCCAATCGTACAGTAAGGCCACCAGCGGCGCGCCCAAATACGTTCCCTCGGCCAAAATAAGCTGCCAATAGAGCAACAGGCCGATAAGTAAAACAAGGACTAAAACAACAATAATCCAGCCCATTTGGCCCTACCGGCTTCCCAACGCGAAGCCGGCCACCAACACGGCCGCCACCAGATAAGGCTGCACTTTTTGGAGAAAATCAAGGGGGCTATTAAACTTAGTTTTGATAATTTGCTGAGTTACTAACAAAACACTCCCAATGGCTGCGCCGGGCAAGAGCCGCAAGCTGAGCAATAACCCAATGGCGGCAATTTGCCCCAGGTAAAACAGCCACCCGGCCCGATGATGGTTGCCCAACATTCTCAACCCGCCCAGATATGTCACCCAAAAGCAAATCGCCAGCGCCAGGTTTAGCGGGGATAATGGAAACCACAGGCCGCTGCCCATGGCCCACGGGAGCAAAAACATAACCAGGGATTCCAGGCGACCACCCTGGGAAGCTGTCAGCTCGGAGGAACTCAGTCCGGCCAGGATAATGAGGACAAGGGTCAGCAGAACCAGGCCAAAGATGGTGGGGGCCAGAAAAAGCGCCATCAGTAGAGCCAGGATACTACCCAGCCAAAAACTGATAAATCGACGGCCGTACTCGGGCCAGTAATCCTTGCCCCACCAGACCTGGTAGCGGCGCAATAAAAGCGCCAGGCGCCCGGCCAGCGAGCCTGGCTGGGCATAGGGCAAGAAAAAACCCTGCCGCGACGTTTGCCCTAACTCGGCTTTGGCCATTGTCCGCCACAAACCCTGCTGCACGGATAAGTCCCATAGCGTGCCCAGAATGGGGTCGACCAGCAGCCACAGGCTCAAAACGGGCAAGATGGTGGACAGGCTAAATTCCGCTGGCCGGGCCGACAGTACCCCGGCCAATGCTGCCCACCCCGGCCCCAGGCGCAGCCAGGGTCGAGCGAGGGAGAAGGTTAGATGCAAAATGTGGCCAAAAGGACGTTGCAAACCAGACTCCAAAAGTTATGAACCTTTTTTCGTCCCCAAACTCAGTTTGGAAATGAAAAGGACGTTACAAGACGGACTCCAAAAATTGTAAACCTGCGGTCTCTATTATGCCACAGGTAGAGTTGTTGGGGAAAGTTTTTTGTGGTAAAAGTTAGCTTGTGCCCGCCACCACAGGCGATAAAATCCAGAAGTGTGTAATTATGTCGGAGACAGGGAATTATATTTTATTACTGCACTTACCCGCCGATCAAGCGTTAGCCATCGGCAAGCTGGGGACGTTTGACTTTCCGGCGGGCTGGTATGCCTATGTGGGCAGCGCCTTTGGCCCCGGTGGATTGGTGGGACGGTTGAAATACCATTTAAAGCCGGTGGAGCGCCCGCACTGGCACATCGATTATTTTCGCCGGGTGGCTCGCTTGCAGGAAATTTGGCTCTCGCCCGGTAGCGAACGCCGCGAGCAGGCGTGGGTGGATTTGTTGCTGGCCATCCCCGGCGCCACGGTGCCGGTGGAGGGCTTTGGCGCTTCTGATTCCAATCGGGAGAGTCACCTGATTTATTTTGACGTGTGTCCTTCGCTGGAAGATTTTGCGGTGGGGGTTCGGGCGCGTTTTCCAGAAGCCAGAGTATTGCGGGCTTATGCGGCTCAGTCGATCAGACCAGCCCATAAATCTTGACCAGGAAGATGGCCAGCATCAAGATGCCTGAGGTAAATCTGGCCATCACCCCGGCAGCCGTCCCGGCCACGTAACCTTTGGTGGCTCTTAACGCCCTATCCCAATCACCCTTGCGTTTCCATTCGATCCACAAAACACCCAAAACCATGCCCACCAGCCCGGCAAAACAGCCGAGGATGGGTGTACCGATCAGGCTGGCCACAATCCCCAAAATCAGCCCCAGCACAGCGCCAATAAAAATGGCCAGGCAAGAGGCCCCGCCTAACTTGGCCCCAAAATGCCCGGCCACAACATCCACCACCAAACCAACTATCATCAAAAATGTCAGTATCCCAAATATCCACCAGCCCAAATTCTCCCAACCCATCACCAGCCCATAAAAAATCGCCGCCGCCCAGATGACGAGCGTGCCGGGAATAGGCGGAAGTACGGTAAAGATCAGGCCAATCATCATAACAAACAACGTGGCAAAAATTATCGCTCCCTGCCAGAATTCAGCCATTAACCAGCTACCTCCATGGTTATGAAGATACCATAAACGGCCCTCATTGACAAAGGGACAGGCCGTAGGCAATGTTTTGAGCCACGGCCAATTGCAGATAGCATCGGTTCAATAAGACCGGCCAATGTTGCCACATAAATTCCAGACCGTATAATATACCTTTGTCTTTTAACCTATTCCTGCAGAGAAAGGAACCCCTATGAACAAAAGTAAAGTTGCCGTGTTAAAAACCACCCCCCAAACGGTGCTGGCCGACTACCACCGGCTGATGAACCTGGCGGGTTACCAAGATGTAGTTGACAAAACGGTTGACACGGCCTTAAAGGTCAACATCTCCTGGCATTTCTTTTTTCCCGGCAGTTCCACCACGCCCTGGCAACTGGAGGGCGTCATCCGGGCAATGAAACAGGATGGTTACAACCCCAATCTGATGCATGCTTGCCACAACCGCACCGTGGTCATCGACGCCCATCTGGGCGAGCGGGAGAACAAGCAGATCAACGTGGTTGAAGCCCACAACTTGCGCAATATCCACCTGTACGAAGGCGAAGAATGGATCCACATTCGTGAGGCGGTGGGTGATTTGGCCGATAAATTTTTGTGTTTAAACGACGTGTATCCCGACGGTTTTTATATCCCCAAACGATTCATTGGCGAAAACATCATCCACCTGCCTACGGTGAAAACCCACATTTTTACTACCACTACCGGCGCCATGAAAAACGCCTTTGGCGGCCTACTCAACGAGCGGCGTCACTGGACGCACCCGGTGATTCACGAAACCCTGGTTGACCTGCTGATGATTCAAAAGAAAATTCACGGCGGCGTGTTTGCCGTGATGGACGGCACCTTTGCCGGGGATGGCCCCGGCCCGCGCTGTATGACCCCCCACGTCAAAAACGTGATTTTGGCCAGCGACGACCAGGTGGCCATCGATGCCGTTGCCGCGAAAATGATGGGGCTTGATCCCATGTCGATCAAATTCATCCGGCTGGCCCACGAATTGGGGCTGGGCTGCGGCGACCCCCGCGATATCGAAATTGTGGGTGATGCCGGGGCTGCCGCGGAAAACTGGCGTTTTGATGGTCCCTTCAAGAAGATGACCTTTGCCTCGCGGATGCAGCACAAGATATATTGGGGGCCGCTCAAAAAACCCCTCGAATGGTCCTTGAAAACCGTTCTGGCACCGTGGTCTTACATTGCCAGCGTCATCTATCACGATAGCTTTTGGTATCCGGTGCTGGCCAAAAAGCACATGGATCGGGTCCTCAACAGCGAGTGGGGACGGTTGTTCCGCAATTGGGAACAGTTGACCCCCAACGAACAGGGTTTCCCCAGCGTGGGCGACGAGGGCGCCGAACTTACCCGCACCGGCTGGAACGCCTTTTGGCGCTCATTGGGTATTTTGGGGACCGCCGTTAAGGAAGCCCCCGAGTTTGCCGCCCACCGGCGCCGAACGGCCTCTGAAACGTAAAAACTTCTTTCCTTTCTTTGGGAGGGATTCAGGGCCGATTTTTCCGCCGGGGAGATTTCCGGCAAAGAGAATGGTCGTGCCAAATTTTGGGAGGATATCTTGAAATTGTTGCCCAAATTTGTTTGCGCCTTAAACAAATTCAACTGGCATGTGACAAGACCCGTAACTTTCGGCATGAGATTACCTTTCGTCGTTTGCCACCTGGCCTTGTTTTGCCCTCTCCAAATAGCAGTGCTATACTTCTTTTGGTTGACAGGGGGGTAAAAATTTTCAATCACTCACGCTCTTCAAATGACATCTATATCCTATAAGATAATCTGTCTGGCGGGAGGCTGGCTATGGCTCGTGGTGGGGTGCAGCCCGGCTGCCGTGTTCAACAGCGGGCCGACATCTACCCAGGATCAAACAAACATAACAATTACCCCAGATTCCGGACATGAGGCTGTGCTGACGGCAACCGTGGCTACGCCCGATTCCGTGGCGGCGGCCATGGCCTTATTGGTTACCCCAGCGCCGGTATCCTCGCCAACTCCAGTCGCAACGCCGACTCCAGCCGTGCCGCCGTTACCGATTCCTATCCATGAAGGCCCGCCGTATACCTATCACACCATTGCCGAGGGCCAGACTTTGGGTTACATTGCTTTACTGTACAATAGCTCTATCGAAGAGTTGGTGGTGATGAATGATCTGGATGGACCGTCGGCGCTGATTCAAACCGGACAATTATTGCGGGTGCCGTTGCAGATAAACAACATATTACCGGCCACGCCACTGATACCGGATAGCGAGGTGGTCTATAGCCCTGCTTATGTTAACTTTGATATTACCGGGTTTGTGAACGGCCAGGGCGGCTATCTGTCTACCTATTACGAAAACGTAGATGGTCAGGAATTGACCGGCCCGCAGGTGGTCGAACGGGTGGCCCAGCAGTTTAGCGTGGGACCGCGTCTGTTGCTGGCCCTGTTAGAACATTACGGTGGTTGGGTTACCCAACTTCAACCCATGGAAGAACAGTTGCGGTTGCCGCTGGGGCCGCGTAATCCCAAGGGCGGCAGTCTTTACCAGGCCTTGAGTTTTACGGCCAACCGGATCAATGCCGGCTATTACGGCTACAAACGTGATGGGTTTTGGGTGTTCTGCCTGCCCGATCGCAGCCGGGCGATGACCTCGCCAGGAGTCAATGCGGGTACGGTGGGGGTGCAGAATATTCTGGCGATTCACTCGGACTGGCCAACCTGGCAGCAAGAAATCGGCCCCAATGGGTTTATGGCTCATTATTGCGCGCTCTTTGGCGACCCGTTTACCTATGCCGTGGAGCCGGTGGTGCCTATTACCCTAACCCAACCGCCGTTGAGCCTGCCCTGGGCCAGGGGTGAAGGTTTTTACTTTACCGGCGCGCCGCATCCGGCCTATGCCGACGGCAGCGCCTGGGCCGCCATTGATTTTGGCCCGCCGGACGTGTTGGGCAATTGTTATTATTCGGCGGTGCCGAGCACGGCGGCAGCAGATGGCGTGATTGTTGTGGCCCGGCAAGGCGAGGTGCAGCTCGACCTGGATGGGGACGGCAACATCCAGACCGGCTGGGTGTTGCTCTATTTGCACGTGGCCCTGGATGTCAATACCCCGGTTCAGGTGGGTCAGCGGGTGGCTCAGGGCGATATTATCGGCTATGCTTCCTGTGAGGGTGGACTGTCCAATTCCAGCCACGTTCACTTTGCCCGTCGCTACAACGGCGAGTGGCTGGACGCGGGCGGCCCGGTGCCGCTGATCCTGTCGGGGTGGGAGGTGCAACCTAACCTTTTCCCTTACGAAGGCCTCATCATCAAGGGACCCGAGGTCCGCGAAGCGTGTCAGTGTTGGGATGCGGAAAGGAACTTAATTGTAAATACGGAGTAACATCCAGGCATGGTAGTGATTAGAGCCATTATTCGTTTTATCGTTTTTTTAATTGCTATTGCTGCGATTGTGGTGATTTTGGGGGCCGGTTATTGGGCCTTTACCCAACAAAGCCAGGAAAGTGCGGCCTCCATATCCGTAGGCGGCGATGCGGGGTTGGCCCACTCGCCGCAGAATGTGGAGGAGTTTTTGCTGGGGATTTATTTGCAATCGCAGGCCGAAACTATCAACACCCCGGTTTCCAATGATCCTGCGCCAGTGCCGTTTACGGTGGATGTGGGTGAAACGGCATTTTCTATCTCCAGTAAATTACTGGAACAGGATTTAATTGCCGATGCCGACCTGTTCCGCCTCTTTTTGCGTTATAACGGCCTGGATGCCAGACTCGAGGCTGGTGATTACGTGTTGCGTCGTAATATGACCTTTGGCGAGATTGCCAGGGCGTTGCAAAAAGCCAACTTTGAAGAGGTAACCGTGACCATTCCCGAAGGATGGCGGGCCGAACAGATTGCCGAAATGTTGACCGACGAAGGTATTATGGATGGCGCGGTCTTTTTAGCTTTTGTGCGGCAGGGTACTGGCCTTGAGCATCCGTTGCTGGCCGACCTGCCGGCCGGAACTTCTTACGAGGGTTATCTTTTTCCCGATACCTATCGCATCCCGGCCAACGGTACGCCTGAGGATTTGATCACCCGGATGCTCGACAACATGGCCAGCAAACTTCCGCCCAATGCGGTGGAACTGGCAGCGGCGCAAGGTTATTCGTTCCGCGATATTCTGACCATTGCTTCCATTGTGGAGCGTGAGGCGGTGGTGCCCGAAGAGCGTCCCACGATTGCCAGCGTTTATTTGAATCGTTTGGCTCAGGGCATGTATCTGCAAGCCGACCCCACGGTGCAGTACGCCATGGGCTACCAGACCGACACGGGCCAATGGTGGAAAACGCCGGTCACCTTGGAAGAATATTCGCAGGTGAATTCGCCGTACAACACTTATCTGAATCCCGGCCTTCCGCCCGGCCCCATTGCCAACCCCGGGGCGTCTTCTATTATGGCTACGCTTCAGCCGGAACAGACGGACTTTCTCTTTTTTATGGGTTGCGGCGGCGAAGGCCGGCACCTGTTTGCCGCCGATTATGTTACGCATGAACAAAACGTTGCCGCCTGTGGCGGTGGACCATGATTGAGTAAATGAGAGGAGCATAACAATGCCTGATGAACTCCTGGTAATTGGTTCTTCCTCCGGCCAGCCCACGGGACGGCGTTTCGCCCCTGCTTATGCCCTGTCTGCGGCGGGCAAGCTCTTTTTGATAGATTGTGGCGCCCCGGTCTCAACGCTTTTGTATCGTTATAATTTAGACCCAACCGATGTTCAGGCCGTGTTTTTGAGCCACTGGCACATGGATCACGTGGCTGGGTTGGGTCTGTTTTTAACTCAGAATTACCTCCTCAAACGTCCCGGCCCGCTGAATATCTACGGGCCGCGCGGCACCCGGGGGAAAGTGCGGCGTTTGTTGGAGGATTCTTTTCAATTGCCTGATGACCTGGGGTATGAACTCACGATAACAAACGTTAAGCCCGGCAAAACAGCCAAGGAGTCCCTGGTGCGCGTGACCTTTTTTAAAACTCGCCACCTGGAGAGCGTGGAGTGCAAAACCGAGTTTGGTCGCAAGGCAATTGCCTTGGGCATGGTCATCGATGGGCCGGGCTGGCGCATTTTATACAGCGGCGACCTGCGCTCGCCCGAGGAACTGAGTCCTTACGTAAACGAGTGCGATCTGCTCATTCACGAGATGGCGCATCATCACCCTGAGGATGTGGCCGATTTTGCCGCCACGGCCAATGTGCCCCACGTGTTGATCAGCCATATTGGACCCGAGTTTGACGAGGCCCCCGGCAGAATTGTCGAGGCTTTTAAGGGACGGTATAAGGGCAAACTTACCGTTGCCGAAGATGGCACCAAAGTGCCGTTGAGTAAAGGAAATGGTCAACGTTTTAGATTGCCCGCCCTGATTCGTTTTCGGGCGACCGAGGCATCTGAGAGGATTGAGGAAACAAACCCTGACGATCCACCGGAAAGCTGAATACTACAAAACATGAAACAAATTTACGCAAGGTAATACTTTGAGAAGGTTCCGGCCAGACCTCAAAAGGTCTCAGGCGAATCCGCGATTCGCCCACCTTAAGGGTCTAAAACGGGAAGTAATTTCTGGATGGTTACTTAGAAAGGGGATACCAGATGGCCAGGAAAACAGTTGGTTACGTACGGACAGAGTGGACCTGCCCCAATTGCCAAACCCGGAATCCCGGGCCACAGAAAACATGTACCAGTTGCGGCATGCCCCAGCCGGATGATGTAAAATTTGAACAGGCCGCTCACGAGGAACTTATCACCGCCGAGGACGAACTGAAAAAGGCCAAAGCCGGTCCCGATGTACACTGTTACTACTGCGGTTCGCGCAATCCGGCGGGCGCTACCAACTGTAGCCAGTGTGGCGCGGACTTGACCGAGGGCACGGCCCGCCAGAGTGGCCAGGTTTTGGGCGCGCGGCGCCAGGGACCAGCTCAGAAAATTACCTGTTCTGCCTGCGGCGCAGAGAACGAAGCCAACGCCCCTAAATGCGCCCAATGTGGGGCCAGTTTGGCCAGACCGGAAGCGGAACCCAAAACCCGGCCAGAGGTTCAACCGGCGGCCACAAGGCGAATTGGCTTGTTTGGCGGCATTGGTTTGGCGGTCTTGCTGTTGCTATGTGTGGCGGGCATTGTTTTTATGGTTCTTTCCCGTCGGACCGAGGATATTAGGGGGACGGTAAGTGGGGTAACGTGGACGCGCACCATCGCCATCGAGGCCTTGCAGCCGGTAGAACATGAGGCTTGGCAGGATGACATTCCCGCTGAGGCGGTGATGGGCGTTTGCACCCAGAAAGTCCACCATACCCAGAGCGACCCGGCTCCCAATGCCAGAGAGGTTTGCGGCACCCCTTACAGTGTAGACAAAGGCAGCGGCTATGCCGAAGTGGTGCAGGATTGTGAATACGAGGTGTTTGCCGATTGGTGCAAATATACGGTGGATGAGTGGCGGCAGGTTGACGAAGTCTCTCAGAGCGGCAACGACCTCAATCCTCACTGGCCCCCTGTTTCGGCGTTGAACCAGAATCAGCGTGAAGGCGAGCGGAGTGAAGATTACGAGGTGATATTTAACGCCGAGGACGGCCAATATACGTATCACCCCGATAGCGAAGCTGAGTTTGACGATTACCAAATCGGCAGCCGGTGGATTTTGAAAGTGAACACGTTTAACGCGGTGCTTGAGACAGAACCGATGCGGTAGTAAAGCTGGCAGATCTTTGGAATTGAAACCGGAGTATCCTCTCAATATTTTGGGGTAGGGACAGAATATTATTCTGTCCCTACCGAGTAAATATGTGAATTCGCCCCTATTTATTGAGAAGATACAAACCGGAAACGATAAATAAATAGAAATAAAAAAAGAAAAAGCCCGGCAATCAGCCGGGCTTTTTGCTTTTGGAAATTTTCAACCTATTTGGTTTCGTCAACTTCGTTTACAACCCGTTCCACCTTCACGCTGAGTTTGGTCACCACGCCCGCCAACAACGCGATGGCACTGAATACCGGAGCCAACACAATTGCGGCGGTCATCCCAACCAGTCCGACCGTGAGCGGCATGTCCAGCAGAACTGTTCCGTTGTGGTTGTAAACGGTGAAACGGCGGACATTGCCTTCGTGTAGTAATTCTTTCACTTTGGTCACAACCTCTTCCCCGCTAAACACATATTCCTCCGCCCGAACTTGTTCGGCTCGAAGCTGTTCGGCATTTACTTTTTCATTTTGTTCAGTCATGGAATCACCTCGTTAAATGTAATTATATTATCGTGTAATTGTTATTGTGTGTAATCTCGTTCATATATCAATACGAGGTTTTTCCCAAAAAGTTTCGTTGTTTAGAATGATTTTACGCCTGGGTAACCAAATCTACGTACTCAACTTTGAGTTGGCTGTCGGCCTTTACCTGAAATTTCTCCAGGAGTTCGCCAATCAATTCGGCTTTACGGAGGGCGTCTTTGGCCGACCAGGTCCGACTCTTGATTTCCAGGTAAACGTTGCCGGCTTCGGCGCCAGAAGGTTGGTCCAGGTTGATGGCAAAATCGGTATCTTTGTAACTGATATGACACCGACGGCGCTTTTTGACCACCTCTTGTTCTGCTTTGGGCTTGAAATACTCCCGATAAAACCGGAGGCTCTGGTTGGCCGAAGCGGTGTAGCGGGCGCGGGTGAGTAGCACCGAATTTTCAAACTCCTTTTCCACGGTTGGACCCATCAGGGTCATTGTGTAAAACGTTTCCTGTAATTCACCGCGCTCATTCTTAACTTCATCTTCGCGAAAGCGCAACCGCCCGGCCTCCGGGTCTTCAAACAGAAAGTAAGTATCGTATTGATCTCGACTGGAGTGGCGGTATGTTTCAATCCCGGCCTCACTAAATACCTCATTAATATCAATCAATTCTGGCAGACGAAGTTTGACCTGAATCTCAAATGTTTCCTGCGGGATGAAGTCGGTGCTGATGGCCAGGAGCTTGGAAAGAATATTTCCTTCTCGCGCGGTCAGGAAGGCATCAATCCGGCGGGCAATCTGTTCAGCCTCAGCGATAATATCGGTTTCATTCAGGGTCAGCAACTCGCGGTTACGCATCAAAACTCGGCCATCCACAATGACATCGCGCACATCGGTGGCTTTGGTGGCGTAAACCAGTTGCGAATAAACTGCCTCGGGATCGCGGGCAAAACGGGGCAGTTGGTGGGTATTGGCCATGGCAATCACAGACAGGTCGGCCCGTTTGCCGGGTTCCAGGGAGCCGGTTAAATGGTCAATATGAACGGCCCGCGCGCCTTCGATGGTGGCTAAAGCCCAGGTAGTTTTGGCCGGCAGCAGGGTGGGATCGCCAAAAACACCCTTTTGCAAAAAGGCGGCCAGGCGGGTTTCTTCAAACATATCCAGGTCGTTGTTGGAGGCAGGGCCGTCGGTGCCAATGCCGACGTGAAGCCCGAGATCAACCAGTTTTTGCACCGGGGCCGTGCCGCTGGCCAGCTTTAGATTGCTGCTGGGGCAATGGGCTACCCCGGCCCGGTAATGGTACAGGGTGCGCATTTCATTATCATGCAAATGCACACAGTGGGCGGCAATCACTTTGGCCCGGAACAGGTTGTATTGTTCCAGCCAGGACACGACGGTGGTGCCGTATTGGCTGACACTGTTTTCCTGTTCCAGTGCAGTTTCGGCCACGTGGATGTGCAACGGAACATCAAACTCGGTGGCCAGGGTAACACAGTTTTGCAGCATGTCCGGGGTTGCGGTATAGGGGGCGTGGGGCGCAACCGCCGGAATAATCAGGGGATGATCTCGCCATTCTTCAATAAACCGGCGACAATAAGCCAGGCTCTCGTCGTAGTTGGAGGCATCGGGTGAGGGAAATTTGAGGATGGTCTGGCCCAGTACGGCCCGCATCCCGGCTTCGACGGTGGCCCGCGCCACTTCTGCCTCGTTGTAATACATGTCGCAAAACGTGGTCACGCCGGAGCGAATCATTTCGGCGCAGCCCAGCAAGGTGCCGATGTAACAGAATTGAGGCCCAACAAATTCTCGTTCCACCGGCATCATATAACCATAGAGCCACACATCTAAACGCAGGTCGTCGGCCAGACCGCGCAACAGAGTCATTGGCACATGGGTGTGGGCATTAATTAAACCAGGGCTGATGATGCAGTTCTGGCAGTCAATCACTGTTGTGGCCTCATAGGTCGCCTCAAGGTCATCGCTCGGGCCAAGCGCCACAATGAGGTTATCTTTGATGGCAACTGTGCCGTTTGGATAAAGGCTCATCCGGTTATCCATTGTCACCAGATAACCATTTGTCAACAAAATATCAACCGTTTGCTTTGTCACTATATGCTCCTGTTCTGACCAACCGATAGAATTTGCAAAACGAGCCAGGGCAATAACAACCACTGGCTCTGTTGCGACTTTTGATGTTTTGGGTTGAGAAGGATATAACCAATGATGCCAAAGCCACCCAGGTATTCAAACGTTATGGGGTATTGGGGTGACGGCAACTACTATCAGGCGTGCGTTATTGGCTGAACCGTCTGGTTTTAGAGGTCGTCTTCCTCTCCCAAATCCTCATCCAGGAAGAGGTCCTCGTCTTCGTCTTCATCCCATTCCAAATCCTCATCATCCTCAAATAACTCTTCATCTTCCCACTCTTCTTCTTCCTCTTCCAGTTCAACCAAGTCGTCCAGGACCTCATACGTCAGGCAGCCCTCTTCCGGGTCGTATACAATTTCTTCCGAGATGCACGTTTTGCTTTCGTTAAAAATGCAATCAAGTGCTCGACAAATAATTCTGGTAGCCATTATTCCCTTTCGCTATGTAGAGTCAAAGTAGATAGAATAAAAATAATAACCATAATTAAGGCCGACGCCAGGCACCAGCGGCATATCGCCTCAATTACAAACAACTCTAAATAGGTTAGATATGCCGAATATAGCATACCCGTTAAAGAAATGCCAAAAACGGCCAGGGCCGTGTAAGCCGACCAACCTGAACCAGTGGCGGCCAAACGTCCCTGCCAAATAAGCAGCAACAAAATCGCAGCATAGGCCGCCAAGCCCCACACCGGCAGGGGAATGCCCATCAGGTTGGCGTAGACACTATTTTTGACTGTTTCGCAACCCGATGATCCCCCGCAAGCCAGGATTGCCTCAGGAGCGGCGTAACCCCACATCAGGTAAGCTGACACCCCTAACCCGGCTAGGCTTAACGGCAGCGTCGCCCAGTATATCCAATCAACACCAACCAATTTTAGTTTAGCCGTTAAGGTACTCATTGAGCCGCAGCCAACTCCCTTTCGATGATACTTTGAAATTCAGAATAAGGTTTATTACCTACAATCCGCCGATTATTGATAAAGAAGGTTGGCGTGGAGTTTACGCCTCGATTAGCTGCCGCCTGAGTTGCTTGGCCCACATCGGTTCGATGCGCGCCGCTGGCCAGACATTGGGCCACTGCATTTCCGTCTAAACCAAGCTCGTTGGCTAACGCCACCAGGGAATCCTGGTTTAGCAGCATCATCCCCTGATTTTCAAAGAGCGCGTGCTGGTACTCAAAAAATTTGCCCTGGTCCTGGGCGCACCAGGCGGCCTCGGTCGCCAATCCTATGGTGGAATCGCCCAGGTAGTAGGGATGCACTACGTATTTGACTTTTCCAGAATCAACGTACTCTGCTTCCAGCAGAGGCAATGTGTTGAGTATAAAATCTCGACAATGCGTGCAACCATAATCCGAATACTCAATGATGGTTACCGGCGCGTCGGCCTGGCCTTTCGTCGGATACCGGCTAACATCAACCTCCCCGGCCTGATTACCCACCACCATCAAACCGCCAGCAATGAGCAAGGCCGCCCCCATCACCAAAACAATCATGGTTGGTGAAATGGTTGGCTTTGCCTGTCTCTTGACTCTACTTTTTATTTTAGCTTTAGCCAATGAGTTAATCCCCCCGCAGACATCTATAGATTTGTGGTTAAAGTTTAACGAATTTGAGCCAGTCAGTCAAGAATCAAAACCGCAACTGAAACATCCTATTTTTGGGTTTTAAAACCTTTTACCTGCTTGACCTCGATAGTAACCTGAAATAAAATATCATGTATCAACATAGAGGTTGGGGTACCGGGCCTTAAAATTTTTACCCTGGCGTTTCAGTTTCTAAACATTAGCTGATTTTTGGAGGAAAAATCCATGTCTACTGAAGATAACGCACTCTCTGCAAAAAATTTATTCTTGCTGACCTTGAAAGGTGAAATTACGGTTCAATTTACAGATGATCACACTCTTGAAGGTGAATTTGTAACCCAAGACGAACTGAACATCTTTGTGCGGGTTGATAATGAACTGGTGATGATTCCTCGCAGTCAGATTCGCTATCTTAAAGGTCGCCAGGGCCAACCGGCGGAAAAGGACGATTCGCAGGCAAGGGTTCTGGCCACGGGTATATCCGAATCCTTTCTGGAAACACAAGACGCCGAATCCCCTCTCCCGGATATTGACGAACTCTATGAAACCGATGCCACGGTTGTTTTGCCTGAAGAGCCAGAAGAAATCCTGGCCACGCCTGAGTTTGAGACAACTCCAGAGTCGGTCGGATTGAAAGTGCAAGATGTCGGCATAGAATTTGAAAACGACGAAGACCCCACCCTGGTCTTTGAGGAAGAGATTGAAGCCGATGAACTGGAGGATGCCACTTTTGTACTCCCCCAGGAAGAATCCCCCACCCAAGAGATTCCGGCCTATCTGGATTGTACGTCTGGCCCCCACGCAGGTGAGGTTTTCCAGCTGACCGCCGGCTGCGCCACTATCGGCCGGGCCGGCGACAATATCTTCTCCCTGGCAAAAGACAAAGAAATTTCCCGTCGGCATTCCAAAATTGAATACGAGGCCGGTAACTTTGTTATTGAAGACCAAAATAGTCTTAATGGCACTTTTGTCAACGACGAGCGAATTGAAGGTCCCCGTTACCTGGAAGATGGGGACGAGATTCTGGTCGGCGTATCCACCCTGATTTTTCGCCGGAATTAGGCGATTTATAAATAGGACTTATTACCCTGTTGTAATCGCCTTGAAACATGCTACAATGTTAAGTAATCTATCCTAGCGTTATGTAACTGTATTTGCCCACCAACTGGATAGAACGTGGGCCGTACATTAACAAATTTACACCTGCGTTTCGGGCTGTTTGGCAAAACGCAACCTTAATTGTTTAGCAGCACCTTTGAACATCTGGCTGCATTTATGGTGTGTTTGCCGTTTAACGCCCCCTGTCTTTGAGTCTTCTCAAAAGGACTACAAGGCGCGCAGGGGGCGTTTTTGTTTTTGGATTAACTCAGGAAGGGCAGTCTCTCATTTACAGTCATTGATTGAAGGAGATATTAATTATGAAACACACTTTTACTGTAAAATGGTGGATGGCGGCATTAGGCCTAATGCTGCTTATTGCGTTACCTTTGGGCGCAGTCTACGCGCAAGCAGGTGGGACCATTACCGTTAACGCGTGTGTTGACCAGAATGCCGATGGCGACTGCGAAGATGCGGTTGACAGCACTGCCCCACCCGACCTGGAGGCGTGTCTGGATGACGACTCCACCTGTCTGGCGGTTCCGGCCACTTTTACCGACCTACCCGCCGGAAGTTACACTCCTTTCTTGCGCTTTACCGGTGCCAGTCAGGGTTACTATCCTACTACCCCGCAAACGCCCATCGAACTGGCGGAAGACGAGCAGGTTGAGGTTACCCTGGGCGCCGTGTATCCGGTCCATCCCAAAGGTGTGGCCGTGCATGCCGGGTTGAACAAGGTTTACGTGGCCTTTCAGGGGCCGGTGGTAATGGCCGAAGTTGCTACTGCGGTGATGACCGAAACCGTAGCTACCAAGCCTTATCCCTTTGTGGCCGTCATCGATGGCGAAACCGATGAGGTGCTGCGTACGATTCCCGGCGGCCCGGATGGTATTGGCGAGGGCGCCTGGGGGGTGGCAGTTTCCGGCGACGCTGTCTATGTGGGCGCATTTGAAGGCGGCGTGGTGTCGGTGATTGATGCCAACACCGACACGATTATCGGTAACGTGAAACCAGATCGGGTCGATTTTCAACCCACTTCTCCCAGCGTTAATCCTCTCACCGGCTGGGTAAACTTCCCCGACTACAAAGGCGGGCGGATGGTGATTTTGGAAGGCGCCGAGATGGTGGCCGAGCCAATTATTGCCAACCAATTTGGTTATGGCCCCTTTGAAGCGGTGGTGGCCCTGAGTTTGCAGGGCTACAACTTTGTAACCATGCGCGACGCCATTATTGAAAACGACAACGATCCTAACCCCTTCCAATTCCGCGGCTTTGATAGTGTTGAACCGTTTAACTACACTGCCCAGCCCATCATTCTCCCCTCCGGTAAGTTTTCCCGGCCCAGTGGTTCGCCCCACGCCCTGGGGTTGTGGCAAGAGGAGGGAATGGATGAGCCACGTCTCTTTATGACCTATTCCGACGATACTCGCTCCGAGCCAGTACAACCTGATTTTTTCAACCCCAACAAATTACTGGTCTACAGCTTTTCGGCGGCTGAACCCAAGAACGTGCTGCTCCGCAACGCCGAGATTGAAATTGGCGATTACGCCGAGGTTGGCCTGGTGTACAACCCCGCCACCCATCACATGCTCGGCACCTACGCCGGTTTCCCCTATGTGAACACCAACGGCGACGAGGCGGCCTGCAATAACCCGGCCCGTGGCGGTACGTATGCTATCAATTTTGATGGCGGAGTCCTGGCAGGTGATGCTCCCGGAGTGTGGCGTCTACCCAATACGGTGGTTGGCAACCCTCCCCTGGTCAGCGATAACCTACAATGGAAGAACCCGTTTGAAATTGCCGTCAATCCCAATAATGGCAAAGTCTACGTGACCGACCGCTGTTGGAACGACTACCCCACCGGCGGCCAGGCGGGCGGCGGTGCGGTTCTTATCTTTATGGATAGTGATACCGGGCCGGAACCTACCCCCACCACCGAACCGACGGGTGAGCCAACAGCTGAACCGACCACGGAACCAACGGCTGAACCCACTACCGAACCGACGGGTGAACCGACCACCGAACCGACGGGTGAGCCAACGGCTGAACCGACCACGGAACCAACGGCCGAACCCACTCCCAGCCCGGTTATCCTGGCTTTTAATGGTCCGGCCTTGGTTGAGGCGGGTGAAACCTTTAGCGTGGAAGTCGAGGCGCGGGGAGTTGGCAATGGCGGGGTGTACGGCGCGCAATTAAACGTTAACTATGACTCCAGCAAGATTACCGCCAGTAACTCGCAAATTAATGCCGACTTTTCCTTTGTCGTAATCAACAATATCGACAATGAGAGTGGTCAGATAAGAATGGTTGCCAGCCGTCAGGGCGAAGTGCCCGGTCTGACCGGGGACGTGATCCTGCTGACGTTTGAGGCTACGGCTGCATCGGATGCATCTGGTAATGTCACTTTTACCTTTGAAAACGAAAAGCTGGGTAATCCCGAAGCCGTTGCTTTGAGCCTGATCCCGCAAAGCTACACGGTCACCATCGGAACTACCCCGGAACCGACAACTGAGCCGACTACCGAACCAACGGCCGAACCAACTACCGAGCCAACCGCCGAACCAACGGCTGAACCAACTACCGAGCCAACGGCCGAACCGACCGCCGAGCCAACGGCCGAACCGACGGCTGAACCGACGGCTGAACCAACGGCTGAACCAACGGCCGAACCAACCGCCGAGCCAACGGCTGAACCGACCACCGAACCAGGTATGGCCACGGTAACCGGTCAGGTAATCATGCTCGGACGGGCCGGTGACAATTGGTCGGAGGCAATTGTGAGCATCGATGATAGTGGCCAGAGTTACACCACGGGGCCTGCCGGTCAGTTCAGCATTATCGATGTTGTACCGGGGGTCTATACTTCCATCACCGCAGACGGGCCGGGGTATCTCCCCTCCGTTTGTACCGCGCCAACCGTGACCGCGCCAGAAACGTCTCTGACCACCGTCACGCTTAAGAGCGGCGATGTCAATGATGATAACCTGGTCGACATCGTCGACGCGACGGCTGTGGGTTTGGACCTGGGTAAAACTGACCCCGGCCTGGCCACCGACATCAACCGGGATGATATTATTGACATTCTCGACATCATCCTGGTCAGCGCCAACTTTGGTGAAGGTGTTCAAACCTGGAGTTGTCTGGGCGACTAAAATTTGTCCCATTATCTGAATCTTCAAGAAGATCTCCCGGTCTTAGCGCCGGGAGATTTTTTTGATTCCGAATTTAGAAACTTGACATAATTGACCTGGCTTCAACTTTATGGTAAGCTATTGGTTAGAAATATTGTTTTCTCTGGGCGTATCTTCCTGGTCTTTAGGCTTTGTTCGAGAAAAATTCGGCGCTCGTTGCCGGTGAATTACGGACAATGCAGGCAATACGGAGGTTAAAAAATGAGATTAACATCTTTACCCAAGCTTACCTATAAAGCGCTTTTTAGTTATAGTCTGGTTGTCATCGCGGTGCTGATTATTGCGGTGCCTGTATTTGCTGCTGCCAATCCTGCCAGTAAACTATTAGACTTTTCCTTTATTACGCCCAGGGGCGACTCCATTGAAAACGCTCGTACCCTTAGTAATGGCCTCAATGTGGACCATCTTAACCCTGGCGAGGAGGACTGGTACACCTACAGTAAAGAAAACTTCAAACAGCCTGACGCCGCCTGGATTTCGCTGGCCTTACGTTACGAGAGTGAAGCCCTGCTCGGACCCGGTCAGGTAAATTTTGAAGTGTTCACCCAACCGCCCCGTGAGGCCTGGTTCCAAGCCTCAACTTCAGCCTACGAAGCATTAGGCTCGGGACTACGTTCTCCCCTGAAAACAGCCGATCAAAGCCTGAATGAATCCTTCTGGACCGGCCAGGTTGCCGAGCAAGATCGCTACTACGTGCGCGTGTTTAACAACTCACCTTTTGCCCTGGATTACACGCTGGAAGCCAAAGCCGAACAACCGACCCTCAGCAAAGCCATACCCGCCAGTCTCAACACGGCTATGGCCAATCCTAATGCGCTCAATGCCCGCCAACTGGCCTGGACGCTCACCGCGATGGCGGTGGAAAATATGAGCGCGGACCAGGCCTCTATCTGGATGCAAGAGGCCCAGGCCGTCGGTTGGATTATCACCGCCGAAACGCCGGTTGAGATTGTGCCCAACCCCCGTGAAGCCGACCCCCAAATGCTATGGGCTTTGACCGCTCAGGCCATCGAGGGACAGGACGCCGAAACGGCCGCTGCATGGCTTATTCAGGCCGATTCGTTGGGTTGGCTGTCCATTCCGCCTCAAACGGTCAAAAATCCCGACCCTACCGAAAAAGAACAGGGGAACGATGACGGCGGCAATCCGCCCCCCGCCGAACCCATTCAACCGAAAGAGTCGTATACCCCGGTCAATATTTATCCCAACAACCCCCTGGCCTTCAACCTGGAGGGAGTCAACAGTGGTCGCCTGGCCCCCTACGGCGAACACTGGTATTCGTTGCTGCGGGATGATCTGGACGATGATTTGATCGAAGACATGAAGATGACCATGTTCTTCACCCCCCGCACCGGCTACATGAGTCACCGCATCAATTTTGAAATCTTCCCGGCCGGCCAATTTCACATTTGGGAACGGGGCGATGCCGACTATATGGAACACTTTGGCGACGGCGCCTGGGTCTCCCGGGATGAAGACCCCAACACGGGCGAGCGTCTCTGGTCGGGTTCACTGGTTGATGGCGACCGTTATCTGATTAAGGTTAAAAACGGCACGCCCGACGTGGTTGACTACTACCTTTTCCCCGATGATGTTGAAAACGCCGAACTTGGCAACCCCACTCTGCACCAGGCCGATAGTGTCGCCGGTCGCGTACCGCAGGAAACCGTCTCCCCCCCTACCCGGCCCGCCCAGCCCCCCGAACCGGGGGCCGGCCCACCTGAAGCTATTCCCCTTAAAATCGGCACCACCACCGGCGTTCTTGCGGCTGGTGAAGAACGGTGGTATGAGTTTTATTATCGAGATTCCTACAACGACACCACGCCCCAACACGACTTCATCTTTTTGCTTACCAACACCCCGCTGGATCGTATCCGTGCCCGTCACGCCGATTTTGCCATTTACCCTGGTAATCAACTGGACATCTGGACGCGCGGCACTATCGACAAGTTGGAGCCCTTAGGTGCCAGTGCCAACTCCCCCAATAAAACTGACGACATCAAAAGTCTACAAGTGCTATGGGATGGCCAGCTAATGGAGGAGCATACGTATTACGTGAAAGTATATAACCACGACCTTGGTCCTCTGGAGTACGAGCTTGAAATTCAGGGTGGCCCGTAAAGTCTTAAATTTTGGTAATACCCAATCAGAACCCCCGTCAGGTCGCGCGGGGGTTCTTTGTATGGGTAATTGAATCTCGCTCATAAACTTGTCTCAACCCAATTTATGGAGGATAATTTTCCTAAAGAAAAAAAGGAGACAAAATATGGAACTGGCCCAAATTATCAAAATTGCTCGTGGAGACGAACCTGCCGACACGATTTTAAAAAACTGTAATGTCATCAACGTTTTTACCGGGGAAATCATCCCCACGCATCTGGCCATTGCCCACTCGCGGATTGTGGGCCTAGGTGATTACGAGGCTCGCCAAGCGGTTGATCTGGAGGGACGTTACGTGGCCCCCGGCCTCATCGACAGCCACGTGCACATTGAAAGCGCAATGGTTCCACCGCCGGAATTTGCTCGCGCCGTGGTACCGCGAGGCACCACCACGGTAATCACCGACCCCCACGAGATTGCCAATGTCCTGGGACTGGAAGGCATCCGCTACATGCTGGAAATGGCCAAATACAATCCGCTGAGTGTGTATGTCAACGCGCCCAGTTGTGTGCCCAGCACCCATATGGAAACTACCGGCGCTTCCCTGGAATGGTATGATCTGGAACCGCTGCAACGGGAAGAGTACGTCATTGGTCTGGCCGAAGTGATGAATTTCCCCGGCGTGGTGGCCGGCGACGAAGGCATTCTCAACAAAATTCGTTCCTTCAAGGGAGTGGTAAAAGATGGACACTGCCCTGGTTTAAGCGGTAAGGGCCTGATCGCTTACATCAATGCCAATATTGGCAGCGATCACGAGAGTACTACTGGCGAAGAAATTCTGGAAAAACTCCGCCTGGGCATGTACGTTTTCTTGCGCGAGGCCACCAACGCCCGCAATCTCAAAGCGCTCCTGCCTTATGTAACGCCAGATAATGCCCATCGCATTTGTTTTTGCACCGACGACCGCCAACCCGCCGACCTGCTGGCAGAAGGCCACATCGATTTTATGCTTCGCACGGCCATTGCCCACGGTATTCCTCCCATAACCGCCTTCCGGATGGCCACCCTTAACCCCTCCGAATATTTCCACCTGCACGACCGGGGCGCGATTGCGCCCGGGCGCCGCGCCGATTTGATGGTTTTCTCCGACCTGCAAGCGCCCGTGGCCGAGATGGTTTACCGGGGCGGCAAGTTGGTAGCCCAAAATGGCCAGGTGTTGCCCTGGCAGCGCGAGGTACGTCATAGTATCCTGCGCAGCTCAATGAATGTAGATTGGGATCAAGTCGATTTCACCATCCCTGCCACAGGCAACCAGGTCCGCATCATTGGTGCAATTGTGGACCAATTGCTCACTCAACATATCATTGAAGAAACGCCTCGCGCCGATGGCAAAGTTGTCGCCGACCCCGACCGCGATATACTAAAAATGGCCGTCATCGAACGCCATCTGGCCACGGGCAAGGTGGGTAAAGGGCTGGTACGGGGCATTGGCCTGAAACGTGGGGCCATTGCCAGTACCGTGGCCCACGATCATCACAATATTATTGTTATCGGCGCCGATGATCAGAGTATGTTGGCTGCTGCTCACGCTGTGGCCAATACCAAAGGCGGGATGGCCGCCGTTGAGGGCGACACTATTTTGAGCCAACTCCCCTTACCTATCGCCGGTTTGATGAGCGACCAACCCATCGAACAAGTGCGCGATCAAATGGACGATTTGCTCCGCGTCACCCACCAGCTTGGCTCGCCATTGCATGATCCTTTTATGGCCATGAGTTTCCTGGCCCTCCCGGTCATCCCCTCCCTGAAACTTACCGATCACGGCTTGGTGGATGTGGACCAGTTTAAGCTGGTCTCACTATTTGTTTAAACTCAGCCAATTTGAGTTGTTTGACATATTCAGAGGTTGTGGTAGCATGGGGGCGTTGCAACCTCACCTTGTTGCAGTCGGTTTAATCACTTCTAACAGCCCCAACAATCTTCCGAGAAGAAGTTTGTTGGCAACTTCAGAAAAATACGAGCCCAGTTTTCTGGAGTTGCTAATGCTCTTCAACGATATCCTCTAACCATGGAAGAGCACCTTTAGCACCTCGGAAAGGAGGTGATGATCCAAACTCTTCTATAAATTATCAGATCAATTCAATCATGTTTTTGGTAGAGTCTACTATGACGTGGTTTCCAAAAAATCTTTAATTAATTAGTTCGGAGGAGAATATCATGAAACGTTTTGCGTGGATTGGTTTACTTATTTTGATTTTGGCGCTGATTTCCGCTTGCGCCGCTACCCCTGCTCCGGAACAACCTGCGGCTGAAGAACCCGCCGCCGAGCAGCCCGCTGCCGAAGAAGCAGCTCCCGCCGAAGAGGCCGCCACCGAGGCCGAAGGCAAATATCAGATTCCTGCCATTGAAGACGGCAAATACAACGTGGCCTTTGTGTATGTTGGCCCCCATGATGATGGTGGTTGGAGCCAGGCGCACGATGTGGGCCGGATTTATGTTGAAGAAAATGTCGATAACGTGCATACTGCCTATGTAGAAAACGTGGCCGAAGGGGCCGATGCCGAGCAAGTGATTCGCTCGTTGGCCCGCAAAGGTTTTGACGTTATCTTCACCACTTCATTTGGTTTTATGGATGCTTCAGAGGTAGTAGCCGAAGAATTTCCGGATGTGGACATTATTCACATCAGTGGCTACAAGGCCAACGGCGAAAACTTTGGTAACCTGATGGGAGCCATGGAAGATATAAAATACCTGGCCGGGATGCTGGCCGGTTCTCGCGCCAAGGTAGATGGCAACCCCAAGCTGGGCTATATTGCCACCTTCCCCATCCCCGAAGAACTGCGTCTGGGTAATGCTTTTGCCCTGGGTGTGGCGAAAACTTGCCCCGATTGCACAATTGATGTCCGCTGGATTTACACCTGGCATGATCCCATTCTGGAAAAAGAAGCGGCAGCCTCGCTGTTTGACGGTGGCGCGCAAGTGGTGATGACCGGTGCCGACACCCCGGCCCCTGCCGAAGCCGCTCCCGGAGGCAAGTGGGGGATTACCTATGATTACTCGGGTAACTGCACAGTTGATGCCTGCCTCACCTCGATGTACTGGAACTGGGGTCCTATCTACACCGACATTGTGGAAAAATCCCGTGAGGGCACCTGGAAAGGTGGCTGGGAATATTTTGACGCCGATAGTGGCGGCCTGGGCCTGTACGGTTTTATGGAAGGCGAAACGCCTCAGCCTGGCGTAGAAGGTTTGCCGGAAGAAGACCTGGCCCTCATCAAAGATACCCTGGCCAAGATGCTGGCTGGCGAATTTGACCGCTTCGACGTTTTCTCCGGTCCCATTACCGACAATCAGGGCAATGTGGTTCTGGAAGAAGGCGAGAAGCTGGAACAATTGGACCTGGATGGCTTCTCGCAATTTGGCAGCGAATGTAAAACCTGTATGTACTGGTGGAACGAGAACATCACTGCCGAACTGCCTGAGCTAGAATGATTTTGTAACCCAATCAGCGGGGTGGCCTGAGGGTCACCCCGCTTTCATAATAGTCATACCAGCCAAACGCCGCCAGACGGTTAAAGTTACGAATACCTCAAATAGACGAATGACGCTAATAGTCTGACTATTGGCAAAATTTGTGTACCTGTGCAATAGCGGCACAGAGAAGGGGGGATAGTGGGGGGGACTACCCCCCAACCCCCCGCCCCTTCGGGGGATTTTTCGACTTATTGCACCGGTCGAAATTCGTATATTTGCGTTATCATACGCGAAGTCACTTCGCGATAGAATTTAGCGCCCCCAAACACTGAAACGGGCATCTATAAAAGCCAGAGTGACCTTTATGACCGAAACAACTTATGCCGTTGAAATGAAAGATGTCGTGGTTCGTTTTCCCGGCGTGCTGGCTAACGACCACGTAAACTTCACGCTGAAACAGGGAGAAATTCATGCCCTGCTGGGAGAAAATGGCGCGGGCAAAAGCACCCTCATGAATGTGCTGGCCGGACTTTATCGGCCAACCGCCGGTACCATCAAAATCTTTGGCGACCCCGTCGATTTTCACTCCCCCAAGGATTCCATAGCCAAAGGCATTGGCATGATCCACCAGCACTTTATGCTGGTCCCCACCCAAACCGTCACCGAAAATATTTTGTTGGGCCTTAATGAACCGCGCTTCTTTATGAGGCTGAATGAGTACGACCAGAAAGTGCTGGCCTTGGAAAAACAATTTGGCTTGCGGGTTGACCCCAAGGCCTATATCTGGCAGCTTTCCGTAGGTGAGCAGCAGCGGGTGGAAATTTTGAAAGTGCTGTATCGGGGGGCCAATATTTTGATTATGGACGAACCTACCGCGGTGCTGGCGCCTCGAGAAATTGATGATTTAATGAACACCATGCGCTCAATGACCGAACAAGGTAAATCGATTGTGTTTATCAGCCACAAACTCCACGAGGTGGCCGCCATTGCCGACCGGATTACGGTGTTGCGCAAAGGCAAAGTCACTGCCGAGGGGTACAGTATGGCAGGCGTCACCAAACAAGATTTGGCCCGGCTGATGGTGGGTCGAGATGTGGTGTTTACCGTAGAAAAGAAACCGCACGTCCCCGGCAACGTGGTGCTGGAAGTCAACAATGTCCACGCCGACAACGATAAGGGAGTCCCGGCCCTGCACGGGTTGTCATTGGAGGTTCGGAGCGGGGAGATATTGGGCATCGCGGGTGTGGCCGGC
Organism: Anaerolineae bacterium; assembly: GCA_016926805.1. Classification (GTDB taxonomy): domain Bacteria; phylum Chloroflexota; class Anaerolineae; order 4572-78; family J111; genus JAFGNV01. Next base: position 45,072 of record JAFGNV010000097.1, read on the forward strand.
AATGGTCAAAGTGAATTGGCGCAAGTGATTTGTGGTTTGCGGCCGTGTAAGGGGAGCATAAAAATCAACGGCAGAGAAGTCAGCAACCAGCCTCCACTCACCGCTATACAAAGTGGAGTATCGTATGTCCCCGAAGATCGCACCGGGGTAGGCAGCGCCCCCAATCTGAGCATTACCAGTAACACTATTATGAAGAATTATTATGAGAGACCCATTGGGAACGGCTGGAGCATTAATTTCCCCGTGGCGCATGACCGGGCGGAGAAACTGAAAGCGCAGTATGACATTTTGGCCCCCAGCGTTGATACGCTGGTCCGAACCCTCTCGGGCGGAAATCTACAAAAAGTCATTTTAGCCCGCGAGATTTCGTCGGAGCCGCAGTTGATGGTGGCGGTGCAACCCACGCGCGGCTTAGATGTTGGCGCCATCGAGGCCATCCAAACGCTGCTACTGGCACAACGCGATGCCGGTACAGCGGTTTTACTGGTGTCCGAAGAGTTGGAGGAATTGTTCGCCTTGAGCGACCGCATTGCGGTGATTTTTGATGGCAAAATCATGGGTACCGTTGATGCCGATAAAGCCGACATTGACGAGATTGGGTTGATGATGACAGGAAGCGAGCTTCCTGGCCGCAGTCAGCCTGACGGTCCGCCTGCCGCCACGCAGCCAGCCAATGCAGATACCCCAAACCCGGTTCAGAAAGGATAAACAGCCAATGTCGACATCTGCTGCCACCAAACGTAAATTTCAATGGCCCATTTCCCTTTCTTTTGAAAAACGGATTGAGGAGGAGCCTAAATGGCTGCCGGTTGCCACGTCTATCGGATCGGTGGTGGTGGCGTTTGTCATCAGCGGGCTGCTCCTGAAAATGGTGGGAGGCGAGCCGCTGCGGGTGGCCGTGTTCTTCTTTCAGGCGACCTTTGGTAGTTGGGCAGTTTTTTCGGATACCCTGGTCAAAGCGACGCCGCTGATTCTGGTTGGCCTGGCCTGTACGGTAGCCTTCAGAATGAAAATGTGGAACATTGGGGCCGAAGGACAATTTTACATCGGCGCGTTTGCGGCCAGCCTGGTGGTGCTGGTGCCGCTGGTACCGCCCGGCAGTTCCAAATGGCTCACTATTGGCGCAATGATGCTGATGGGCTTGATTGGCGGCGCGGCCTGGGGTTTTGTACCCGGTTTTCTCAAAGCACGGTTTCACGTAAACGAAATTATTACCACCTTGATGCTCAACTACATTGCCATTTTGTGGAATAATTTTTGGATCTTCAACAAATGGAGTGATGCCGGTTTTCAAATGACCCCCCCGTTTGACAAAGCCGCCTGGCTACCCCGCCTCACCGAATACGCTCGCCCCTTTAAAAACTTCATGGAAACATCCGACTCGTTTCTGGTGCCATTTTTAACCAGGATCGGGTTGGGTAGTATTTCGGGGATGACTCTGCATTTTGGGTTTATCATTGCCCTGGTGGCAGTGACGATTGTATGGTGGGTTTTAGAGCGCAGCCGCTGGGGTTTTGAGATTAAGCTGACCGGCGACAACCAAAATGCCGCCCGCTACGCCGGTATAAAAATTGCCCGCAATATTATTTTGGTGATGATGTTCTCCGGGGCGCTGGCCGGGTTAGCCGGGATGTCGGAAGTGAGCGGGGTGGTTCACCGGCTGCAAGAACGCATTTCACCGGGGTACGGCTTTACGGGCATCATTATTGCCTGGCTGGCCAAACTCAATCCCTTTGCCGTGGTGCCGGTGGCCATTCTCTTTGGCGCGCTGATTGTGGCCGGACGGGAAATTCAACCGTCGGGGTTGGCCTCGCTGCTCCAGGGTATTGTGTTGTTTATGGTGATCAGCAGCGATGTTTTGTTGCGTTACAGAATTTGTTTGGTGCGAAACACGGGAGAGGCCGCATGAACCTCATCATTATTCTCCACGCCGGATTGGCCACGGGTACTATTTTGCTTTATGCCGCCATTGGCGAAATCTATGCCGAGCGCTCCGGTATCCTCAACCTCGGCGTCGAAGGTATGATGCTGCTGGGGGCAATGGCCGGGTTCAGTACATCGCTGGCCACGGGTAATGCCTGGATAGGCGTGTTAGTGGCTATTATTGCGGGCGGTGTTTTGAGTTTGGCCCATGGCCTGGTTACCATTCACTTTCAGGCCGACCAGGTAGTAAGCGGTTTATCGCTGACATTTTTGGGTACGGGATTGGCGCTGGTGCTGGGCGAGGGATTGACCGGTCAAAATCCACCGCTGATTCCAGCGTTTGATATTCCAATGTTGAGCAGTATCCCTTTTATTGGCCCTATCTTCTTTACCAATCATAGCGTGCTGGTTTATCTTGGCTATCTCTTTGCCCCGGTGGCGTGGTATTACATAGCCAAAACTCGCCCCGGCTTGCATCTGCGCGCTGTGGGCGAAAAACCGGAAGCTGCGGACACCATGGGCGTCAACGTGTATGGGTTGCGGTATCTTTATGTATTTGTAGGGGGATGTCTGGCCGGTTTGGCCGGTGTAACCATCAGCCTGTCGGTATCACCGGGCTGGTACAGCGCGCAAACCACTTCCGGGCAGGGCTGGATTGCTATTGCCCTGGTGATTTTTGCCCAATGGAATCCGCTGCGGGCCGCGCTGGGCGCGTATCTGTTTGGTGCGTTGCGGCGGGGCATTTTAGACCTGCAAGGTCCGGCCACCCTGTTTGGTTTCACCAATCCCCTTTACATCAACTCTAACTGGGGCTTTTTCTTGCAAATGACCCCCTACATTTTGACCATTGTGGCCCTGATGTTGGGGTCACGCGCCGTCGCCCGCAAGCGCCTCGGGTCGCCGTCGGCATTGGGGCTGCCTTACATTCGTGGGGAGCGGTCGTAAGTAACTATCACCTGCCAGTGGGTGAAATCTTCACGGAAAATTTACAGACAGCAACGTTGATTTGTGTTATAGTAGGGACAGTGAACAACCTGTTGCGTCGGAGCCCTCCCAGGTGGTTGCGCCCACAACCACCATTAAAAACCTCTTCTTTTTATCGGCCTGACTGACGCTGGAAGAATCTTCCCCAAAAATAAAAGACGCAACAGGCTTTTCTCGGGGCATCTAGTCCCACCCAACCCCGAGAAAAAAGGGCGCTCGTAACCTCCCAAACGAGCGCTCTTTTTCTTTTTGGCTTACTTCCAGAATTCAGGAATAGGGTGCGTCTCAAAAATTTAGGATGCATTGGCCGCCGGCCGGAGGGCTTGGGGTTTGTTCCCAACTACCCCCTGGCCTGCCCATATTTTGGAGCAGACCCCCAGGAATAAACGAATTTGTCAAGCTTTTTGAACACGGGTATAATTAGCTGACCCTTATTCTTTCATAAACAATAATCTTCAATGCACTAGAGGTATTCCCTGTCTTGTCTCAACGTAAAACGCAAACCCCTGCCTATTGGCAAGAACAATTCTCGGTTAGCGACCAAGATATTGAATTCATCTACAACAAAATCCTGGAAGAAAATCGCCTGTTCAGCCTGGATGACATTGCGACCCTCCTGGTAAAACGTCGCTGTGATGCCGAGGAAATAGAAAGCAGAAGCGAACTCCAGCAGGGCAGAATCTATCAACCCGACGAAAGCTATACGGTTGATGAGCAGATTATCTTCCCTCTCTTTGATTTTGCTCTGGGCCGGGTTCAATATACCCGCGAAGCCCGCCATCCCGATTACGGCGCCTTTACTGCCCTTGGTGTTGCTTTTGAAAAAGGTGGGCCTACCCGCGAGTTTGTGGCGAGTTTCTCTCACCCTCATCCTTTGAACGCCGGCATGCAAAGCCTGGCCAACCTGCAAGGAATGCTATCGCCGGAGGAACTCTATCAAAAACACCGCGATTTTATCCGTCCTGAGGTTAAAACGGTTCTGGAAAACAACGATGACTTTGTGGAGTTTCACGAGCAGTACTTTCTGAATGATTTGCTTACAAGTTTTCACGAAGGGTTATTCAATATTGCCGATGCGGCTATTGATATAACGGGTGGGCCGTTAAGCGTTGACGCCCTCATTGAGCAAATGGGCCTGTCCAACAGCGAAGCTCCCCCCGATCTGGTTCGTTTTTCGGTTAATTATCGCCTGGACAACGATGAACGTTTTGACGACGTCGGCCCGGCCGGGCAGGTATTGTGGTATTTGGAACGGCTGGAACCGCCCGAGGTGCACCACCCCCCACGTCGCCTGCAAATGGTTGAGCAATCTTACAACGCCAGTTCTTTTGATAATGACCTGCGCGGCTTATTGGCTCAAATAGATGATGAAGTCACCAACCCGGCCCAAATCCCGGTGGTGGGGCCAGAGATTGACCGGGTTACCGTTGTGCTCAATTACCCCCACTGGCGAGTGGGCACCTTGCCCTTAACGCCCAAAACCCAATCTTTTTTCCCTCTCAGCCATTACAATCCGGTGCTTTTTGAATTTGTTGACGGGCGTACCGGCAACACTTTTCCCGGCTGGGGGGTGTTAAGCGGCAAGTACGTGTTTGGATTGGATCAGTGGTACCGAAAAAATAAGTTGCCGGTTGGCGCTTATATCGACATCAAACGCACCCATGATCCCATGCGAGTGATTGTGGATTACCAGGCCACCCGGACCCAACGTGATTGGATCCGAATGGCGGCGGTAGCTAACCACAGGCTTACCTTCCAAATGAACACCACCCCGATTGCCTGCAAATATGACGACCTGATGATCATTGGCGACACAAACCAGGCGGAGATTGACCGGCTGTGGCTCAATGCCGAAGAAAAGGAATTACGTGTCTTCGATGTGCTATGCAATATATTCCCGGAGTTATCTAAACTCAATCCGCAAAGCACGGTTCATGCCAAAACGCTCTATAGCGCCGTCAATGTAATCCGTAGAGTTTCGCCCGGCCTGGTTTTTCAGACCCTAACCGAACACGACTGTTTTATACCAATCAATCACGGTTATTGGACTTACGATCCTGAGTTGCGCGATAAATAATATCTGCCAGCTATTCCCCGGATGAGGATCGCCGAGCACCGCTTGACTGCGGTGTTTTTGGTGTGTCTCTGCCGGTAGTAATCCAATATTAGTAGCAAGGCATTCAATAATTATATGGCCAAATATATAAAACCTACCCTCGACACACAATTTCATATCGACTTTGCCTGGTGGCAAAAGCAGGGACAGGAACTCAGAATTCACCTCCAAAGCCACGCTTGTGCCGAATGTCGAAAATATTGCCAGGAACAAGAATATCAAACATTTGATTGGGTGGATTCCCAAACAGGAGAAGTTTTCCAACTGGACCTGCTCTGGTATCATATTGCCGCCCATTGCGGTCAGGAACCTGATTTTATTGAAGAACACATTCCGTTGACCACAGCCATTTTTCGCGCTTTTATTGCCAACAACAATACGCCGCTCACGCCCGTTGAGATTCACCAGAGAATAAGGCAAAAATCTCCCACAACCATCTTGGGTACTATTGGCGGGCGAAAAATATACAACGGCATTCGACCCGTGGTCTTGTCGGTCTGAATTTTGGGTAACGGACAGCATATTACGTATTTCGTAAAATATCTATGTGCTACGAAATACGTAATAGAATTTGGAACACTTATTTTTTGAAACTGCCTTATGGCCGGTAGGGTTAACAGGCCGCCCTGAGGGCGGTTTTTTTGTGCTTCTTACTGGCGTAATTCCTCGCTTAAGACTAAAATAGATTCAGCGTTTAGGATGGAAGCTGGATCAATGGCCGATTTTGGGAAAGTGGTTAAGTTATTCGTCGGTTTGATTGCGTTGTTACTTTGGATCGCAATATTGACCCCGTTTGCCCCCCTTCACGCCCAGGAAAATCAGGGGAACCCTGAAAATTTTACTTACACCGTTCAGCCCGGCGATACGCTGACCCTGATTGCGCTTCGGTACAACCTTAAGCTGGCTGGCATCATTCTGGCTAATAACTTATCGAACCCTAACCTGATTTTTCCGGGCCAACAGATCATCCTGCCTGGGGTGATGTTATCACCAGCACCTTCTACTCCTCCCGGTGCATCACCGCCAGCCGTTGATCAAACTCACCTCGTTCAACCCGGTGAGACCTTATTTGGCATCGCCAATTTGTATGGCGTTTCCATCGGGGCTATGGTGTTGGCCAATGATCTGGCCAATCCCGATGTGCTCTATGTTGGCCAAACATTGCTGATTCCCAGCGGTCCTCCCCCCACTCCGGAACCGTTGCAGGCCCCTTTTGTGGCGGTGGAACTCTCCGAGCCAACGATTATTCAGGGACGCACCTTGGTTATAAAAGTGACTCTTTCAGAGGACGCCGGTCTCAGTGGTATGTTTGAGGGGCGTCCGCTTTTTTTTAGTCAAGCCGGGAACCAGCAACGATGGAGCATCATCGCCATCCACACCCTGACCGAACCCAATATTTACCCCATCACGCTCACCGCCACGCGACCCGACGGCGCTGCGGTGACCACTTACGAAAATGTCACCGTAGCGGCGGGACCCTATGGCACCGAAGACATTCAATTTGATGACGAGCGCAGTGAGTTGTTAGATGCAGAGTTAATTGAACTGGAACAAAAAAAGTTGGTCAATCTCTGGTCGCAGGTAACGCCGCGACCGCTTTGGGAAGGGCCGTTCCGGTATCCGGTTGAGGTTAGCTCCTTGCGGATCACCAGCCACTATGGCACGCGGCGTAGTTACAACGGCGGCCCGGCGACCAGCTTTCATGGCGGTACTGATTTTGGCGGCGGTGTTGGGGCGCCCATCTATGCGGCGGCAGCCGGCAGGGTGGTTCTGGCCGAGCCGCTGACCGTGCGGGGTAACACCGTTTTAATCGATCACGGGATGGGCCTATTTAGCGGCTATTTCCATCAAAACCAGTTAGTGGTTAGCCAGGGGCAGGAAGTTCAGGCGGGCGCCCTGATTGGTTATATGGGCAGCACCGGCCTGGTTACCGGACCCCACTTGCATTGGGAAATACGGCTGCAAGGTATTGCCGTTGAGCCACTTCAATGGATCCAACAGGAGATTCCATAATTTTATAGAACTTGCGCATCCTGAGCCTTCGTCTTACTCAGGCCGGGGTAGCCCGGCAAAGGCGTATTCAAGGGCGCGACCCTAAATTTTCCGGAGTCATTCAATGAAACATGTGGTTAGCATTAGTTTAGGCAGTTCCAGCCGTGATAAAAAAACTGAGTTTAAACTGGGGGACGAAATTATCCTGTTGGAACGCATCGGTTGCGACGGCGATGAAAAAAAAGCGCGCGCCCTGTTTGCCCAAATGGACGGCCAGGTTGATGCTTTCGGGGTGGGTGGGGTTGAACTTTACGTTCGGGTACAGCACAAAAATTACCCTCTCCGGTCTGGCCTGAATCTGGTAAAAGAGGTCAAACAGACGCCCTGCACCGACGGGCGTGGCCTTAAATTGGTCATCGAGCGCAACGTGTTTCAGATGGCCGAACCACACATCCGGCGACCGATTGTACCCCGCAAAGCCATGATGCCGCTGGCTGCCGACCGTTACGGGATGGCCGAATCGCTCCATCGGGCCGGTTTTGATCTGGTTTTTTGTGATTTAATGTTTGGGCTGGGTATCCCGCTTCCGGTGCGGGGCTTGAAACAATTGCGCCTCATTGCCGCACTCATTATGCCCGTGGTGGGGCTGATGCCCATCAGCATGCTCTATCCAACCGGCCAAAGCCAGGATGAAAACGTTCCTAAATATGAAAAATGGTTCAATTTTGGGCCGGTTGTGGCCGGGGACTTTTTATACATTCGCCGCCACATGCCGCTCGAGGCCAGCGGTAAGATAATTATTACCAATACCACCACGCCAGGCGATGTTGATTTTTTGCGAGCGCGAGGGGTATCTCACCTGATTACCAGCACGCCTCGCATTGATGGTCGATCTTTTGGCACCAATATGCTGGAAGCGGCCCTGATTGCCTACGCCGGAAAAGGGCGCAACCTGACCGACGCCGAACTGGCCAGCCTGGTGACAGAGTTAGATTTGAAACCCACGGTGCAGGAATTGAATCCAGGGTAAGTTTCTCTTTTGCTCAAACAAAATAGGGATGCTAAAATGGCGGAATGATAAATTGGTTATATAGCTGGTTGATTTAGGGCCAAGCATCATCTGGCCCTAATTTGTTGGGATAGGCTCAACTGTATATTTGGCGTTTGCGATGCAGATGAACACTTTTTGAAGGGCGCACAGATGACCCAAACACAACAAAACGCGTTACAAAAGATCAAAGAGCGCCGAACTGTTGTTGGCGTTATTGGCTTGGGCTATGTTGGTCTGCCGCTGGCGATTGCTTTTGTCGAGGCCGGGTTCCGGGTTGTTGGTCTTGATCTGGATCAGGGCCGCGTTGAGGCAATTAATCGTGGCGAGTCCTATGTGGAAGACATTCCCTCCGCCATCCTGTCTCGCTACCTTGCCAAGAACAAGTCCGGCCAGGGCCTGAGCGCCACCACCGATTATACTGTGCTCCGCCAAACCGACGCCGTTATTGTTTGTGTGCCGACGCCGCTTAACAAAACCAAAGACCCCGAATTGTCGTTTTTGCTGTCTGCGGCCGATAGAATCGCCCAACATTTGCATCCGGGGATGCTGGTTGTTCTGGAGAGCACTACCTACCCTGGCACAACCGAGGAATTGATTTTACCGCTGTTGCAGTACACCAACCAACAAGCCTTTAAAGTGGGCAGCGATTTCTTTTTGGCCTTCTCGCCCGAACGGATTGACCCCGGCCGCAAAGATTGGACGGTGCATACCACGCCCAAAATCATTGGGGGAATGACGCCTGCCTGCCTGGAAGTGGCGCAAGCCCTGTATGGTTGCGCCATCGAACAGGTTGTGCCGGTATCCTCGCCCAGAGTAGCGGAAATGGTAAAATTGCTGGAAAATACCTTCCGGGCGGTCAATATTGCCCTGGTCAACGAGGTGGCGATTATGTGCGACCGGCTGGGGATTGAGGTTTGGGAGGTTATTGAGGCGGCCAGAACCAAACCTTTTGGTTTTATGCCCTTTTATCCCGGTCCTGGCCTCGGCGGGCACTGTATCCCTATTGATCCCGAGTACCTGGCCTGGAAATTGAAAACGCTCAACTACAATGCCCGTTTTATCCAGTTGGCTGCCGAGATAAATTTTGGCATGCCCCACTATGTGTTGGGCAAAATTGTTGACGCCCTTAACGACGACGGCAAAGCCGTAAAGGGCGCGCGCATTTTGATTTTGGGCGTAGCCTACAAGGCCGACATCGGCGACCTGCGCGAGTCTCCCGCCCTGGACCTGATTCACCTGCTCCAGGCCAAAGGCGCCAAAGTTAGCTACCACGACCCTTATGTTCCCCAACTTGATCAGGACGATATTGTGATGACCGGGGCAACATTAGACCAAAGTGTTTTGGAACAAGCCGATTGCGTGGTTATTACCACGGCTCACAGTTCTTATGATTGGGAGTGGGTGGTAAAGAACAGCCAATTGGTGGTGGACACGCGGAATGCAACCCAGGGTGTGATTGGGAGTTCAGGACGGGTGGTAAAATTATAGCGGCTTGATGGTCAGGTGAAATCGATTTGGCCGCTTTGTTCCGGGTTGTTTACAATTTTGGTAGGGGTCTCAAGAGTCCAGCAATCTTTAACCTCCCAATTTTCAATCTGTAACCTGAAACCTGTGACCGATGTTGCTGTCGCCGTCCGCAACGTCGGTAAGACTCTCTTTATACCTGGCGACCGGCTAAAGCGATCGTCGGAGTATACGCTGTCCGAGTTCTTACCCGGTCAATCGCGCCCGTTTTACCGGGAATTCTGGGCTTTGCGAGATGTCTTCTTTGAGATTACAATGCCGGAAACAGATAAGAGGATGGGTTGAGAGATGCCAACAGCTTTAGAATTGACCCCAGAAACGATGGCCGTATACCGGGCCACGGTGCAACGTCGCCGGAAAGTGGAAGAGCAAGCCCACCAGCAGCGGCAGCAATTGGCCTGGCAACTGGCCCGGCGAGCGGCGGCCTTGTTAAAAGAGCAATTTGGCGCAACACGGGTGGTTGTGTTTGGGTCGCTGATTCATGAGGACTGTTTCACCCCCTGGTCGGATGTAGACCTTGCAGCCTGGGGTATTGCGCTTGAGGATACGTTTCGGGCCATGGGCGCCGTGATGGACTTGAGCCGGGAGATCGAGATCAACCTGGTGGACATTAACGCTTGCCGTCCTTCATTGTTGGCTACCATTGAACAGGAAGGAATAACGCTATAAGCGAACGGTATCGGGTGGTCGTCGGACGTATTCGTCAGGAGTTAACGGAGTTAGAACGCGTTGTAGCCCGGGCAAAACGGGCCGTTACGGCTGCCAGACAACAGCCTGAAGACCAAGACCTCTATCTTGATGCGGCAGCGTTAAATCTACACGATTTTTACGCCGGGCTGGAACGTCTGTTTTATCAAATTGCGGCCACCGTTGATAGAAGCGTACCCACCGGTTATGAATGGCGCCGAGATTTATTGCGCCAGATGCAAGTGACACTGGGTCAAGGACGGCCACAAGTGCTGTCAACAACAACCGGCAAAGCTCTGGACGAATATCTGCGCTTTCGGCATGTGGTCCGGAATATTTATACTTTTGAGTTTGATCCTGAACGAATTGAGCGGCTGGCGCAACAATTACAAGCCTCTTTTAACCCGGTACAGCGTGAATTATTGGCTTTTGCCGATTTTCTGGAACAACTGGCCGACACCCAAAATGAAGACGCTGCCTGATACATTTTTTGCAAATCTGTAGCAAGTGTGGTGAACAATGACTGACAGCCCGACCTCGTTGGCAAAAAGCCTGACGCCCATCTTTACCCGATACGCTGAGATTCAAGCGGCCTACCTGTTTGGTTCGGCGGCAGCCGGATGGCAGCGGGATGATAGCGATCTGGATTTGGCCCTGGTGCCCCGGTCAAACGCCTTGCGCCGGCAAAAACTGGATCTCCTGGCCGATTTGGCCCAGGCCGGGTTTGATAATGTAGATGTGCTTATTTTAGACACCAATGACGTTGTGGTACAATACGAGGCCGTCCGGCACAACCGGGTCATTTACCATACAACTGATTTTGAGCCGGCCACCTTTTTTCCCAATGTGAGTATCTTCTCAATATTTTGGGGTAGAGACAGAATATTATTCTGTCCCTGCCGCTAGTTGAGACTGCGGCAAAACGAGAGGGCGATAGATAAAATTCAGCCTGCAAACGATATTGCGCGTGACTCGGCCATTTTACGTTTTGACTTGACGTTTGAGGTTGCCTGGAAACTGGTCCAGTTGCTGGTCCGTGACCAGGGTTTAGAGGCGAACAGCCCTCGTCAGGCGTTTCAACAAGCCTTTATTCTGGGCTGGATAACTGACGAGGAAAATTTGGGCCGATATTATCCAGGCCCGCAATACCGCTATTCACGTTTATCGCCAGGAACATGCCGAGGCGCTCTATCGTGAATTAGGCAAACATTATCAAGCCTTTGTTAAACTACAAAAGGCGATCTCGTAAGCTTCTGGGGGCGGGCATAGAGATGCCGTCCTACGGTAAACTTGGATCTACTGAGACTATTTTATTAGGTTGAGGATGCAGAAATGAATCGTTATCAGGATTGGCTAGGTCAGGCAGAACGAGATTTGAAGCGAGCCGGAATAGATATTCAGTATTTCTCTACCGTACATTTTTAATCTATCCACGCCAAAGCGAAAGGGATATGGAAGTCATTATTGAGAAAATGATCTAACAAGCGCA
>JAFGNV010000098.1 GCA_016926805.1 Anaerolineae bacterium
CGGGGTACAATCCGGCATCATACAATGTGAGAGGATAATTGATGGAAACGTTAATCGAAGAAGACCTTCACTGGTGGTTTGCCAGTCGCACCCGCGCCCTCAACGCAGTGATGGGGTCATTATTACCCCAAACCCCCGATTTCCGCCTATTAGACGTGGGGTGCGGCGCAGGCAACATGATCCACCATCTCAGCCGCTACGGTCAAGTGAAGGGCCTGGAGATTGACGCCCGTCCGGTGAAAGTGGCCCACGAACGGGGCTACGATGTGGATCTATTTGATGTAACCAAGCCAATGCCCTTTGGTAACAACTCCTTTGACGCTGTAACCGCCCTCGATGTTATCGAGCATAACAAGGATGACATGGCTATTCTGACCGATACCTATCGTATTCTCAAACCAGGTGGACACATCATTATCACCGTTCCGGCCCTCATGTGGTTATGGAGTCATAACGACGACATCAATGCCCACGTGCGCCGTTATACCGCCGGTGAAATCAAACAGAAACTCGCTCAGGCCGGTTTTGCCATCAGACGAGTCACCTACAACAACTTTTTTGTTTTTCCACTGGCGGCGTCACTGATTTTGCTGCGACGTTCCTCAAAATCCGAACCGAAATTGGCCTCGCACCACCTGGATGAGGCGGAGTACCAGGTAGAAATGGAACCGGCCTCGCCGCCGGTCAATGCCATGTTGACCCTGGTTGGCCGGGTTGAAGCCGCGTTGATTCGCCGGGTCAATTTGCCAATTGGCACCTCGCTGATTGCGGTAGGACAAAAACCGGAATAAATTTTGCCTAAAAGAAAGGAACTGGTTACGATGACAGATAGAATCAAATCCGGCCCGGTTGAAGAGTTTGTATTGACCGACTGGCTGCGTGACGGCTGGCAGGGGATGCGCCACAAATTGGAAACTAAACGCGCCCGGCGCGCCCGGCACTTTGATGCATCTACATTCCGTGCGCACATGCGCAACGCCCGTAAAGAACATCTGCTGGCCATCCGCAGCTTGGTTGATAGCGCCATTGAATGTGTCAAAGGTGAAGAAAAGAATAGTCGTAAAACATGATATGTGCGGGAGTTAACATTTTAACTTCGTTTAATCTTCCGGCTCCACATTCTCTTAAAGCTCATCTTTACAGCCAAGGTGAGCTTTGTCACTTTTATAAAGATGGGTAATTATGAGCAACGAAATTTTGCTCAACCGTATCCGCTTGACGCTTTTTGATGCCACGGCGACCCGGTATGACCGCCAGATTATGCCCGCTCTTGGTCCTTTGGCCCAACAACTGCTGGATGTAGCCGCCCCTCAACCGGATGACCGGGTACTCGACCTGGGCGTCGCCACCGGAACGATTGCGTTGCCCGCAGCCCGGCTGGCTGCCCAGGTTATTGGCATGGATTATGCCCCAACCATGCTCCCCTTCGCCGGGCAAAATGCTCGCCAGACAAACACCCCCAATATCCATTTTTACCAGGGAGACATGCACCGGCTTCCTCATCCGGCCAACACATTTACCCTGGCCTTATCCTCCTTCAGTTTCAACGGGGTTAAACCCAGGTGCGTTTTTCCAGAAGTGCAACGGGTGTTACAACCGGACGGACGGTTGGTATTTCAGGAATGGGGTGACGTTGACGAAGCCAGCACCATGGTCAAACAAACAATTAAGGCAAACCGGGTGGAAAAAGCCGTGGGGCGATTGGCCAATTTTCGTCGCCTGGGTCAAACACCTCGCGCCTGGGATGAGTTAGGCAATGCCGAAAATATCGCTCGATTTTTGCGGAACGTGGGGTTTGGCGAGGTCAAGATTCTACGGACACAAGCCGCCGTTCCGCTTACTCCTCTGACCTTTTTTCAATTCCGCACAGCTTGGGCACCCTACCAGGCCGAATTAGGGGCAATGCCAGCGGACATCCGCGCTCAGGTAGAAGCAGGCATCATGGCTCAACTAACTACGTGGGCCAAAGCCGATGGTCGGTTTATCTGGAAACCTGAATTGCTGCAAATGATCGCCTGGAAATAAGGGGGGAATCCGCTCGCTGGTACGCCGTCTCCGGCTACTTGGGGCGCTCATCCAGAACATTGACCTCTGGTTACCCTACCTCTGAGGGTTGATGACGTTGGCCACCCACGCTTTTAAATCTTTGATTCCGTTGACATGCATTTTATGGCCCACCTCGTATTCGGCGTAGGTAACTTTTGCGCCCAGGTGTTTGTACCTTTCGCAGGCTTTTTGAGCTGCACTCAACGGCACAGTTTCATCTCGCGTACCATGCGCAATGAACACCGGCAAACCGGCCAGTGACATTGCTTGCGGAATTAACTCCGGTAACTCAAAGCCCATCCCCGAAAGCAACGCTACCGCCATCACCAACTCGGGCCGGGCCATCACTAAACTATTGATTATGGCAGCGCCCTGGCTAAAGCCAATGAGCAGCAGTCGGGCGGGATCAACCGGATAAAGCCGGGGCAGGCTGGCCAAAAAATCCTCCAGTTTGGCCAGCGCGGTCAGCAGCGACTCTGGTTCGGTCAAGTGCAGCGGGTCATCGCGAAAAAACCAGGCATAACCGCCATTGCCCACATCCAGTGGCGCGCGCGGGGTAACAATAGCAACATTGGTTGGCGGCACGTGTTTGAAGAGCCACATCGAGCCTTCGTCGCCGCCCCAGCCGTGTAGCATCACCACCACGGGTACCAGCTGTTTGGCGCGGACTTTATCGGGCAAGCGAATACAATGGACCAGACCGCTGGTGGCGGCCTCGTGACACTCCGGGCCGGCCCAATCTACCGCTCCGGCGTTTTTGGGTAAGTTGGGTTTGGCAAACAATGATGGCTCCTATTGACCGCCACTCGTTGGCGCGCCATTCGTTGGCCCACCAACCCCAGCGCACCATCATCCTCTCGCTCAAAATAAACTCATTTGCTCTGGATCAGATGAATTGGATTTTTCTGATTTGCGGACAATCGTCATCTCGGCGACAAATTGAGGTAGTCTCCGAAAATCTTCGATAATGAGGGGGCGCCACCGGACCTGATGGAGGGCTGCCGCCGGGTGAAACATCGGCACCACCAGGCGATTGCCCATCCGTTGGGGCTGGCCGTGAATTTTGGTAATGGACGCGCCGGGGAAAAAACGATACATCGAAAAACGACCCAGGGTGACAATCACTTTGGGATTAATCAATTCAATCTGGCGGTCAAGGTAAGGTTTGCAGGCTTCCAACTCTTCAGGCTCGGGGTCGCGGTTGTTAGGGGGACGGCATTTAATCACGTTGGTAATAAACACATCCTGGCGTTTATAACCGGCCTCATTGAGCAACTCATTGAGGAATTTACCCGAAGCACCTACAAAGGGTCGGCCCTGTTTGTCTTCGTGAAACCCCGGCCCCTCGCCGATGAGCATGATGTCGGCTTTGGGGTTGCCTTCGCCGGGCACGGCTCGACTGCGACCTTGCTGGGCCAGAGGGCAGCGGGCGCAATCGTGCACCGCCCGCGCAATTTGAGGCAAGTTCATCTCCGAAACAGGAGGCAGGGTAGAGGGATCAATTATAGCGATGGGATGGTCCCGAACCCACTCTTTGCTGCCGCTGGCCTGGCGAAACCACTCGCCGGTGGGGCTGAGCATCCAAATATCGCCCCACTCATCTTTTAGCTGCATTTTGCGCAGCGTAGCATCCCGCTCGGCCTCGGTGATTTCGCCATCGGCACAACGAACTTTGATCACTTCAACCTGATTTTGAAAATCAACAAACAAATTGGTCATAGGAAAAAGTTGGAAAATGAAAATGAGAAATTAAGAAGCGTTTCGAACAACTTCCAATTCAGGACAAAACTGGTCTTCCAATCTCATTTTTCTTATTTCTATTGTTTAGCCCCGCACTCCGGGCAAAACTTGACCGTGCCTTCCAGTTCGGCCCCACATTCAACGCAGAACTTCTGGGTTTTTATGGCTGTGCCACACTCGCCGCAGAATTTGGCATTAGGCTTGAGGCTGGCCCCGCAGTTAGGACAACCGGCCCGCCGGTCATCGCCTTTGGTGAATTGACTCACGTTATATTTCCGCTGCGCAACTTCTTCGCGGGCCTGCTGGGCAATGGTTTCGGCCTGAGACTGAGCCGCCGCCACCGAGGCATCGGGAGCGCACTCAAAACACAGGCCCCTGTTCTCATTCCAACAACGTTTGCGACAAACCCAGGCGTTACAGTTGGGACATTGAATAAAATAGTCACGCACTTCCTCAACGGCCCTGGTAAAGGCCTGGTCGTGACCTCGCTCCCAGGCTACGGAGTGGACTCGGTCGGTGGCCTGGGCAATGTTGCCGACCAGGCCGCCAAAGAAGCCACCGGCCATATTCATTGCTTCGGAGAGCAGGCCGGTTTCCGAAGCGTCAAATTTGGAACGATAACCGCCGCTGCAGCGCTCGCAATAAAATTCCCATTGAAAGCCACGGTCGGTGCTCAGGTCTCGATAGTTACTGGTGAATTCAATTAATTCGGTCATTTTTACCTCATAAATTACTAAAGAAGTATCGGCCTTTGGATTCTAATCCAATTATTCGTTTTTGTCTATCTCAATTTAGCCAAACGTAGGTTTCTCTACCGTACATTTTTAATCTATCCACGCCAAAGCGAAAGGGATATGGAAGTCATTATTGAGAAAATGATCTAACAAGCGCA
>JAFGNV010000099.1 GCA_016926805.1 Anaerolineae bacterium
CCGCAAACACCTTTCTTTATTGGCTCTCTCACCAAATCGTTCACCGCCCTGGCCGTGATGCAGCTCGTTGAGGCCGGAAAGATTGATTTGGATGCCCCGGTCCAGCATTACCTACCCTGGTTCCGGGTGGCGAACCCCCAAGCGAGCGCCCAGATAACCGTGCGTCACCTGTTGAACCAGACCAGCGGCCTGTCTACGGCGTCCGGGAGGATTCCTCTGGCCGATTTCGACGACAGCCCGGGCGCCACCGAGCGCCAGGCACGTGCCTTAGCAACGCTCAAGCTCAGCCGTCCGGTCGGCTCGGCATTTGAATACTCCAACGCCAATTACAACCTGCTGGGGTTGATCATCGAGGCCGCCAGTGGTGAATTGTACGCGGACTACATGCAAAACCACATCCTTACCCCTCTGGATATGAGCAACTCCTACACCTCACCGGCCATGGCCAAACAGAACGGTCTGGCGGCAGGCCACCGCTACTGGTTTGCCGTTCCCTTCGCCGCGCCCAATCTGCCTGTCCCGCACGGTTCGCTTCCATCCGGCCAGCTCATCTCCAGCTCTGAAGATGTGGGCCGCTACATGATCACGCTTCTGAACGGGGGGCGCTATGGGAATGTTCAAATTCTCTCACCTGCCGGCATCAACGAACTGCACCACGGGGTGGCGGAGGACATTGAGATGGGCATGTCAATGGGGAAGTACGGCATGGGGTGGTTTGTTGACGAGACCGGCCCGGCCAAGACCGTCTGGCACACCGGCATTGTGCCCAACTCCTTCTCCTATATGGCGCTTCTGCCGGAGCAAAAGAAGGGCGTGGCCCTGTTCTTCAATACCTACGGTTATTTGATGACTCCCTCGCTGAGCGAGGTAGGCTCAGGCGTGACGACGCTACTTGCCGACCATCAACCCGCTCCGCTGGAGTTTGGCTTTATGCCCTGGGTGCAGCGCGGTTTGCTGCTCATCCCACTCTTTCAAATCATCGGCGTTACCGCGACCCTGCGATTATTACGCCGCTGGCGTCGAGATCCGATGAGCCGCCCGAGCGGGATACGTAAGTGGGGGCTGCATGTCCTGCTCCCGTTGGTCCTTAATCTGTTGGTAAGCCTCATCTTGATCCCCGTACTGGGCGCCACGCGCGGCTTTTGGCTGCTCTACATGCCCGACTTTTCGTGGATCGCCATGATCTGTGGCGGCTTCGCCGGGGTATGGGCCTTCTTGCGCACCGGGTTGGTCCTCAGAACGCTGAGAAAATCCTCATCGTCCCTACCCTTTGCTGGACGGCTCACGCGACAACCGCTCTAGATAGGAACTCTTGCTGAAAATGTCCAGAGGGGCAAATTGATATAAAGAGACTCGCTCGACCGGCAGGCCAAGAAGAAAGCCCTATATTTCTCAAAAGAAAGGAGAACATCATGTCGACAATTAAAACTTTCATCAAGAACCATCCGGTGCTGACCTACTTCGCCCTGACGTTTGCCATCTCATGGGGCGGCGTACTCATCTTGGGCGCTCCTTACGGAATGCCGGCCACCAGCGAGCAATTCGAGAAGCTGTGGGCCGTCGTGGTCCTACCATATTTCCTCGGTCCCAGCGTCGCAGGTCTCCTGTTGACCGGTCTCGTCCATGGCCGGGCGGGCTTTCGCGAGCTTCTGTCCCGATTGCTCAGGTGGCGGATAGGCGCTCTCTGGTACGCGGTCGCACTTCTGACTTCCCCGCTCCTGGTGACGCCGCTACTCTTAGCGTTTTCGCTGATCTCCCCGGTATTTCTCCCCGGCATACTCACTGCGGCTGACAAGGTTAGCCTTATACTGTCTGGTATTGTGACGGGGCTGATTTTTGGGGGCTTAATGGAGGAGCTAGGCTGGACGGGATTCGCCGTGCCCACACTGCGGCGGCGTTACGGTGTCGTTACTACCGGACTCATTGTAGGTGTTCTGCATGGAGTGTGGCACTTTCCCGTGAAGATTTTGATAAGCGGGGCTTTAGGCCTTGCCCCCTTCCTTGCCGTGGACCTCTTGACCGCTGTATTCGGCCTGACGGCCCACAGGATGCTCATGGTGTGGGTATACGACCGTACGGGGAGCCTGCTCGTGACGATGCTCATGCACGCGAGTCTCACTGCCTGCACGCTCTTTATCCTCGCTCCTGCGGCAACCGGGGCACCTCTCGTGGCCTACAACCTCGTAGCAGCCGCCACGGCGTGGGTCGTTGTTGCAGCGGTCGCCGTGGCCAACCGCGGGCATCTCTCTCGACAACTGCTTAGTACATAAAAATGGAAACTATGAAAATTTGACAAAAAGGAAACGCATCATGCTAAATATCTTAAAAAAACAAAACGAAATGAACATCGTCGGGCAGGGCGGGAAAATCATTCTTTTTACGCTGCCGTCTTTGACAGCAGCCATCTTGGTCCAGACATATTTCCCCCAAATCGCCGCATTGCCCGCGAGTATCAGTTTTATCAAGCCCGTGGGATATTTATTACTGCTTCTTGGCCTAATCCTTTGGGGGGCGGCGGTTATCCAATTAGTGACGGGCTTTGCCAAAGGTAAACTGGTAACGACCGGCGCTTATGGCGTTGTCCGCAATCCCATCTATTCCAGTGTGACGTTCTTCATCCTGCCCGCCGTCGCGCTGATGACATTAACCTGGGTCTATTTTGTGGCTTCGGTCTTTTTGTATGTCGGCGTTATGCTTTTCATCGGGCCAGAAGAGCAGCAACTCACGCAGGCTTTTGGCCAGGAGTATAAAGATTATATGGCCAGGGTTGATCGACTGGTTCCATTCAAAAAACCTTGACTGCCTAACGTGAGTCCATGCAAGAGGAGTTTCCAATGACTATCGGGATGGGTGCTCAGGTCACGAGGCTGGCAATGGGGACCGTAATGACCCACAAAGCTTTTGGCAGACATGCCGAAGAATGCCTGAACGCGGTGTGTGCAGAGGTTGTTCACTTAGAAAAAATCCTCAGCCGCTTTTTACCCGAAAGTGACATCAGCCGGATCAACCGGTCTGCCGGGATCCAATGCGAAAATGTATCCTTGGATACCTATGAAGTCCTCTCACAAGCTGTTGAATTCTCCAGAAAGGGCCAGGGATGTTTCAAGGTCACCATTGGGCCTTTAGTCACCCTGTGGAATGGCTACAAGGAGACAGCCACGCCTCCGGATGAATCCAGCATCCGGCAGGTTCTTCCTTTGGTGAACGACCGGGATTTGGTGTTGGATCTCTGGCCAAGAACAGCCGGATTAAAAAAAGGGGGACAGTCCATCGACCTGGGTGGGATCGGCAAAGGATTTGCCGGCGACAGGATTCGGGAGGTTTTCAAGAAATTTGGCCTCTCTTCGGCTTACTCAAACCTTGGCGGGAATGTGGTTGCTCTGGGGGCCAAGCCGGATGGCCGTCCCTGGCAGATCGGCATTCAGCATCCCCGACAAGAAAACAGTTCAATCGGGTCAGTTTCTGTGGTGAACCAGACCGTGGTGACATCCGGAGATTATCAGCGATACTTTACCGATAACCAAGGGAAAAGGCGCCATCATATCCTGAACCCAACGACCGGCTATCCTGCGGAATCTGGATTAATCAGCGTTTCCATTGTTTCGGACAAGTCGTTGGCAGCAGACGCATTATCCACCATATTGTTCGTGGCCGGGATGGAGAAGGGGCTTGGATTCCTGAGAAGCTTTCCGCAAACCGAAGCCGTCCTTGTGGACTCTGACTTACAGGTTTACGTTACACCAGGCCTGAGATACCGCTTTGAAGCGGATAAGGGCGTTGAAGTGATAATTTTGAATTAACAAAATGAAAGGAGAAAAACAAAATGATTGGTTGGGTGATTGCACTCGCCATTGTGGCTATTTTGGGCGCAGCCGGAGGGATCGGCTGGTCGCGTTTGTTAAAGGAACACAAAGAAGCCAGAAGTCTTCCACTCAACGCTGTGGATTTCGATAAGCTGAATGACGGCACCTATCATGGGGCCTATGAGGGCGGCATGTACAAGTGGCGGGCCAACGAATGTGATGTTACGGTGACGAACGGTAAAGTGGCCGATATTCAACTCGTAGGCAGTGAAGACCCGGGCGCCGAAAATACAGATTATGAGATGCTCTATGATCGGGTTATTGAGGCCCAGTCACTCCAGGTGGATACCATCAGTGGCGCAACCCTCACCTCGAAAGCTTATCTTCAGGCAGTGGAAAACGCGCTGCTCCAGGCGCAACGCGAATAACAGGGGGCAAGGAGGACATCACGACGACCATTCTCCCGCGAGATTGGGCCCGAAATTCACTGCAAAACAGGGTATTGGCTACATGTTGGGCACCACAAAATGGACAGGTAATCATTCTAATTCTTCCTGTAGAAAATGTTTGGAAACACTTTTCTGATATATACCAAACGCATTTTAAAATTTCCGTAGCTGACGCATAGGGATGCGTCAGCGGATGGCTTAATACAATCTTGTGCAAGTTTGTTCCGAGTTTTGTAGGGACAGAACATTGTTCTGTCCCTACAAAAATGGCATTTCTACTCGGAACGTATTTATGAAATCCTGTACTTAGGATGCCGTCCTATAGAAATTTTAGCGTGCGCTTAGGATAATTCCTTCAGTCATACCCTCACACCAACAACTTACGAGGCTTCGCGAATATCAACAATTTCTTGTCCTGGCACCTGCCCCAATACCGCTTTCACCTCCGCCAGAGTGGCCTTAGAAATTTTGAACACAGCATCATAATATCCCTTTTTACGTGGTGTGGGATAGGTGCCCACCCCCATTACGCACAACTCGTGCTGCCCCATAATGTTCATTAACTTATTGAATTCGCCAAACTGGTCGGGCATGCGCATGGTTACCCGCACGCCGGGTACAGGGAGACCCAACATTTCTTGATACGAACGTAACAAATCAGTTTCGGTAATGAGACCTATCACCACGTTATCTTCATCAATAACCGGCAAACACCCAATTTCGTGTTCTTCCAGGTAGCGCGCCGCCCGCTCTATGGTACGGTGTGGCTCAATGGTGTAGACCTGCTTGGCCGGAATCATGATTTTTTTGACTTTCAGACCATGGAGATAACGGCCAATTTCCCACACATTCAGGCTGCCCAGTTTTCCTGGTTCCAGAGTCAACCGTTGACGAGTGAGCAAGCCGACCAATCGTTTGCCGTCGCCCACCACCGGCAAATGGTGGATTTTATTTTCGGCCATCACCTGCTGCGCCTCTGTGGCCATAGCCTCA
>JAFGNV010000100.1 GCA_016926805.1 Anaerolineae bacterium
GAAAGGCGCATCACCTCATTCAAAAAACGGTTTGCCTCACCGTCGGTAAAACGTAAATCCTTCGCCCGAATCTCGGTCAGCCGGTTGTTGGCCCGGAGTTGGGCCAGCGGCAGAGGGGGGTCTTCGCGGGTCAGCAGAACCAGGTGCAGCGGGGGGGGCAGGTTGGCGATCAGTTGCTCCAAAACCTCAAGAATGAAGCGATCCTGGATCACGTGAAAATCGTCCAACATCAGCAAGAGCCGGCCTTGCAATTCCAAGATGTCGTTGATTAGGGTTGTACTGATGATTTCGCCAGGGGGAAGTTGCCCGGAGCGTAATACGCCCGCGATCTCCTGACCCAGGTTTGCATCCGCTTGTTGCAGGGCCGCAATAAAATAGGCAAAGAAGCGCCCGGGGTCGTCGTCCGCAGGCTCCAGGGAGAGCCATGCCACTGGCCAGCGGTCCAATGTATTCACCCATTCGCTGATACAGGTGGTTTTGCCAAATCCGGCCGGGGCCGATACAAGCGTAATCGGCCGGTTGAATTCCAGTCCTTCATTCAAACGTTGGCTAAGATGCGGGCGTTGCACCCATCTGGCCGGCAGGGAAGGACGGTGTAATTTTGTGGCCAGTAAGTTGGATTTCGGCACGTTTCCAGTTCCGCTCTTAAAAGATAGAGAACATCCTTAATAAAACAGTGGCGCTGCTCTTGTCGGCCCTGTCAATCCGGGTTGAACCTCAACCGTAACACGGTAATCACATAGTTGACGCCGCGAGCCAGATAGCCCCCCACGTTGGCGGCGGTTTTGCTTTCCCCGGCCTCGCGGGGAACGCATACATAGGGCAACTCCTGAATAGTATGACCAGCGCGTTTGACCCGGTAAAGCATGTCGATACAATATTCGCCGTAGTCGCCGTGCAAGGTTAGGTGATTAAGAATATCTTTGCGGCCCAGGATAAAACCGCTGGTGTAGTCTTTGATCGACCAATCCAGGATGAGGCCGGACCACACATTGATTATTCGGGAGAAGAGTCGACCGGTGAAGGAGTGAGCCACGTCACCACCGCCGGGCACGTAGCGCGAACCGACGGCCATGTCGGCGCCGTTGGCCAGGGCCTCGGCCAGGCGGGGCCATTCTTCGGGCGGCATGCTCAGATCGCAGTCCATCCAGCCGACCCACTGACCGCGCGCCTCGTGGATGCCGCGATTGATGGCGCTGGTCAATCCTTTCTCGGTGGTGCGGTGAATCAGCCGGACCCGTGGGTCGGCTTGGCTCCGCTTGGCCACCACTTGCCAGGTGCCATCCGGGGAGTTGTCGTCCACCACCACCACTTCTACCCCTCCGGGATAGTCTCCCAAGACTTGCAGCGTGCGGTCAATTAGTTCTCCAATGTTTCCGGCTTCGTTATAGGTGGGCAACACAATGGAGATTTGGGGCAAAGCGTTTTGTTCAGTCATAATATTCTATGGTATAGTCCCATCTTGTTTGAAAGGTTTGAAGCCTGAAGGGTCAGGTGTCAGGTGTTGCGGGTTAGCCATTACGTATTGCGTTTACTCAGTAGCATAGATTTTGGCGTGGTCATTGCCGCCCTGCTGACTCTATTCATTATCCAGAATCTGCTGCAACCCGGCCTGCCGGTGACGGCTGATTTGCCGATTCATCTATACCGGACGCTGGAGTATCAGCAGGCCTGGGCGCCAGGGGTGATAGTGCCCCGCTGGGCGCCCAATCTGGCGTTTGGTTATGGGTATCCCCTGTTTGTGTTTACGCCACCGCTGCCTCACTTGCTGGCGCTGGCGTTTCACCTGGCCGGCCTCACCCTGGAAACGGCGCTCAAGGTTCTCATTATCCTCACAATTCTACTTTACGCAATTGGGATGTATCTGCTTGCCCGCCAGGTATTGGACAGTATAGCCGCCGGACTGGTGGCCGCCGTGGTTTATGCCTTTGCGCCCTTCGCCCTGCGTGAGGCGTTGCTCTACGGCGGTAACGTGCCGCAATTTTTGGCCATCGGCCTCTTCCCGTGGACGTTGTGGGCCATGACCCGCGTCGCCTCCACCTATTCCTGGCGTTGGACAATTCTGGCTGCGGTGTTCTACGCCGGGGTGATGTTAAGTCACCTGTTTCAAGCACTGGTATTTACCCCCGTGGTGGGGCTGTACGGGGTTATACTGTTTCCAATCCTGAAGGCCCAGGCGCCGAGGAGCGGCAGAGCGGGGACGCAACCAATTCTATCAACCCTGCTCCCACGTTCTCTTACCCCCCTGCTCCCGTTGCTGGCAATCCCGCTGGGTTTATTGCTCTCTGCCTTTTTCTGGCTCCCCGCCTTCAACGAGCGGGTTTTGACTCGCGCCCAGGCCGACATCTACCTGGAAAAGAGTCCCTTTTATATCCGCTATCCCTCCTGGACCGAGTTGGTTGCCTGGATCTATCCGTTGGATGCTCGCGCGGCCAATCCTTATGTGCCCCTGACTCTGGGCGTGGTGTCTCTGATTCTGGCCGGGTTGGGGTTGATGGTGGGAGTGTGGTTAATGTACAGCCATTCCCGGTTTGGTAGAAAGTCCCCCCTCCATCGCCCCCACGGCGAGGGAAGTTGCCTGATTCTCCCCCCTGTAGAGAGAGTTAGAGGGGGGCTGCCAGATCATATATCTCCAGTCTATTCTATTTTTTTCTTTGCCCTAGTTGCTGCAACGGCCATTTTTCTGACACTACCTGTTTCGCGGGCGGTATGGGAAATCGTGGCCATTTTGCAGGTGGCCGAATTTCCCTGGCGCTTGCTGGGCCTGGCCAATTTGGGTCTGGCTTTTCTGGCCGGGGCGGCCTTGCTTTCGCTGCCACCCAAAATTCGATGGCCGTTGGCCATTCTCTGCCTGGTGGGGCAACTCGTTGCCGTCGCGCCGCTGCTGTATCCGGTAATTCCATTTGCCCGTTACGGCCAGCCGACTCTGGCCGACCAGATTGATTATGAGCGCCGCTCTCAATCGGTGGGTACGACGACCGTGAGCGAGTATCTCCCCCAAACAGTGCGCCAGTCGCCCACAACGTCGCCCCTGGTGAGAGCATTCCTAGCCGGCGAAAACCCCGAACGCTTGGACCGTGATAGCTTGCCCCACGGCGCAACCGCCACCTTGCTCAAGCAAAATGCCGTCAGCCACATTTACCGGCTTAATACTCCAACCAACTTCACCCTGCATTTTTTCCAGTTTGATTACCCCGGCTGGCGAGCCTGGTTGGACGACCGGCCGGTGGAAATCCGTCCTGAAGTCGATACGGGCCTGATGCTCATCGACATCCCTGCCGGTCGGTATACGCTGGCCGTCCATTTTGGCGAAACGCCGGGACGGGTGGCGGCAATGTTGTTGACCGGCGTGACGATTCTTGGGCTTGTTCTGGGAAGTATATTCGTTAAGCGTAGAGTAGTGGGAAATCAAGAGGGCGAGGGAAGAATCTCCCTTGCCCCTTCGCCCCGCCACTTCTCTATTTCCAATATGCTGATATTATTAGGATGTGGCCTCATCGTGGTCACGGCTCTCTGGCTCAAGCCACGCCTCAGACCCGTCTTCACCGTTCAATCCCCGCCTGATCGGGTCCTTCCGGCGCAACATCAAGCCGACATTCACTTTTCCAACGGCATCCGGTTGGCGGGCTACGATTTGGACAAAACCGTTGTCTTGCCCGGGGGGCGGCTGCAAGTAGTGTTGTATTGGGAAACGGACACTGCCCCCATCAAGACCAATTTACAGCCTTTTGTCCATCTGGACCGATTAAATGATTTGACGACCATCGCCGACGCCACCAACTACACCCCGGGCGACGTGACGACGGAAAGCGTTTTGCCCACGTTTCATTGGGATACCGCCCGCTACGTGCGCGATGAGCACGACCTGCTGGTGCCGCCTGACACGCCCCCCCTGGCTTACGCTGTGCGCGTCGGCTGGATTGACCCCGACGACCAGAATCGCCTCTTGCCTCTGGCCGGTGGCAGCGGCGATACCGCTCAGTTGACTCTTATCAATGTGTCACCGCTTTCCTGGCGCCAGGAGCGATGGACGCGCCAACTCGACATTCCCTTCCGCCAGGGTGACGACGCCATCCGTCTGACCGGCTTTGAATTGGAGGGGCAAACCCCGGCGCGGTTGGACTTCACTCTGGCCTGGCGCAGCCATTGGCGTCCGCAAAACGATTACACGGTTTTTGCCCAATTGCTGGATGTGAATCACAATCTGGTTGTCGGTTTTGACCGTCCACCGCTGGAGGGGGCTTATCCAACCTCAACCTGGTTGCCGGAGCAAATCATCATCGACCCGCGTCATATTCCTTTGACGGACGTTCCCCCTGGAACGTACCGCCTGATTGTGGGCTTGTACCATCCGGTATCGAAGGCGCGTTTGACGACCGATGAAGGTGCCGATTTTGTAGAATTAACGACAGTGACCGTTGAACATTAATCTGGTTTAAGAGAATGGATGGAGTGAGTTACGTGAACTCCCAAACCGCAAATCGCCAATTGCACATTCTATCCAGGTTAGATTATGGCTTGCTGCTGGCGTTGGTGTTGCCCCTGTTTGCCATAATGCCCTTGCTGACCCACGCCGGGCTACCCAACACCGCCGATGGGCCGGTCCACCTGATGCGGCAGGTTGAACTCAACCAGGCCTGGCAGCAGGGCAATTTCTACCCTCGTTGGGGTACCGATTTGGCGCTGGGACACGGCATGCCGATTTTTAGCTATGCGCCGCCAGCCCTGTATCAATTGACCCAAATCTTCCACCTCTCCGGCCTGCCCCTCGACGAGTCGATGAAGGCCGTAATCATTCTGGATTTTTTGCTCTACAGCGGGGGCATGTTTCTGTTTATTCGCCGTGTTTACGGACCTGCGCCAGCGTTGGTGGCAGCGGCGGTGTACGTTTATGCCCCTTACCGTTTGCGCGAGGTCTACATTCAGGGCAATTACGGCCAATTTACGGGGCTGGCGTTTTATCCCCTTGTTTTCTGGGCT
Organism: Anaerolineae bacterium; assembly: GCA_016926805.1. GTDB lineage: Bacteria > Chloroflexota > Anaerolineae > 4572-78 > J111 > JAFGNV01. Next base: position 4,981 of record JAFGNV010000100.1, read on the forward strand.
TTTCACGGCCTCATTACGGATGGCCGGACGCGCTATCGGGTCGCGGCGGCGGTTTCGCTGGCCGGGCTGCTGTTGAGTCATAACATTAGCTCGATGTTACTGGCCCCAATGTTGGCGGTGTATCTGCTATTTTTGCCGGGCTTGATGGCGTGGATCAAGCTCCGAATTCCGCCGTTTATTCGGGTTGTGGTGGCCGGGCTGCTGGGCCTCGGTCTGGCCGCGATTTTCTGGTTGCCGGCCTTTGGCGAGAGTCACCAAATAAAACTGGAAGGTATCACCCGGGGTTTTTTTGACTTCCGCGAGAATTTTATTCCCCTATCAGAGCTGCTCTCCCCGCCCTTGCCGCTCGACCTATCGGCGATCAATCCTGAATTCCCGCTGAGTTTGGGCCTGCCACAGATCATTGGCGCGATGGCAGCCATTTTGGGTTTGGGGTTTCTCGTTCTCAGGAGGGGAAGTTGGCGAATCATCAGATCAGCGAGGCAGCGAATCAGCGAGGCAGCGAATCAACCGGTGAATCCACAACCCGCAACACCTGATTCACAATCCGTTTTTCGTTTTGCGCATAGTCTCTTTTTTGTTATTTTCCTTCCTCTCTACGCCTTTCTGGCCTTGCCTCACTCGCAGGGATTGTGGGAAACCATCCCCCTCCTCGAACTGGCCGAGTTTCCCTGGCGCATGCTTGGCCCGGCGATTTTCTGCGCCAGCGTTTTGTCCGCCGCTGCGTTTTGGTTATTTACCTATCACCCGTTACGTATCCCGCACCTCGCGCCCCGCGCCATTCGAATCATTTTACTCCTGGTCGTTGTGGCGACGATTACCCTCAATGCCTATTATCTCTACCCTGTCCAGTTTATTGCCTGGGGTACGCCCAGCCCCACCGACGCTTTTGCGTATGAGATGACCTCCGGCGCTATTGGCACCACCAGTACCGGCGAGTTTTTGCCGCGTTATGCCCAACAACATCCCCGGCCCGAAACCCTCTGGCCCGATTACGCGGCGGGCCGTCTACCCCAAAAAATCGATCCGGCTTCCCTGCCCGAGGGGGCCAGGGTTGAAATTCTGGACCACCTGGCCGAAGCCGACGCCTGGCAGATCGACACGCCGCAGGAATTTCTGGTCACCCTGCGCACTCTGTACTGGCCTGGCTGGCGTCTCTATCTGGATGGTCAGCCTCAAACTTTTACCGTCATTGAAAATACCGGCTTGATGCAAACGATGGTACCGGCGGGTCAACATACTTTGACCCTACAACTCGAGTCAACCCCCCTGCGCACCACCGGCCGGTGGTTGACCATTGGGTCTGTATTGGTGCTGATAGTTATGATGGGGTTGGCGATTAAAAAACGGGGAAGCGAATCAACGAGTCGGCAAGTTGGCGAAGCGGCGGGTCAAAAGTCGGAAATAATTTCGCCTCTGTTTTTTGCCATAACCGTGGTGCTGCTCATCGCGCTCTATCTTTTCTCTCGTCCGCTGGCGTCGCTATTCACCCTGCAATCCGACCCCAACCGGCCGCAACCGGCTGATCGGATTTTGCAGGTCAATTTTGCCGACCAGATGCGACTGGTGGGTATGGACGCCTTGCCTGAAGTTGTCCGGCCCGGCGATACGCTATTGGTGACGGTGTATTGGCGGGCGTTGCCGGATTTGGATAACAATTACTCTGTTTTTCTCCATCTCGATACGCTGGATGGCCGGAGTTGGGCCACGGCTGACGAAGATAGTCCCGAGCATATTCCCACGCACAATTGGCCAACCACAATGTACTTGCGGAATCGGCTTGCGCTTGACGTTCCAGTCGACCTGCCGCCGCTGCGCTACGATGTCAACGTGGGCGTCTACCGCCGTGACACCGGTGAACGGTTGGAAATTTGGCCCGATGGCGCGACGAATTTCAGACTCGGTTCGGTCTGGGTTGAATCGTCAACCCCTGACCTGCCTGATACGCCAGTGGCTCGCTTTGGCCCGGACATTACGCTCTGGCAGACTGATTTTTCTGACGGGAACCTGGTGTTGATTTGGCAGGCTGCGCAGCCGTTGGCCCAAAATTACGTTATCTTTGTTCACCTTCTCGACGCCGAAGGCAAGCTCCTGGCCCAGGCCGATGGAGTGCCCTACGCCGGACTCTACCCCCTGCCCCACTGGCGACCCGGCCAGGTTATCACCGATACGCGCTCGCTGGCTGCGCTTTTGCCAGATGACGGCCAGTTTGAGGCCATTGCCATTGGCATTTACAACCCTGCCACCGGCGAGCGATTGGCTGCTGCCACTGCAACTGGCAACAGTTTACCCAACGATAGTTTTATCCTGCCGGTGACGCCATGAACTGTCCGTTCTCACAGAGTCGGCGGTTTGGTCGGCCAGCGAATCAGCAGGCATCGGCTTGGTGGTTCTCTAGCTCCTCTGCTTCTCTGCTCCATTGCTCCTCTCCTATGTTACGGAGTCTGCCGGTCTTGGTTGTTTACACCCTGCTGGGCCTTTTTCTCACGTATCCTCTCGTATTTCATCTGACCACCGCCGTTCCCAACGACATCGGCGATCCGTTGCTCAATACCTGGATTCTGGCCTGGGATAGTCACGCCCTGCTGGCCAATCCGCTCAATCTGTTCAATGCCAACATCTTCCATCCCTTGCCCAACACCTTGGCCTATTCCGAGCATCTTTTCAGCACAGCTCTGTTTGCTTTTCCCTGGCAATTATGCTTCGGCGAGCCGATTTTGGCCTATAACTTGAGTTTACTGGCCACGTTCCCCCTGGCGGGGTGGGGAATGTATCTGCTGGCCCTTCACTGGACCGGACATCGCCGCGCGGCTTTCATCGCCGGACTTGTTTTTGCTTTCCATCCTTATCGCTTTGCCGCCATTGCCCACCTGCAATTGCTAACGTTTCAGTGGTTGCCGTATGCGCTATTGTTTCTCGACAAGATAATCACGAGTGAACGAGTTGGCGAGTCAGCGAGTCAACCAGTCGGCCAGTCGGCCAGTCAGCCAGGAAACTCTTCACGCTTCTCTACCCCCTTACCCTCTCGCTTCCCTGCTCCCTTGCGTCTTTATATTGGGTTTGGTTTCTTCCTGTTGTGCCAGATTCTGGCCTCCTGGTATCTGGCCGTCTACACCATCTTGATCTTGGGGATTTATCTTTTGGCTGTTCTGCTGGCCCGCCGCTTCCGGCTATCTCGTCCCATCCTGCTCCTGGCTGCCCTGGGATTGGTGGCGCTGCTAACCCTACCTTTCATTGTTCCTTACCTTTCCCTTGTGGCTGAATTGCGCGAGGCTCGCCCACTTTCTCTGGCGCTCTCTATGGCCGCTGCCCCCCTCGATTTTTTTACTGCGGCTTCCTTCAACCGCATCTTCGGCCTGCTGACCGAACCTTTTCGCAGCCGCCCCGGTTTTACCGAAGAGAATACGTTGTTTGTAGGCATCGTGACGCCAGCATTGGCTCTGGCTGCAAGTTTGGCGCACCAGAGGTCAAGGGACAGATGCCAGGTATCACGTTTCAGATTTTACGCCTTGCTGGGTGTTTTGATTCTTGCCGTATCGCTTACTTTTGCCGGGCCTTATGCCTTTCTCGCCAATTTCTTTCCGCCCGGTACCATTGTGCGGGTTCCCCCGCGTTGGATTATTCCGGCGTTGTTTGCCCTGGCCGGGTTGGCCGCTTTTGGTTATGCCGGTTTCGAATCGCAAATTGCAAATCGCAAATTACGCTTCTCAATTTCTAAGTCTTTACTTCTAATTTGTAGTCTCCTGATGGTAGCCGAATCCCTCTCCATCCCTTTGCCTCTCGCTCCGGTAGAGAATCGAACTACGCTCAGCCCCGTTTACCACCGGTTGGCCGAACAACCCGATCATTTCGCCCTGATTGAATTGCCCCTGCACAGTGCCCCGGCCCAGGAATATCCCGAAGTCAAGCGTCTCTACGCCAGCACCCTGGGCTGGTGGCGGCTGGTCAACGGTTACTCCGGCTATACCCCGCCCCGCCAATCGCAATTGGCCCAGGCTTTGAATAACTTCCCGGATGACGCGTCTATAGAGACTCTGCAAACTCTTGTCCCCAATTCAGAGTTATATCTTCTGGTTCACCCCGGCGAAGCTCCCCTTGACCGCGTCCAATGGGAAACTACCGACCGCTGGCGCGCCGAACGTTATCCCGCTCTCTATCCCGTGGGTGAGTTTGCGGGCGACTATCTTTATCAAATCTTGCCCGATACTGCTCAACGTTTCAGCGGTCCGCCTCTGGCCACCTTTGGCCCCAACCGCTCACTTCGCCTGCTTGCCGCCACAGTAGATTTGCCGTCGACCACTGCATCTTATGCAATTCACAATTCACAATTCACAATTCACAATTCGTCCCTCGCCCCTCGCCTTCTGCTCTACTGGCAAGCCACCGCCCCGCTTTCCGCCGATTATACCGTTTTCATCCACCTTCGCGCCGCCGACGGTTTTGTCCGCAGTCAGGCCGACGGTCCGCCGGTGGGGGGGCATTATCCTACCACCCGGTGGCAACCCGGTGAGGTCATTCAAGATGTCCATGCTCTACCCCCCGAGGATTTTTCCCAGGTTGACCACCTTGCCATTGGCCTTTATAATCCGATTACCGGCCAGCGGTTAGTTGCCTTTGGGCCGGATGGGGTGCCATGGGCGGACCAGGCAGTAATTGTCAAAATGGCCAGGTAGTAAATAATCCGGTAACCCAGGGCTGTTCAGTTCTACTTGAGACAGGGGAAAAACAGACAGGATTAACAAGATTAACAGGATAAAACAAACAAAAAATCTTGTAAATCCTGTTAATCCTGTCTAAAAAACCCTCGCCTTTGAGCCGCTATTTTTAAGAATTGATCAGTCCTGTCCGGTAACCGGTCAGGTGAGAAATAGAGAAGGCCGGTCTCATTTTTTAGCCGGCTTATTTTGACAGGGTTTCTATCTTCAGTTAAAGTCAGAATACGGCTATTATATGCCGCAGCCGGTTATTACCCTTATTAATCAACAGATGGTTATAAACAAGGAGAATCACCATGTCGGTAATTGAAACAAAAGCCAAAGTGAAGGCAGTGCTCTGGCAGGCTGTCGCCCAGAGCGGCGTGGATGTTTCTGGGTTGCCCCAGGCAGAAATGGACAAGCTGGTCAATGTGATGACCGAAGCGGTTTTACGAGAGGTAGACGATATTTTAAGTTCATCTTCCGGAAAACCGGCTTCGGTCTCTAAGGCGTCGGTTAGTGATGACGACGATGAGGCTGAAATGATTTTATGGGAAGGGCGTCCCTTTTTGTCGTTGCGGGTTTACTATCAAATCACCAGCGAGCGCATCCGCGTATCAGAAGGGCTGTTGGGCAAAGAGCGAGAGGATATTGAATTGGTGCGGATTCAGGATATTGACCACAAGCAAAGCTTGACCGAACGGGCCTTCAACATCGGCGATATTTACGTTCGCAGTCACGATCCCAGCCAACCTGAAATGGTGCTCAACAACGTGTCCAATCCCGAAGAAGTGCACGAGATTCTACGCCGGGCTGTACTCAAAGCGCGTAAGAGACACGGGATGAGTTACCGCGAAGAGATGTAAAAAAAGAGTTGTTTGCTCCCCCTCTGTATCCGTGCTACAATTTCTATCTCAAACCTGAACTGAGGCTGGATATGCAGACCATCACTAAAATCATGATTACATCGGTGGTGGCGCTGGTTATCTTTGCGGCTGGCGCCGGCACCGGATACGTTTTGCACGATCAAATTATTAACAACCAACCCACGGAGGAACAGGCCGACGGATTTTCTATTTTTTGGGAAGTCTGGCATCACGTTGAGAGTCAATTTTACGGCGAAGTTCCCCAGGAACCCGTTTCGACCTACGGGGCCATCAAGGGGGCGCTGGCCACCCTGAACGATCCTTACACCCTGTTCATCGAGCCGGAACCGGCGGCCAAAGAGAAGGCCCAACTGGAAGGTCAATTTGGCGGGATCGGCGCCTTTGTCCGGCAGGACGAGGCCGGCCGGGTTCTCCTGGACCCCATGCGCGATCAACCCGCCGAGTTGGCCGGCGTGCAAAAAGACGATGTTCTCCTTGCCGTGGACGGAACTCCTCTCATCCCGGAAATGACCCTGGATAACGTGGTCTCCTTGATTCGGGGCGAAGTGGGCACCGAAGTAGTCCTCACCATTGAACGGGCGGGAGTCGAGGAACCCATCGACATCCCGGTGGTTCGGGCCATCATTGAGACGCCCAGCGCCTACTGGCGTATTTTGGAAGAAGCCCCCACCGTTGGCTACATCCAACTGACCGGCTTCACCGAGCGCAGCAATAGCGAGTTGAGCCAGGCCTTTGAGGAACTCACCCACCAGGGAGCCGAAACTTATATTTTGGATTTACGGAACAACGGCGGCGGTCTGCTCGAAGCAGCAGTGGACGTGGCCAGCCAGTTCTTGCGCGAGGGCGTGGTGCTGCGGGAAGACCGTAAAAACGAAGGCGAGCGGCTCTACAACGTCCGCGGCGGCGGCAACGCCCTGGATCAGCCCCTGGTGGTGCTGGTCAACGGCGGCACGGCCAGCGCCAGCGAAATTGTGGCTGGCGCCCTGCAAGATTACGACCGTGCCACCCTGATTGGTGAAAAAACCTTTGGTAAGGGCAGCGTCCAGTTGATTTACGAGCTGTCGGACGACTCCCGGCTGCACGTGACCGTCGCCAAGTGGTTCACCCCCGATGACCATGCCATTGATGGCACCGGCCTGCTGCCTGATATTGAAGTGCTATTTGCCGAGGAAGACCGCGCCAATGGACGCGATCCCCAGTTAGAGCGAGCGATTGAATTCTTATCAAACGGCCAGCAGGTTGTTGGGAGCGCCGAGTAACCTGATCGGAAATAGGTGACAGTCACTTTTACCGGCTAAATGGCCCTTCAAGTGACTGTCACCTTAAATAATTTTGGAAGCAGTTTTGATCATGAAAAGATTTGTTAAAATTCTGATTGCGCTTTTATTGGCCGGGGTTGTGGTCGTCGGCTCATTTGGGGCGGGAATAGTATTTTATGCTCAATTTATTGGCCCGGCGATGGCTGCCTCATCCGCCCCACCCCTGCCCTTTTCGACAGGCGCGGGCCTGAACGGGCCGGCCAAACCGCCGTCCGGTGAGGCTCCCGCCGGGTTTGATACGTTCTGGGAAGCGTGGTTCTTTTTGAACGAAAGTTTCTACGGCCAAATTCCACCGGATAACGAGCGGGTATATGGCGCCATCCGGGGAATGGTGGCTTCTTTTGGCGACCCGCACACCGGCTTCATTGACCCCGTCCGGGCCGCTGTCTTCAGTGAAGACATCAGCGGTAGTTTTGAAGGCATTGGGGCCACCATTCGCCTGGACGAGTTTGGCCGTTTGATTATTGTGGACCCCATGCCCGGCAGCCCGGCGCTCAAAGCGGGCCTCCGTCCCGGCGACATCATTCTGGAAGTCGACGGCCAATCCATTGAAAACCTGAGCCTGTACGAAGGCGTACTTCTCATTCGCGGCCCGGCCGGGTCAACCGTGGTGCTGACGGTTTTCCGCGAAGGGGAAATAGAACCGTTTGACGTGCCGCTTGTGCGGGCCGAGATCGAAATCGAGGTCGTCGAGTCAGAACTATTGGACCCGCCCGGCCGCATCGGCTATATCCGGCTGGCCCAATTCAGCGGCGGCGCGTCGGAAAAGGTTGCCGGGGCGCTGGAAGATTTATTGGGCCGGGGGGCAACCGCCATTATTTTTGACCTGCGTAGCAATCCCGGCGGCCTGCTGGCCGAAGCGGTCGATGTCAGCGCCCTTTTCGTTAAGGAGGGCGTGGTGGTGATTGAAAAACTCAAAGGCGGAGAAGAGCGGCGGTTTGAGGCCGCCGGCAGGCGACACGCGACGCTTGAGGTTCCTCTGGTGGTGTTGACCAACGCCGGCAGCGCCAGCGCCAGCGAGATTGTGGCCGGGGCCATCCAGGATTACGGTCGCGGCACCGTGATCGGCACGCAGACCTTTGGCAAAGGTTCGGTGCAATGGCCGCACACCTTGCAGGATGGCTCGGAGTTGCGGGTGACCGTGGCCGAGTGGCTGACCCCCTCCGGGCGGCAGATTCACGGCGAAGGCATTGCGCCCGATATTGAGGTGGAAATGACCTTTGAAGATGTTGAGCAGGAGCTTGACCCGCAATTGGCCAAGGCCGTTGAATTTCTGAATGAACAGGTGAATCCCTAACCCCTATGAGCAGCCCCGTCAAAGTCATTGCCACCAATCGCAAGGCCCGCCACGATTATCTGATTGAAGACACCTTTGAGGCGGGCATGGTGTTAACCGGCAGCGAGATCAAATCCGTGCGCGCCGGCCAGGTGAATTTGCGCGATAGTTACGCCGCCCTCCGCGACGGCGAATTGTGGCTGGTCAACGCCCACATTGCGCCCTACAAACAGGCCAGCCAGCAAAACCACGAACCGCGCCGCGACCGCAAACTGCTGATGCACCGCCGCGAGATCAACCGGCTGACCGGCAAGTTGCAGGAAAAAGGCCTGACCCTGGTGCCGCTGCAAATTTATCTCAAAAACAGCCGGGCCAAAGTGGAACTGGGCCTGGCCCGCGGCAAAAAGATGTACGACAAACGCGACTCCCTCCGCGAGCGCACCGACCGCCGCCAGATGGAGCGGGAAGTCGGCCGGCGACAGAAGGGATGGTGAAAGCGTCAAAATGCCCAGGAATCAAAAAAGTGAGGGGATAGTTGCCCTCACTTTTTTTGTGCCGGTTAGTTGCGTTTGGGTCTTGTTTACTTTCGAAAATGATTGCGAATTCTCCAAATAGTCAAAGTCCCTAACCAAAGTGCAGCAACGATAACCCAAAATGACATATTCGGCGAGTCATATAAGCCGGTTTCTGGTAGATGTGAAACTGGTAGGGGAATAAATGTGGCTATCGGGCCTGATGATGTTGTACTTTCCTTATTATTGTCATCGTTATGATCGTTGGCGGGTGGAACAGGCGATGTTGAAATATCATCATTGATTATAATCCCTAAGCCTTGTCCATCAACGATGGTGGCATTAGCTGATAGACTCTGTTTATCTGCTAAGGTGTTGCCACCTATGCCAGTTAGATTTACATAGAAGGCTTCATCGGATTCAATTTTGGTATCCCCATTAACAGTAACGGTAATCGTTTCTCTGGAACTACCAGGGGCAAAACTGATTACTCCACTGGCGGGAATGTAATCGTTATCGGCGATAGTAGCAACGCCATCAGCAGTAGTATAACTCACAGTCAAAGTTTGGGTGCTGGCTAATGACAGTGTTACATCAAAAACGGCTTTGGTTTGTCCATTATTGCCCTCTATTGTATTTGTATCGCTAATAGACAGGACAGGAAGCAACTCGACTTCTATTCTTACTTGAGCTTGATTATTACTTACATCTGACTCAGCGGTTGAACTGGTGATGGTGGCAGTATTGGTAAATATAGTATTCGCAGTCAAACTTGTACTGATGCAGCCGGTGATAGTGATAATACCCCCTTGATTGGGAGCTAAATCTTCAACATTCCAGCTAAAGCCAGGTCTAAGGCCCGTATCTGTAATTGTAGCCCCTTGATGGGTAACATTAATACTTGTAAGCGTAATGGGCACAATATCCATTATTGACACATCTGTAGCAATACTATCACCTGTATTAGAAAAAGCAATTGTATAGGTAATGGGTGTACCGGGAGCAACAGGATTAGCGGGGATAACACTTTTAGTTAAGGCGAGGTCTATGAGAGAATGGTACAACCAGACCTCGTATTGGTTCTCCGGGATGCCCTGCTCCAGAAAATCGGCGTCGCTGCTGAAGACAATCATGCTGCCGTCGGCGTTGATGCTGGGCGCTTCGCTGTCACGAATACCCTCGCTGCCCTCAGATACGGTGATACGCGTCATCGTCTTTGTTTCGATGTCATAGACCCAGATTTCGGTCCAACCTAGAGGAAGTTCGTCCTGATCCAAAAAGTCGGTGGCACTCATAAAAGCCAGTTTGGTTTCGTCGGCGCTCAGACTGGGATGGTAGCTGCCCTGTTCACCGATTGGCGTTGTCGTCACCCGGGTGTACGTCATGGTAGCGGTATCATAGAGCCAGAGTTCAGATTGTTCCTCCGGGATGCCCTGACCCAAGAAATCAGAGTAGCTGAGGAAGGCGATTTTGGCGCCGCTGAAGCCGAGGGTGGGGAAAAAGCTGTCCCGGCCGCTGGCTGAAGCGGTGGTAATCCGGGTGACGGTCATGGTGGCGGTGTCGTAAAGCCAGATTTCAACTTGATCATCGGGAATGTTTTGGCCCAAAAAGTCGGAGTCGCTGGCAAACGCAATCTTCGTGCCGTCGCCGTTCAGGCTGAGGTCAAATAGGTCGTAGTGGGGACCACTATCACGGTTGCTGTCTGAAGCGGTGGTAATCCGGGTAACGGTCATCGTAGCGGTGTCATATAACCAGATTTCATATTGCTCTTCGGGGATATTCTGACCTAAGAAATCAGAGTCGCTGACAAAAGCAATCCTGGTACCGTCAGCATTTATCGAAGGAGCATAACTACATCGGTTGCCGGCCGAAGCGGTGGTGATATGGGTACCTTGTATGGTTGTTGTGTCGTATAACCAAATCTCGCAATCAGACATCGCAATCGTCTGTCCGTCGGCACTTAGGCCGTAACCCAGGCCTATACCGCCAGTCGTGATACGAGTTAAGGTCATGGTGTTAGTATCATATAACCAAACATGAGAACCAGTGATGCCTTCTCCCAAAAAATCTGAGCCGCTATCGAAGATGATTTTTGTGCCGTCAGCATTCAGCTTCGGGAATCTACCGCCCCCGATAGTAGTCCGGGTCAGGCTGCCCGCCCCCTGAACCATGCTGAGGGCCAGGGCCAGCAAAGCCACGGCCAGGATTATGCTCCCCCCACACCGGGCCAAGCGGGTGATGTTGGGTTTCATGATGAGTTCTCCCTCCGCTCCTATTTTTCAGAAACCTCAGTTCGATAGTTTCCCAAGACATGTCATTCGAGGCCGAAGGCCGAGAAATCCCTCAGAGATATGCTGACCAGACCACGTTTTAGGGATTTTTCGCTCCCGCTGGTCGCTCAAAATGACATATTGCGTAAGTTCTACTTCTTGGCTCGCGCCCAAACTCAGTTTGGGCGCGAGGAAGGCAATTATACTTTTTTAGAAATAACTACTAATCAGCTCCAACAACTTCTGAATGTCTTCGGGATTGCCGGATTGCACCCGGGTGGCGCTGGCCCGGGCAATGGAGTTGAGGGCGTTGATGTCGGCGTCGCCGCCGTAGGCCACGGGAATGACAATGACCGGGTTGCGGTCCTCCCGCCCGGCGGTAATGGCGGCCACCGCCTCTTGCAGGGAAATAGTACTGCTCGTGTCTTGCCCGTCGCTGAGCACAATCACGGCCTGAATCCGGTCGTCCTGGTCGCTACGGGAACTGCGCAAAAATTCAATGGATTGTTTGATGGCGTCGTAAAGCGAGGTGTCGCCCTGGGCAAACAGCCCATCGATCTGGCCCAGAATGTTGCCCCGGTTGCCCTCGGCGGAGGCCAGCGGCACCAGCAGGTTCACCGCGCTGTCAAACTCCACCAGGCCCACCTGGTTTTGGGCCGGCATCAGGTTGACAAAAACTTTGGCCGCCTCTTTGGCCTGGTTGATCTTGTCGCCCTCCATCGAGCCGGAGGTGTCAATCACCAGCAGCACGTCGGCCTGTTTTTTGACAAACTGCCAGCTCGATTGCACTGCGGCCACCACTTCGGGGTCCGGCACTTCCAGAATGGCCGTGGGTTTGTTGGGATCAACGCCCAGTTCCGGCACAATGGGATAGCCCACGGTGACGGCGGGGTTGACCGGCCGGAAGCCGTTTTCCATCACCTTTTGCTGAATCGACTCGCTGCGGATGAACTCGGTGAAAACTTTGGCCGCTTCGCGCTGCTCGTCCGTCACCCAATCGGCCTGGGGAATGGCAAAGGGGTGTTCGTGCCAGAAGGTGCCTTCTTTGGGGTAAAGGGCCACCAGTTTCTCCGGCGGTTTGTAGGCGGTTTTGCCCTGGTTGATGTAAATCAGGTCGTTTTCTTCCAGGGCCACAAAGTCCAGGTAATCCGGTCCCTGGGCAATGTATTCTTTGAATTCGGTGGTACGCGAGGAGTAGTGGCGAATCAACTCCTCGATGTCGCGCACGCCCTGTTGCACCTGGGGATCGTTGACCTGCTCCAGGGTCAGGCGGCGGAAGTCGGGATTGTCGCTATTGGCCCGGGCGCTGGCGTAAAACTCGGCAATCAGGGTGGACAGGGCGGTGGAACTGATGAAGGGGTCGGTGTGACCGTAGTAAACGGTAGTGCGGTCGCCGGGGATGTTGTAGTCGGCCCAACCGTTGGGCGAGTTGAGCACGGCCAGCAACTCCTCCCAGCCAACCTCATCGGTGCCACTTTTCTCCTGGATGGCTTTGAGTCGACTTTCCCAGATGGCCATCACTACCGGGGCCAGGGCGGTAGGCGGGCTGTCGGCCAGGTCAAAAATCTGGCGGCCCGTCTGGAAGTTGACCAGGGCCAGCCAGTGGCTCACCGACGGCGAAAAAATGGTCGGCTGGGCCACGTTGACGTTGTTGGGCGCAATGATGGCATTGATGATGCCCTGGGCCACCTGGCCCGACGAGCCGGGTTCGCCGGTCACAAAAATGGGGCGCTCGCCCTGGGTCAATGGCTGGCCGGTGAGGGGGTTTTTGCCGTCAATGTAAGCCTGGTTGAACTGCTGAATGGCGTCGACCATGTAAAGTTCTTCTTCCGGGGCGTAGATGATGGAGATTTCTACGGCGTTTTCCGGCGGTTGCTGCTCCTCGTTGCCAGTCAGCGAGAGTCCCTGGCCGCCGTCGCCGCCAAAGTTACAGGCCAGGGCCAGCAGCAGGGGAAATAAGCCAATTAATAATTTTTTAGACATTGTCTATCCTCCTTAAAGTTGGCAATAATTGTCGAGACGTAACTACATCAGCCTTTCTGTCATTGCGAGGGGCGTTTTTTGCGACGAAGCAATCTCCGAATTGCGAGTTGGGGATTGCGTTGCTTCGCTTACGGCTACGCTACTAATGACACAACCAGGGTCATTGTAGGGGTTGAAGACCCTAAAGGTCTCTGAGACCTTTAGGGTCTGGAGCCCTCGCAATGACAGTCTAAGTAGTTACGTCGAAACTTCCACAGTACAAAATACGCCAGATGCAAGGCGCAACAAACCACGTATCTTGTCTGGCGTGAAAACCACTCATCTCAACTCTCGTTCGGCCCAGCGGAACAGAGCCAGGGCGGCCTGCCCGTCAACCTGGACGGCGTTGGGGTCAGCCGCACCGGCCTGGTCCAGATAAAAGTTGACCAGCGTGTTTTGTTGGGCCTCGGTCAGCAGAAAATCACGGAAGTCCGCAGCGGCCTGTTGGGCTTCGGGCGTCGCCCGGCTGCCGGTCCAGATGGCAAAAGGATAATCCAAAACCACCGTGGGTTGGGCCGGGGTGATGGTGAAATCAGGTCGGTTCTGCAGCCCCGCGCTGCGCCACGAAACCTGGGCCAGCATCCCCACATCGCCAATGGACGCGCCCCGGGTAGCAAAGGCTTCGGCGGGCCTGGGGCCGAGATTCAGGCTGGCACGGGCGCTTTCTTGGAAAGTCTCGCTGAGCCAGGCTTCGGCCCGGTTCACCTCGGCGCCGGTAAGGGTCTGCTGGTTCAGATGGGCCGCGGCAGCCGAGGCCAGGGCGCCCAATCCGGCGGCGGTGTTGTGCGGCGAGGCAATTACCACTTTGAGCACGCTGTCCGGTTCGGTGGCGCTCTGGTGCAGCGCCTCCCAGTTCAGGCCGCCGTATTTTTGGCTAAACTCCGCCTGTTTGTTGTTGAACGCGCCCCAGGCCAGGGCGGTGCTGGCCACGGATTGACGGTTGGCAAATTGCATGTCGCTATCCATGTCAACCACAAACGTGGCCTCGGCCAGCCAGACGGCGGGCGGTTCAACCTGGGGGTTGGCGGTAAATTGCGCCTTGGGGATAAGATTGTCGGCCGTAATCAATTCGACCTGGGTTTTGGGATGGGCCTGGTTGAATTCCAGGGCCGCTTGTTCCGCCCAGGGTTTGATGGAGGGAGCCACAACAACGCGAATGGTAATTTCTTTGGCCTCGGTGGGGAGATTCAGCGGCTCGGCCAGAAAGGGTCGAGCCAGCAGTATCCCGATCACCGCCAAGATAGCCAGGCCGATAATGGCAAAAAAGAGAGTTTTACTCTGACGCATGCTTGTATCCTTTGATGAGGTGGGACTTGACAAAGTTTATTATAACACAGATTGGGGCGGACGTTAAACGTTCACACGGGCTTGAGTGAGCAAATAGTGGGGGCTGATAGTGCCATCGCTAAAAAGGTTGAGGGATTTGCTGCCGGTTTGATGAAAGTTCCAATAGGTGACTTCCATGCCGTGATAATCATAAACCGGATTGCGGTGGTAGGTTGCCACTTGCGGCAGGTGGATTAAAAGGTTCCATGGATGGGGATCGCCGTAAAGCTGGCGGATGACGATCCGTCTGAGACCGATGGCCCGGCAGCGAGCCAGAAATTCGTCTATTTCAGCCGCGTTGTGTTGGTTGACCACGCACGACACTTTGACCGGAATCTGCGCCTGCCGCACAATTTCGGCCAGATCAGGCATGTGGCCGGAGCCGGTCATTTTGCGGTAAGTGCCGGGATTGAAGGAGGGAAAAGAGAGGCTCACCCGGTTGTACTGGTTGAATACGTCCATTTTGGATAAGGCCAGTTGACCGTTGGTGTGCAGCGAGAATTGTACTTCTCTTAATCCACTTTCGGTTTCTACCGGTGGCAGCCGGTCTCTCAGCCAGTCCAGCAGCCGGGCCTCGTGGCGATATAATTGGGGGTCGGTGGTGGTGCCGGTGAAGACGATCTGGCTGATTTGATGCTGTTTCAATAACTCGACAAACTTGTCTATATTTTGCAGTGGAAATAGATTGAGGTTGTTTCGGTTCAAGGCCGGGTTGAGCTGGCGGCCAATGCAGTAGGGACAGCGCAAATTACACGGTCCGGCAAAGAGGATGTTGGCAAAATCGAACGGTTTGGGCATCGATTACCTTTTGGGGTTGGCCGCCACCGAATGAGTCGGCCAAACACGCAGAATGATACAAGACTCTCGGCAAGGAGAAAATTCCCCGTTGTATTGTTGGTCCCTACTACGCAGCTATTTTCAACCCCGGCCCAACGTCTCGCGGTTGTGCCTGTTGGGTTTGCGCTGGTTTCCACTTGCCGAAACCAACCGGGCGTTCCAGCAGATGTTGCTGCACTGCCGGGGCGTAAAACAGGGCGATCACGCCGTTGTAATAGCTAACTCCTTGGGGGGTCAAACTCAGGCAGTCGCCACGATATTCCATCAACCCTTCCGACAAAACAAAATCAATTGCGACCGGATACTGCGCTTCCAGGGTCACCCCAAACTTCTGCTCAAAATACGTCCGGTTGATTTCGCCAAAGTAGAACGATACCGCAATCATCTTGGCCATGCTGACCACGCGAGGCAGGTGGTACAGGTCTTGCAGCGGCAGTTGACCGGCGGCCAGAGCTTTTTGATAGGGCGCGATTTGTTTGGCTGCGGCCCCTTGGTTGTAAGCCAGGGTCTGGTGGGAGTACGACTGCGCGCCCAGGCCCAGGCCCAGGTAGGGTGTGCCCTTGATGACGCGGTTGGTGAGATAATTGCTGGTGCCCACGTCGCCGGGGAGGCGGCTGAAGGTGTTTTTTCCCGGCGGCGCCTGATAACCGGCCTGATTCAAGAGTTTCCAGGCTGCGTGATACATGGTGGCGATAGTTTCTTTGGACACCTGAGCTGCCTGGCTCTGCAAACGCGTGCCCTTGTAACGCATCTGGTAAAGAGTGATGTAGTCTGGTTCGAGTTCCAGGCTTTTGGCCAGACTGTCGCGCCAGTCGGCCACCGATTGCCCGGCAAAGCCGTACATCAGGTCGATATTGAATTTTTTGAATCCGGCGGCGCGGATGTTGCGAACGGCTTCCAATAGACTGTCAAATCCTTTGTACTGCCGTCCCAGCCGTTGGGCCAGGCTCAACTGGGTGATTTGCACCCCCATACTGATGCGCTCGATGCCCAGCCGGTAGAGGGCGGCAATTTTCTCTGGTTGCCGGATCGCAATCAGGGGAGTGGTTTCAAGGCTGATTTCCATTCCTGGTTGCCACTGAAAGTATGTTCTGGCTGCTTCAACCACGCGGGCGATGTTTTCCACTTTGGCCAGGGCAGGGGTACCGCCGCCAATATCGAAACCGATCAGGGTTTTCTTTCGTATAGTTAATGATTGACTATATTGTTCGAACTCCTGCAACAACAGGTCAAAATAAATATCTTCCCATCTTTCATTCTCCGCGGGGTCGATGACGGTGTACTCGCAGAAATTGCAGCGAGCCTGGCAGAAGGGGATGTGGACATACAGACCCATCTCCGCAATATCCTGCCACGCCCGGGCGGTGACGGTTTTGTAATCGGCGCGGGAAACACGATAGTCCTTCATCGTCCAATTATGATTGATGGGGTAGGCGGTGTTGGCAAGATGATGATGCCGTAGACCAGCCTTAAAGATTTGCCGGGGTGGATAGGCCTGTTGGTCGGCTGATGTTGGTTGATGCCATTTCATGGGGGGAGACCTCCAATTATATAGTGTAAATTTTACACTAAATTAATGGAAAAAATTACCGTTCACGTTGATGAGCGAGCGGCGTTGAGCCTTAGTGTATATTTTACACTATATCATATCTAATGGCATTTGTCAAGTACTTTTAAACAATACTACTGCAATTGGGCGTAACTACCCCCATAGTAATACCAAGTTTCAACGCCCAACTACCAAAGTGTTTCGCGGCAGATGAGCGACATAAAAGGCGTTTGCGTTGTAATCGGCAATCCCTGACTGTAGGCTTATTTACGTCGCGAAACACTACCTTTTCTGTAACCGGCCCCGTCTTTTCAGGCCGCTTCCAAAGCTGCTTTTATGGCTGCAATATGGGCGGGAGTGCTGCCGCAACAGCCACCCAACATTTTGACCTGTTGCGCGGCAAATTTCCGGGCGTATTCGACCATAATTTCCGGAGTCACGTCGTACACAATTTCAGTCCCCGCTTCCAGCCGGGGCAGGCCGGCGTTGGGTTTGGCAATCAGGACCGCTTCCGGCATGGCAGCCCGCATGGCGGCGACAGCCTGTAGATTTTCCTCCAGAGTCCGGCCGCAATTAACGCCCACGGCCAGCACGTCTTCGGCCCATAAGGTTTTAACCGCCTCCTCCGGACGGACGCCCATCATGGTGCGGCCGTGCGTGTCAAAACTCATGGTGATAGTGATGGGCAAATCTGTAGCCTGCTGCGCTCCCTCAACGGCGGCTTTGGCTTCATTCAGGTCGCTCATCGTTTCGATGTGGATGCCATCCACGCCGCCCTCGGCCAGGGCTGCGGCTTGCTCGGCAAAGTAGGCTACCGCATTGTCGTAGGTCAGCGGTCTCATTGGCGCCATTAACAGCCCCGTCGGCCCCATCGAGCCTAACACCAGCACGTTATCCCCGGCTACCTCGCGGGCCAATCTGGCCGCAGCGACGTTAATTTCGTGAATCTGATCGCCGCTGCCGTGTTTCTCGAGCGCGGGGCGGTTACCCCCAAAGGTGTTGGTCAAAATGGCGTCAGACCCGGCGTCACGGTAAGCCTGGTAATGTTTTTTGATTGCTTCGGGATTTTGCAGATTCCACAACTCCGCAGGTTGTCCAACCGGCAACCCCATCTTTTGCAGTTGGGTGCCGGTTGCTCCATCCATAAGGATAATCCCCGGTTCGGCCAGTTTTTGTCGCAAATCAGGCATTTACCCCTCCATCTGGTTCATCGTCTCGTTGTTCATTGAACATTATGCCAGCATCTTACCGTCACTTCAACCAAACGGCAAAATTGAGTATTTAGCGTTTTCCAGTTTTGTGTTATAATTTTGCCTTATTGAACAAATCCTCATTAAATTTTATCAACCTGTACAATAGCCGCACAGGGAAGGGGGATAATGGGGGGAACACCCCCCACAACCCCCCGGCCCTTCGGGCAAATCTTCGACCTATTGCACAGGTCGAATTTTATCGGGAGAGATAGCAGCCATTGACGAGAGGAATCATTTTTGACCTGGGCAGTACGTTAATTCACTTTACTCGTGATTGGGAGTCGGTTAACCAGGAAGGCGTGGAAGCAATGACGGCCTGGTATCTCAAGAAAAAGCACGTCCGACTTGACGAAGCCGCTTTTGTTGAGGCTTTTTTGGCTGAACGGATGGCCGATTATGAGCGAGGCCATCAAACTCAAACCCAGATTGTGGCCCAGCAATCTTTGCGAAAGGCTCTGCAGAAGATCGGCGCACCACCCCAGGCTGAAGCGTTGGTTGAGGGCGCCATCAAGGTTTATTTTGGGCCTGAAGAAGCTGCCTGGCAACCTTACCCCGATGCCGTGGCTACCCTCAAATTGTTCAAGGATCAGGGTTATCGTCTGGGGCTTTATTCCAATGCGTCGGACGATCCTCTGATTCAGCGATTGGTCAATCAAAATGGGTTGCGTCCCTGGTTATCGCCGACTTTTAGTTCGGCGGGGTGGGACTGGCGCAAACCTAAACCAGAAGCGTTTGACTTGATCGCCCGGCGTTGGGGTCTTCCGGCTGAAGAAATTGTGGTGGTTGGTGACACTCTCGAGGCCGACATTCTGGGCGCGCAAAATGCCGGGATGCAGAGTATTCTGGTGACCATGGATGAAAATCCCGCCAACATCCATCACCGTCACATCCAACCGACGGCAGTGGCAGAGAGTTTATCCGAGTTGCCGGAGATGGTACCGTTTTTGAGCTAAAAAACATTTTGCTGGTGAATTAAGCATCATCGGTCATTCATTCTGTACTTGGCCCGAAGGAGATGAATCGAGATGAGTTTGATACCACCCCATCGTTATAAAGTTCGTAAAATCAACCTGATGCCATTGGCTAAATTTGGCTGTTTGTTGGGCGGGCTGGCCATGGTTGCGCCGGGTCTAATCTGCGCCGTGGCCAGCGTTCAAATTGTCCTGGTCTTGAGGACTTTTTTGGAAAAATGGCAGACCACGGTTCTTGAACTGTTGGGCGGGATTGCTCCGGTCGAACTTGATTTTATCAAATTGTTGGGTTTAGAAGCTATTCTGGCGTTTTTGACGCGTTTGGATGATCAACGCTTTGGGCTGGTTTTGTTGATAATCTTGATCGGCGTTATTGGCGGTGGCTTGCTGGTAGGGACAACCATTTTGCTGTTGGGTTGGGGATACAATGTGCTGGCCATACTTACCGGCGGCCTGGAAGTGGAATTGCAGGAGTGATTCACACCCAGGTTACAGTCGTAAAAAAAGAAACCATTGCTCCGGCCTGGTGGCGACTGACCATCGCTGCGCCTGATTTATCTCCCCGGCTGTCGCCGGGTCAATTCTTATTCCTCAGTTGTGCCGACCGTTTTACCTGCTACCTGCGCCGCCCTATCTTTCCGGCCCCAATTGATGACGAGCACTTGACCCTCCTGCTCCACCCCAATCCCGACCCCGGTCTGGCCTGGTTGTTGACCCGCACGCCGGGCGACAGGCTGGATGTCATCGGCCCTCTGGGAACCGGATTCCCCCTGCCTGACTCCATTCGCAACCTGCTATTGGTGAGCGATTCCCGGGCCATTGATCCGTTGTTGGGCCAGTTGAGCCGGGCGGTTGAGGCCGGTGTTGCGGTGACGCTGGCGTTAGGTGGCAGCCGGGCTTCGGCCCTGTATCCCGTATCGGCCCTACCGCCGGTGGTTGAATATCAGGCTGCTACCCTGGACGGTTCACTTGGCCATCGCGGCTTGGTGACCGATTTGCTGCCCAATTTACTGAGTTGGGCCGATGCCGTGGCTGCGGTCGGCTCAACAGGTTTGTACCGGGCCTTACAGGCGCACGCCGCCCAGGTTCGGTTCCGCGCTGAGGCCAATTATTTATACGGCTTGTGTCTGCCTTATCCCCTGGCTTGTGGGGTTGGCGCCTGTCACAGTTGTGCCGTTGAAACCAAAACCGGCTTGAGATTGGCCTGTGTAGACGGCCCGGTGTTTGATCTAACCTTGCTGGAATTTGCTGACCATGATTGAACTGGCCCCTAACCACAAACTTGGCCTGACTCTTTCTAATCCGGTGATGATCGCGGCTGGCTTTAATGGCTATGGTTCTGCCTACCATCCTTTGATTGAGTTGTCGGTTTTTGGCGCGTTGGTGACCAATCCCATCACTTTGCGTCCCCGGCGGGGATCGCCGCAGCCTCGCTTGCAGGAAACGACCGCCGGCTTTGTTTTAGATACGGGCAGTCAGAATCCGGGCGTGAAAAAAATCATTCGCGAGTATAGCAGAATCTGGCGCGGCCTGGATGTGCCGGTGATTGCCCATCTTCCGGCGGAAGAACCAGATGATTTATTTCGTACGGCTCGTGCCCTGGATAGTACGGAAGCTATCGCCGCCATCGAGTTAGGATTGCCGCCCCAGACCACACTTCGTGATATTGAACATTGGCTGCGGGCGCTGCGCGAGGGATGCATGCTGCCCTTGCTGGTCAAACTGCCGCTGGAGACTGCCGTCGAGTTGAGCGTTGCGGTAGCCAGAGGCGGGGCGGACGCACTGGTCATCGGCTCACCGCCCTGGGGAACGGCTACAGGGTCGAGCAGGGGAGAAATGGTTGATGGTTATTTGTATGGTCCCGCCCTACACAGCTTGGCGTTGCATAGGGTCCGGGTCATTAGCGAGTTGGTTGACGTGCCGCTGGTGGCAGGGGGGGGCATCCACTCGCTGGCGGATGCGCAGGCTTTTTTGACCGCCGGGGCCGCAGCCGTGCAGATTGATTCCCTGCTGTGGCTGCAACCGCAACTTACAGGTGAGCTTGCGCTGGCGTTGGCCTTATGATAATTTTGCCGTTTTGGCCTGGCAGTGATATAATTTATCCTGAATTTTGACTGGGTGCGTAGCTCAGTTGGTTAGAGCGCACGGTTCACATCCGTGAGGTCACAGGTTCAAATCCTGTCGCGCCCACTGACTTGTTGGCCATCACAACAAGGCCGGCAAGGGCCATTGTTGATTCCGGATAAAATTTGATCCGGCCAATCTGTTCGAGATGATCATCTGGAATAGGTTAGGTAATTTGCTTCAATAAGGTTATTTGAGAGACGTCTCTCAAATAACCTTATTTTTTATCCTCGTTGGAGATGCAGGGGGCAGTTTGAAAGGATGAGTGCCGCGCCTTGTAATTGCCCTTGCCCCTTCATTGATGGCAACCCGGCCTATTCTAAAATCTCCACCTTGTCTGGTTGGTTGGGAACCAGGCAGAGAAACTCAAACGGTTCAACGCCAATATTTTTATACCAGTGCGGCACGCCCGCAGGAATAAAGACCACATCAGTAGGCTTTACTTCGATGACCTCATCGCCAATACCAATGCGGGCACGTCCCCGCAACACAAATTGTTCGTGCTCAACGGCGTTGGTGTGATTGGGCATCCCGCCGCCTGGTTCCATTTTGAAGCGGCGCATGGCAAAATTTGGCGCTTCATCTGGGCCAATAAGTACCTGAAACGTCACGCCTTCTCCGGCGTTGACGGGTTGAAGGGGTACGTCGGTCAAGTGTTTGACGGGCATAGATTAGACTCCTTGTAAGATGAATAGACAGGGGGACTGGACTGAATTACAGGGTATCAGAAAACAGGATGCCCCCCAGTCCAACGATAACCCCGAGATGCAATAACCACTGGCCTGCGGTTAGAAAAGAGAGGGCGGGCACAAATTGGGCGATAAAACTGATGATGACCAGGATTAGTCCGATGATTACGGGTAGTCCTTTTATCAGAGCCATTTTATCGAGCATAGGTAATTCCCTCCAGCAAACTGGAAAAATGAATTCAGGCGTGAGCAGACTCCAGACGGTAGGTCTGCATCAGGCCCATCAGGTGATGGGGGACGTGAGCCTCTACGTAGATTCCCTCGGCTGCGTAGGTTTCCTGGCTAACGATGGCTCGTTCATGGAGCAATGAAACCAGGTCGCCTCGATTGTAGGGAATAAGCAGCCGGATCGGCCGTCGATTTAATTGCACAATTCCCTCAACCCTGTCTAGCAGCAGCTCCAATCCCTGGCCGGTGCGGGCGCTGATGGCTAGGCTGTTGGGATATTGAGCCAGTTGTTCTATGGCCGCGTCCGGATTGTCCAGGCGGTCAATTTTGTTCAGGGCAACCAACATGGGCACATCCGTGGCCCCCAGTTGGGCCAGGGTTTCGGTGACCGTAGCGGCCTGTTCGGCCACGTTGGGATGGGTAATATCGACCACGTGCACAATCAAGTTGGCCTCGGTAATCTCCTCCAGAGTAGCCCGGAAGGCCGCGACCAGATGGGTAGGCAATTTCTGAATAAAGCCGACCGTGTCACTGAAAAGAACTTCGCTTCCCCTGGGCAAAGCGACCCGGCGAGTCGTGGGATCGAGGGTGGCAAACAGTTGGTCGACGGCCAGAACTTCGGCATTGGCCAGTTTATTCAGTAAGGTGCTCTTACCGGCATTGGTGTAACCGACAATCGACACCACCGGAATCCCGGCCCGCTGGCGCTGTTTGCGATGGCGGGCGCGATGGGCGCGGACCTTTTCCAGTTCTTTTCTGAGATGGGCAATACGATGGCCGATCTCCCGGCGGTCAACCTCAAGCTGGGTTTCACCGGGGCCGCGCACGCCAACTCCCCCGCCGATGCCCCCTGCTCGACCACCGGCCTGGCGGGCCAGGTGAGTCCACAACCGGGTTAGACGGGGGAGCCGATACTCGTATTGAGCCAGTTCAACTTGCAGTTGTCCCTCGCGCGTACGAGCGTGCCGGGCAAAAATGTCTAAAATCAAGGCTGTCCGGTCCACCACCTTGACCTTGAGTAACTTCTCCAATTCGCGTTGTTGGCGCGGGTTTAGTTCGTCGTCAAATAAAAAAACATCAATGGCCAGTTCGTCGCGGCAATATTGCAGTTCCTCAATCTTGCCGCGACCAATCAAAGTGTTGGGATTAAATTTCTCCAATCGTTGATAAGCATAACCTTCCACTTGCAAACCGGCCGTATCGGCCAGAGCGGCCAGTTCTTCTAACGAGTCTTCCACCCTGAAACTGGCGTGGTTGTGGTGAAACTGGTCTTTTAACTCAACTCCCATCAGAAACGCCCGTTCAATGGGAGCGTTGGTAGATAAGGTATGATGGTTATTAGTAACGATATACCGACTCCTTGCCTGATTCATAGTAATTTCCCAATAATCTGGGGGAAAGGACTGGCCATTCCGGGAGCAGTCTACCCCAATTATTGAGCAGGACTTACACTTGTCATTCTGAACGCAGCTCGGAGGCGAAGGAAGCGCAGCGGCTGAAGCGGCTAAAGCGGAGCCGCGTTGATGACGCGCAGAATCCCCAGAATTTTATTGGCCAGTCCACGTTTTAGGGATTTTTCGCTCCCTCTGGTCGCTCAAAATGACATGTTTAAGGAAGATACATTTATGTTGCTAAAGGCCTATGTTCTTAAGCTCACGTCTCCGGTCAGGAACGTTTTTATCGAGTTATCCGCCAACTGTAATTGTAAAGCCCCGTTCTCCTCCACATCAATCATGATTCCTTTGTGAACATCGCCCTTGATACTAATGACGGTCACCGGTTGACCCAACCCCACCAATCGACTGCGCCATTCGTCCCGGGGCGACCATCTACCCTGGCAAAATACCTCGTAGCGTCGTTCTACGTTGAACAAGAATTTCTGCAAAATTGGCAAGCGCAGTTGGCTGGTATCCCGGCCCAGAATCATCGAGAGGCTGGTGGCTGTTTGCCATAACGGCGTGTCGCCGTTGCCGGTTTTGCTGGCTTGCTGGATGTCGGCCTGGTTGAAATCCAGGTTCACGTTCAAACCCAACCCGATAATGACCCAACTCAGATGATCATCCTCTATTTCCACCTCAGTTAGAATACCGGCCAGTTTTTTGCCGTCGTGCCAGACCAGATCGTTGGGCCACTTAAGGGCGGGAGTCAGGTCAGTATGGGTCTTAATGGCGTCAGCCAGGGCCAGGGCGCAAAGCATGGTCAACTGCTGGCTTTGGCCGGGCACCAAAAACTCACCGGGCCGAAACAGCAGCGACATCAGCAAACTGGAGCCAGCCGGAGCGAACCACGTCCGCGCCATCCGGCCTCGTCCGGCCAGTTGCTCCTCGGTTAAATAAAGCAATCCTTCGGGCGCGCCCTGTTGAGCCAGTTTTTTTAGCTCGGTGTTGGTCGAGCCGGTCTTTTCAACAAAAATAACGTTCTGGCCAAAGGTATAGGTTGGCAATTTATGGCGCACAAGGTCGCCCGAGAGTTGACTCATTAATCCGGCATCCCCATATTATAGTAGCCCCTTCCGGCCAATTTGCAAATTCCACGCAAGGTAAAGGGTCTGTCCGAAATTTTAGGACAGACGGGGGGCGCGAATCTGGACTATGAATCCGAGCCGAGCGCCACGGGAAATCCCAGAGAGCCGTTATAATTATGCCGACAAATCGGGTCAATCATTTATGTCGTTTTCCGATTTTGGAAAAAGACACTCGGTGGTATAATGGGGCCACCCCGGCCTCTACCTGCTATCCTCTATTCCCCCAAACCCCTTGTTCCCCCAAACCCCTTGCAGGGGCAAGGGCCGAGAAAGGAATCATTAGGCCTTGATGAATGAGCACACTTGCTCGGTGGGTAATAGCTCGGAATTTTCAGGCGAGGTAGACGTAAACCGCCTTGATGTTGACCCATATTCCCCTCGATTGTTCTATGGGGCGATAGGGGTGGTTTTGGTTGTAGTTATGTTGGCCTGCAATTTGTCAGGAAGAGGTTCTGAGATGGTTTCCAACCATACCGTCATCCGGACTCGCCTGCCGACTCTCACGCCGACCGTCCAGGCGAATCCGGCCGTGACGGCCATGGCAACCGCGCCAGCCAATATCGGGGCAACGCCGTTTCTCTCCTCGGTCGATCCAGCTGTTGCGGGAAATGATGCCTCGATTCCTCCCCTGCCCCTTACCTCGACCCCGGCGGCTCCGGTTGTGTCTGATCAAACGACTGACGTTGCCGAACCTGCTTACCCGCCCTCTACAGCAGAAGTGCCGGTTGCCGAAATCTCCAATTGGTCATTTACCCATGTGCAATCCCGGCCCGACCAGTATGGAGACGGTTTGTTGCTGTACGGTGAGGCAGTCAATAACGCCAGTGTTACCCAGGAACTGATCTCCATTTCTGGCACATTTTTCGACGCTCAGGCGCAGATTATCGCTGGTGAAGAAAGTATGGTCGATTATTGGCCAATTGATATTGTTCCTGCTGGCCAACAGCTACCCTTTGAATTGACGGTATTTGGGCTTCAAAATGCGGCTGATTTTGATTTGAAGGCTGTATCGCAACCCAGTGGGCAGGCGCCTCAACAAGGGTTTGAGTTTTTGGATGTCGCTCAGTGGGATGACGAGGGTATTTACTGCCTGACCGGTGGGTTGAAAAATGAGGGAGGCCCGTTGCAGGAATATGTGGTGATTATCGCGGTTTTGTATAACGACCAAAGTCAGGTGATTAATTTTGGCGAATACTATGAGCCTGAGCCTGAAAACGGGCTGGCGGGTCAACCCCTGGATTTCGAAGTCTGCGTTGAGCTTATCGACCAGGAGGTGGCCCGGTATGAGCTACGGGCGTGGGGACAGTGAGATTTTGAAAGGAGGTATTATTAGCGGAACCAATCTCTTTGGTGAGTAATCCAGAGATAACCCAAACAAACTTATCTATAGTCTAATCAGGAGGGAAATAATGACTAAAAATTTAAATTTATTAAAACTAACAGCAATTTTACTTTTTGTAGTGGTATTGTCAATACAGACAGCGTTGCCGGTTACTGCCAACGGACCAATCCCTTTTTTGGAAGAATTTACTGGCTTTATCGGCAGTGGCTTCGATCCAAATCCCGGCGTGGGCCAACTGGATTCGGATATTTGGAGC
>JAFGNV010000101.1 GCA_016926805.1 Anaerolineae bacterium
CCCGTGAACATGTAATACGTTTCCAGCCCATCCGGCGGATCGTCCGCTAACCCAAACCCCCCTATCTCCCCCTGCGCAAAAACAACCATCACCAGGGAAAGTCCCAATACCAGTAACGCGATGATAACCAAAACTTTAACCAGATTCTTTTTCATGAGAGTAAACCTCCTGTCTCCCGAATACTACGCTGAGACGCCACAAGTCCAGGTCGGTAAGGTAAGTGATGTATCTGAACGTACCTGAAAACCTCCGCTGTCTCAAATTGTCTGTAATCAAAATCCAATGATACGAAAATCCTTTTTGAAATAACGATAAGTATTTTTTAATTTCACCCCCTAGTTCTTTGCCTGATCTACCACCTCCCTTACCCGTATTTATTCCGGCTCAGACATTTCCACGGTAATCGCGTCTTCATCCGCGCTCAAGTACACCAGTGGCGGCACTTCGGGATCGTTAAACACCATCAGCAGGCCGGGATTGCTACCGCTGGTCACAAAGGCCCGGTCGAGCGCCCGGTTAACGGCGACCCCTTCGGTGGGATTGATATGGACATTGCAAGCCAGCGGCGAGTGGAAGTAGCTGACTCCACCTTTGGGAATGAGCAGGGCTTGATTGGCCTCGCTGCCGTCGCTGGTTGAGGTGGTGGCCCACACGTGACCGCCATCTTCCATTACCGGCGGGTTAGAGGGAATGGTGGGGTTGACGGCAATGGCTCGCAACGGCACCGGACGGTTGGGGTCCCAACCCCGGTGGAATTCGGCCCAGGGTAGGGCGGTGTCGGTTTGTCCATCAATTGGCACAATGCGGTGACTGTTCACGGTAGTCACGTAAATCAAATTACGGATTTCATCCACCGCCACGCCGTAGGGCTGGGTGCTGGGATCGCCGACGGCCAGATTGATCGTGTTGATTACCGACGTGCCGTCAATAACCGCTATAGTATGAGTACCAAAGTTGGGCACATACACCTTACCCGTGACCGGGTTGGCCGCCACATGGAAAGGCTGGTTAAAGCTGCCGCTTAGCGTGGCCACTATCGTGCGCTCGTCCGCCCTAATCACCGACACCGTATGCCCCAAGTTGTTGACCACGTAAACGTAATCGTGCACCGGATCAACGGCCACGCCCCACGGACCGCCGCCGACAGTGATGGGGGTCAGGATCGTAAAGTTATTGGCGCCCTCGTCGGCCTGGATAGGCGTCACCCGGTTGGTGCTATAATTAGTCACCCAGATGATATTGCGCTCCGCATCGTAGGCAATGCCGTTGGCAGTGGTGATGCCGGTAATGGTTTGCAGCACGGTATTGCTGCTGCTATCCACCACCGACACGCTGTTGCTGCCGTAGTTGGCCACGTACACCCGGTTGCGAGTTTCATCGATGGCCACGCCGCGCGGATTACGCCCGACTATAATCTCGGCCAACGGGTCGCAGCCGGGCGCAGGCGGCACCGGCGGGATGGGCGGGATACGGGTGGTGGCCGACAACATCGAACCATCGGTAAAGGTGACATAAACCGTGTAGTCATACGTATCGGGCGGGAAGCGCGTGCTACCCAGGTCATCCGAGGCATACAGGGTCACCACTACCTGGCCGTTCACAATCTGGTTGATGGTACCGTCGGCGTTGTTGAGCCGCACCCCACCGTTAAAGATACCCAGCACCGGCACGGTGTTGGTAATAGTATCCCACTGCGCAGTCGGTCCCTGGCTGCTTTCCAGCCGCACGTTCGCCACCGTCTTCGCCCCGCCAGAACCCACATTAACCGTCAACAGGAACGCGCCATCAAGCCAGCCATCGGCGACAAATGCCTGCGGATCGCTGCCGTCTACCTCGCGCACCCGATCCTGATCCTGCGCCACCCAACTGAGACTCGCCGACGGCGGCACGTAATCTTTGAAGATAATCGGCAGGTAAACCTCCGACAGCCGGGTACCGTGCACCGGGTGCGTTACCACGTTGCTGTTGGTCACAACGGTCTGACTGCTGGACATTTGCCCTGCGTTGCTGATGGTGGTGGTAAAGTCGGTGGTTACGGTCACGCGGAAAGATGCCGTCATCGCCGCCCCACCCGACAGGCCAGGCAATGTAACCGTCACCCGGCCACTACCAAAGCCGATAGTGCCCAGGGTGGTTGTGGCGCTGCCGGTTACGTAACCCACGCCGGCCGGAAGCGTGTCGGTTATCACCACATCGGTCACCGCGCCGCCGCTGTTTGATACCACAATGGTGTAAGTAATGGTGTCGCCTGGATTCACCCAGGTGCCACTTGGCGGCATGGCGCTCTTGGCAAAGCCAAGGCTGGGCAAGGTCAGCGAACTGCTGATGACATGCGTGACCACGCCGCTGACCTGCGGTAATGGCGTCTGCGTGCTGGTCACACTGGCCTGGTTGGTAATGATGGTGCCCGAGTATTGGCCGGTGACCGTGACACCCAGGGTAACGGTCATCCTCTGGCCGCCGCCCAAGGTGGGAATGGTCACCCGGACGGGATTCAGATTGCTGATCGTGCCCGTGGTGGTACTGCTGGCCACCAGCGTTACATTGGCGTCTAACGGGTCGGAAACGACGACATTATTCTCCGCCCCGGCGCCGGTATTCAGCACGGTTATGGTGTAGGTTATCCGCCCACCCGGCACAACCCAACTGCCGCTGGGCGGCGTGGTCGTTTTGGTGATGACCAGATTGGAGGTGATAGGAATCGTGCTGGTGACCACATGCGTCACCGGCAGCGAGTCCTGCACCGCCAGGGTGTTAGCGATAGCCTGGGCCGTGTTGGTGAAGACGGTGCCGGTGGGCACGTTGCTCACCGTTACCACTACCGTCATCGTCACTCCGGCGCTCGGGGCCAGGCTGGCCACCGTGGCGGTCAGTGGATTGGGTCCATACACCGGCCCGGCATTGAAAGTGGCGCTAATAAAGCCCACTTGACTCAACGGCAGGGTATCGGTAATCCGCACATTGCTGGCCGTCACCGAACCGGTATTGAACACGCTCACGGTGTAGGTAATCCGCTGGCCAACGGCCACTGCCGAACCACTGGACGGTGTTGCGCTCTTGGTCACATTCAGACGCGGGGTATTGGTGGTTACCAGCGTTTGTTCAAAGGAGCAGTTGTTGTTGAAGGTGACTTCGTCGCTGCTACCGCCAATGCAGACGGTGTTGGTAATGAAACCACCGGCCGGAACGGTGGCTACCTGTACCGCGAAATCAACCTGAGAACCACCGCTAGCAGGAACAGTACCCAAGCTGTAGGTATACTGATTGGTCGTGCCCACTTGAGTCCAGCCGCCCGGGCCAACAAAGGTGGTGTTGTTGGGCAATGTTTCGGTGAGTACCACCCCAGACGCCGCGCCATAACCAAGGTTGTTGTAGAGAATGCTGTAGGTAAATACGTCGCCGGGTTGGACAAAGGGCGGTTCCGCCGGGCCGCCCACCCGGTCATTCTTGACCACCACCAAATCGGGCACACACCGGACAGTTATGGTGGCTGTGGCCTGATTATTGGGCAGATATTGATCCTGGCCGGCGGCGAAACCGGCGGAGATAGAGGCGGTGTTGGTCAGAACCTGGTCACACAAGGTAGAATTGTCGCTCACCTGGCCGGTAATCACAATAGTGCCGGTCAGGCCGGGAGCCACGCTGCCCACGTTCCATTCATAGGCCCCACCAAACGGACCGGCGTGAACCGGCGAACTTTGGCTAAAGTTGATCCCGGTGGGCAGCACGTCGGTGATGAGCGTATTGGTGGCCGTAATCAGACCGGGGTTACTGTAGGCCAGGGTAAATACCACCTGCCGGCCCGGGTTGGCCTGCGGTAAATCAACCACTTTGGTAATGGCCACATCGCGGCAACCGACTCCCGAAGTAGCGGTAGCCACATTATCGGCCGGATTTGCGTCCAACTCGGTAGCGCGGGCCTCGATGGTGTTGGTGACCAGATCGCTCAGGCATATATCTGCCCCGGCCAGCAGAGTCAGGCTAAAGCTACGCGACCCGCCAAGCGGATCCAACACGTTGTCGATGTTCCACGAAATTGGCCCGCTACCACTTCCGCTGACCGGGAAGGGTAAGGTATCGGTTACATAGGTAGTCTCCGCAGGTAGAATGTCGGTGAGCACCACATTGCTGGCCGCACCGGCGCCTTGATTTGTAACCGTAATCAGGTAAGTCACTAATTGTCCGGGACGCACTACCGGCGTCAGGGTCACTTTCTCTACGTGCAGATCGGGTCTGGCTCGTACCAAAGTTTGCTCAGAAGAGCTGTTGTCGGCGGGTTCGGCGTCAGGCTGGTTACCGCCAATCTCGATGAGGTTGTTCACCAGGGTAACGGTAGGCGGCAGGGTCGGTACCACGCGCACCACAAACTGCAATTTGTCGCCCTCTCTGGGACCAAGCGTGCCGGAAACCACCCCTGGATAATAGCGATAGAAATTGGTGCTGCCCACCTGGAACCAGCCACCTGTCTCGGTTGGCCCGACAAACTCGGTGTAGGCGGGCAATGTTTCGGTAATGACGACGCCGGTAGCGGTGACATCACCCGCATTGACGTAGGCGATGGTATAGGTAATCAGGTCGCCGGCCCAGACAAACTGAGGCTGTGAAGGGCCACCCACGCCATCATTTTTCACCACCACCAGGTCGACCTGGCCACAAAGAATAGTAACCGGCCCGGCCTGGCTATAATTGTTGGGCAAGTACGGCTCTGTGGTGGTTGAACCAATCCGTACCGCGTTGGTAAAGGAAACACTTCCAACCATTGCTGAACAGGTGATGGGCCGCAGGCCAACTTCAAAAGAGCCGGCAGCGCCCGGAGCCAGCGTACCCAGATTCCAGACGATGGTGTTGGTCGTTGTCACCCCGCCGCTGAGGGTATCGGTAATGTACTCAACATTGCTATCCAGAAAATCGGTGATGACCACGTCGGCCATCGGGTCGAGACCCGCGTTTTGATAGGTGACGGTGAAGGTGGTCACCTTGCCAAAGCTGGGCGGTACGCTGGTGACGGTTTTGGTGATAATCAGATCGCGACAGGCAACAACCGGCGAATTGGCGCTGGTTGTTGTGGCGATGTTATTGGTGTAATCGCCTTCTGGCGCAGTGCCGCGCGCTTCAACGGTGTTGACCAGGTAAGTTTGCGAACAAATAGCGGTACCACTATCGGTTTGCAGGGTGAGATTAAAGCTGATTACCTGACCGGGATCAATCTGACCCACATCCCAGATAGCCGTATTGGTTGTGATGCTGACCGGCGCACCGATAACCGTATTGCTCTGAAAAGTGGTACTGGTCGGCAGGGTATCGGTGATGCGGACATTGGTAGCCGTGAGAGTGCCCTGGTTGGTAACGGTAATGGCATAAGTAACCAGATCGCCGGGATGGGCCACCGGGGTGAGGCCGGCTTTCTGCACCATCAGGTCGGCGGCGGGCTGCACCGGGGTCTGCTCGTAAGAGATATTGTCGGCAGGAATATCGTCGGGGGCGCTCCCGCCGATCTCGACCTGGTTATCCACCACGGTGACCCCGGCCGGTAGATTGGGCACGACCCGCACGATAAAATTAATCACCCCGCCCGTCATCGGCGCCAGATTGCCGACACTATAGGTATAGATAGCCGGTCCACCGTTCCAGCCAACAGGCCCAACAAAGGTGGTGTAAGTCGGCAACGTTTCGGTTAGCACCACATTACTGGCGTCGAGGTCGCCGAGGTTGAGGTAACTGATGGTGTAAGTAATCAAATCACCCGCCAGTACGTAGGGGCGCTGTGTCGGGCCACCGACGCCGTCGTTTTTGAGCACAAATAGGTCAACCTGATTACAGGGAATCGTCACCGTATCCGAGGAGATATTATCGCCGGTATTCTGTTCCGGCATACCGGAGCCAATTTGGGCGGTATTGGTGAACGTGAGGCCTGCCGGGGGACACGTTGTTGCCGGGTCTATTTGCAGGCCAATGTCAAAGGAGTTACTTGCTCCCGGTCCTACGTTGCCAATGTTCCAGGTTACCAGGCCGGTTGAGGTGACGGCGCCGCCTAACGTATCGGTAATATAATTGACAATGCTATCCAAGACATCGGTAATCACCACGTTGGTAGCGGTATACGCGCCCGTATTTTGATAAGCGATGGTAAAGGTGGTGACCCGGCCAAAACTGACCGCCACACTGGTTGCGGTTTTAGTGATAACCAAATCTGCGCAACTCACCGCGTTGGCAAAGGAGTCATCGTTATTGGCGTTATTGCTCTCCGGGGTGGTTGTATCAATGTAGGCTGAGTTGGTGATAGTACCCACCCCACAGACAGAACTGGGCACGGTTACCGGATACGATATGGAACCGGAAGCGCCAGGATTAAGGGTTAGACCCGAAGCCAGGGTGATCACGCCCCCGGTAATGGGGCTGACATCGGTAATGACCACGTTGTTGGCCCGGGCCTGACCGATATTGGAATAGGTCAGGGTATAGGTTATCAACTGACCGGGCACCAGAACACCGGAGGGTCCTTCTTTATCAATAGTCACGTCGGCGCAGATTACATCAACACCCCCATCGCTGGCGCTGTTGTTAGTGGGGTTACCATCAAGGGTGGCGGTGGTAATGACTACACTGTTGGTCAACTGGACTCCACAACTGGCGGTGGCTGTTTGCGGCAATCGCGCCACCAGGGTAATGGTGCCAGTAACATTGCCAGCCAGAGAGGGCTGCGCCCAGATAACGTTTTGCCCGCTGAAGCTGCGGCTGAAGGGGGGAACCGCATCATCCGACACCCATTGGAAACCGGGCGGCAGGGTGTCGGTAATGACCACGTTGGTGGCGGCCACTGTTGTGGTATTGCTATATTGAATGGTGTAAGTAACGGTCTCGCCGGGAACTATCTGGGCGGGAGCCGAAGTTTTGCCAACGGCCACATCCGTGGCCTGAAATTCAACTGTGGTGGTGACCGGGTAGCCGCAAATTTCGGTGGCCGTAATGATGGCCGTGCCAATGACCGGCGCACTCCGTAGAGTCGTGGTCGCCACCCCATTTGCATCCAGAGTCACCTGAACTGGAGACAACGTGCCCAGGCTGGTGCTCAGGTTGACCGTCCGCACCCGCGCCGGAACGGTGGAACCGCCGCCCTGGATGGAGACGGTTATCACGGTGGTCGATACCCCATCGGCCGGCAGGGCGGTAATCGCCGGGGTAGCCGTAAAAATGAGGCGGGGGTCAATATTAACAGACCCTTGAATCTCACTCCCTGATCCAATTGCGCCAATCGTAGGTGTGTTGGTACCCCACCAGTCTGGCGTCGCCGGCACGGTATAGGTGTCGGTGTTAAGAAATGAATATTGCAGATTCTGGCAGACAACATTGCCCAGAAAACGATAAGTACCGCCGGGCGAACTGCCCGGCCCCCAAAAGATGCCGCCACCCTGGTTGTTCGTCAGCACATTTTCGACGATGAAGAGATCCGGCTCGATGGCGGAGGAAGTGGTGGTAATGACCGAGAAATACAAGCCGGGTCCGGAGTTGTTATAAATATCATTGTTACGAATATAACCAAAAAGGGTTTGGTCTTCAAACCGGATTCCACCGGCCGTATTGCTATAGACCTGGTTGCTCTGAATTATATTGATATTGCCGGTGGCCAGGTAAATACCATACCCACCGGCATAACGAACGGTATTGCTCAGAATGGTGTTGTCCAGTGAAGGCGTGCCGAGGGTAGGGCCAAAATAGATGCCGTTTTGGGTGGTACCGGAAATAACATTGCCTTCAATTCTATTTCTACTCGACCGGCTTAAATAAATGGCGGTTTGATTGTTGGTGAAAACATTATAATTAATGATCGTGCGGTCAGTAGCGCCAATAATAGCTCCACTGGTGGGATCGGCAAAACAGCCGCCGTTTTGTTGAAAGGTGTTATACTCGATGGTGTTAAGATTCGAGGTGGTTTCAATCTTAACGGCCTGTTTGGCATATTCAAACCACGCATACCGCACGGTATTGTCGTTGCTTTTGAGATCGATGCCCTCCCAGGCGCACGAGCCAGGGTTAGCGGCGGTAAACCGGATCGGCTGACCGGCTGAACCCACCGCCTCCAGGCGACCACCCGTTTCGATGACCAGTTGCGCACCGTCGGCAAACGATACCACGACACCCGGTTGAATAGTCAGCACAGCCTGCACTTGTACCAGGCCGGTAACGGTATAGGGGTTACCGACCGAGGTCCAGATGGTATCGCTGGCGATGACGCCACTCACTGGCGTGTTTAGTGGCGCGGCAATAACCGGGGTGGCCAGCCCGGCGAAAAAAAACAAAAGGCTACAGACCATCGTGAGCGCCAAGCCCATGATAAGCGTAGCCTTGATTGAACCATAAAGGGGTCGTGGTATTGCCATAAGCCCCAACCTCCTGAACTACTACTGTAGCCAACACCGGAGGCGACAGGGTGCGGTTTTAGATTGCCGGGTCACCTCTTATGCCCGGTTACAAATATCTTTAACGCACCACCCCGGTGTTGGGGCTGAAATTGTTAAAGTGCAAGCATACTTAACAGATTTATTTTAACACATTGCTACCCCGGCAACAATGGGAATCCCTTCCCACACTTAAGAAACAAATCATAAAGCTCATCTACTATGGCCCGCTCCAATTTTTGAAGATGAGGGGGAAGCGATATTCGTAAAGTTCGGGTACATAACTCAATTTCACCTCCGAATACGTTGGCCCAACTACCCTGCCGGTCTCGGTGGTGCCGGTGATGGTCACTGTGGTGGTGTAAGTACCATACGTGAGCAGGGTATTTGTGGCCACCAGAGTCACCTGAACCGGCGACGATGCTGCCGTGATCGTCCCCGAGTCTGGCGGGGTCATACTCAACCACGAAGAACCCGGAGAGATGCTGGCCGTCCAGGTGATGACATTTGAACTGGCTGTGGTAACCTGGATAGTGCGCTCGACCGGGCTGCTATCATCGTCCATCAGGGTGGTGAGTTGGTCCGGCGAACTTTGCAGGCTGTAAGGCTCCAACGCGCGCCCGGCATTAATGCGACCATGACCGTACTCAAGATCATAACCGGCTGCGCCGAGGTCGTCGGCCGTGTTCTGGATGATGGTCTGAACCTCACTATGGGTGAGGGAAGGGTCCACCGACCAGAGCAGCGCGGCCAGGCCAGACACGTGGGGGGCGGCCATTGAGGTACCCTGGTTAGTTCCATAATCCCCCGGAATCGTGCTATAAATACTGACGGTCCAGTCTCCCCACATACCTCCCGGCGCAACTATATTCAGGCCTGTTCCATAATTTGAATAAGAAGCACGTACATCACTAGCTGTAGTGGATCCCACCGCCATAGTCTGCGCTTGCAACGCCGGACAGGCCAACCAACTGGCAGAGTCATTGCCCGAGGCGGCAACCACCAAAACTCCGGCGTCGTAAGCATCGGCGATGGCGCTGCTCATTGTAGGATAATCCTGCTCACATGTATGACCTGAACTCGGTAATCCTCCCAAACTCAAATTGATGATTTTTGCGCCATGACTAACCGCCCAATCAATAGCATCATGGATATTTTTTTCGGTGCCGGTGCAAGAACTTGGACTTCCATTTAAAACCCGAACCGGCATTACTTTGACATTCCAGGCCATCCCGGCTATGCCCTGGCTGTTATTTCCTTGGGCGGCAATGATGCCGGTAACATGGGTGCCATGCTGGCAGTTGTCTTGAGGTACGCTATCGTCTTCAATTTCATCACGGGCGAAAACAATTCTGCCACTAAATTCTTCGTGCGATGTATCAAGCCCGGAATCAACCACCGCCACAATCACATCACCACTTCCGGTGGAAATATCCCAGGCTGCTGGCGCCTCAATTTTGGACAAAGCCCATTGGTAATCTCGAACATAGTAATAATCATCAGGATCAAAAGCCGCATAGACAATATGGTTATAAGAAGCAATTTCTACATCACCACGCTTTTTTAACCTGGCAATAGCCTCGGCTTCCCGGCCCGGTTCTACCTGCACCTGCCACAAACGGCCTCGTGATGAAACCTCCACGGGTCGTAAGCCTTCAGCTTCAAGGGAGCGTTGCGCGCCAAGCGTGCCCACATGCGGCTGAAACTTCACCAAAATCTCACCGGGGACATACTCAGGCGTGGCCGGCGGTCCGGCTTTCTGCGGGTCTGGCCCCTGCGCCCATCCCGGAACGACGGTTAAAACAAGAAGGGTTAATAGAATGAAACTGATGAATACAGTTCTAAAGACTGACATTGCCCCTACCAACAGGCTCGACAGGCTGCGTGTGCAGATCCCATCGTCACCAACATCACAAACTTAATTTTCTTCTCTTGATAATTTTACCATATTTACCCAATAAAATGACATGACACAATGGTCACAGCAGCCATTAATCGCAAATTCTCTATAAATAGAGTCTATTAGCCCCAAAAAAGGATGCGACTTGACGAAAAGAGGACGCAATGATTTTAAGGTTACGCGTTACAACCCTTGAAATTAGAGGTTTTCTGATACTCGATGGGGAATAGGACGTAATCTGGCTGCCGGTAGGGGTTCGCCCGACAACAAAGCCTGATAAACAGCTTCGATTTGCTCGCCGGTGCGCTGCCACGAGAAATGGTCGATGGCTCTCCGGCGGAGATACTGGCCCAGGCTGGACCGTTTCGTTGAAGATAGATCCAAAGCCCGTCTCAGGGCATCGGCCAGGGCTTGGCTGCTACGCTCGGGAGCGTAAATGCCGCCGTCGCCCAGGAATTCCCGGCTTA
Source organism: Anaerolineae bacterium (assembly GCA_016926805.1). GTDB lineage: Bacteria > Chloroflexota > Anaerolineae > 4572-78 > J111 > JAFGNV01. The sequence continues at coordinate 10,764 of JAFGNV010000101.1, forward strand.
CCGGCATATTGAAGGCAACCGTCGGCAGGCCCAGGGCCATATAATTGAGAATTTTACCGCTGCCCTCGGTGGCGGAGATTTTTGGCGCAACCGCCACATCGCCCAAAGAGAGGTAACGACAGGCGTCTTCGTAGGCAATTTTGCCGGTAAAGGTGACCTGTTGGGCCAGCCCCAATTCCCCGGCCAGGGCCTGATAGCGTACCATAGCGGGATGCCCCATTAACAGCAAGTGATAATCGTTACGGGTTTGTTTTAAGATTTGCAGGGCTTCCAGCAGTTTATCAACGCCCTGGTAGGTGGTTAGCACGCCCAGATAAACGATCACTTTTTTGTCGGCAGGGATACCTAACGTTCCCTTTAACTGCTGTTTTTCTGTCGTCGAGAATCGTTGGGGGCAAAACGTTTCGGCATCCACACAATCCGGCAGAGCAACAATTCTATCGGCGGGCAGGCCAAATTTCTCCATCAACAGGTTGGCGGCGTGGGTCGAACTGGTCAAAACAACGTCGGCGGCAAAATCGATGCGGGTTTCCAGCCAATACAGAAATCTAAAAAACGGGCTTCTGGCCGATAAAAAGTTATGATCAACCATCTCTGCCGTCAGGCTACCCTGGAAATCGAACACTAATGGCGCGCCGGTTAATTTGCTCAACACCCAGCCAATCAGGCCCCCCTCGTGCAGATGGGCGTGGATGAGGTCGGGCCTGTGGCGCAACCCATACCCCACCGCCATAATCCCCAGTAATATATCCAGATAAATTTTGTGGCGCGATGAGCCAACAATGACCCGGTAATTAAAGGGTACGCCCCAACACCGGCGCACCTCGATTCCTTCCATGTCCCGCCCGTTGGGGTAAGCCAAAACAGTGACCCGGTGGCCCCGTTTCTGCAAACTTCTGACCTCTTCGAGGATTCGCACGTGCGCTCCGTAATCGGCAAAAAACATGGTGGGCGCCAGCATGAGAATATTGAGGTTTTTGGCGGGGGAATCTTGTTTGGGCAACGTCACTGATCTCCGGGATTGGATTTTACTCCAGGTAAAAAGGAATGGCAAGAAGCCAATAATATGTTATAATGGACTGGCGCGGCAAAACTTCAGACAAGATACAGACTCCAACTGAAACCGTGAGTAAAGGTGGATGAATAATGAGCCTGAGATTAGCCTATTTATCTCAAGGAAAACTCTTTTTCAAAGAA
>JAFGNV010000102.1 GCA_016926805.1 Anaerolineae bacterium
CTGGTCATCTACAAAACAGACATTCAATCGGACGCTGGCTGGCTGAACAGTGACAAGTCGGGTTTGTTATAATAACCCAAACTCAACAATCCATTTATTCTCCCAGGGGGCGGCTCAGACCGCCCCTTTTCTTTTACCCCGAATTTACCTTACGTCTGCTCACCAGCCAAATGATTACACAACTCAGCACCAATACTATCGTCACCGCCAGGCCTCCCTCCGGACCAAAGGGGCCGCCGGTAACAATATCGGGGCCAACTTCCATCAAATCGAATAGGGTTCCGCCCGGTGCCATACCCCCACTCACCTCAAAGCCAAAAACATTGCCCTGCGCCCAATTCCACGCAGCGTGGATACTGAACACCCCCCACAGGCCACCTTCGTAAAGGGCGTAAAGAGCGGTGAACAGGCCAAAGAGGAATAAGTTCAAAATAGCCACCGGGCTGAGGTTAGGATTCAAGGAATGAAAGATGGTAAAAATAGCAGAAGAAATAATGACGCCCAGCACTGGCCGATACCGCGCCCCAATCACCGGCAGCAGCCAGCCCCGGGTCAGCGCTTCTTCGGCGGAACCCTGCACCATCCAGCCCAAAAAGAGCAGGAGCACACCTCCCAGCGCCGCCCATCCCCGTGGCTGCGCGCTCCCCTCTTCAACAGCAATGTAACCCAGCACCGCCGAAATCCCAATAGAGGCGACAAACATCAGTAATCCTACCAGCAATCCCCGCAGATATTTGGTCGCTGCCCTGGGGCGTTCCAGGCCAATTGTCCGCAGGGGACGTTTTTCAAACAGGGCCAGCCAGACCCATAGCAACAGAAAAATCGGTCCAAAGGATAGCACCAGATAGATAGTCTGTTCCAGGGCCGTGGTCGGTAAAAATATATTCAACAATACTTGTTGATTGTTGGATCGCAAACCCTGGGCCAACATCTCTGTGGACACTTCACCGGTGGCCATTGAAAGGACAGCGATAATAAAGATTGCCAGGATGCCTCCCGTAAACGCCGAAGCAAACACAAAGACAATGCTCAAGAGCACGGCTATTACCAAATGGGGCAATCGTTTGCCGGAATGAGCCAACTGAAACAAATGATTGGCGGGATTGAGCAAAAATTTCATGAGCAGTCTCTCCAGGCTAATGCAGTTGGGCGTAAATACCCCCATAGTAATACCAAGTTTCAACGCCCAACTGCCAAAGTGTTTCGCGGCAGATGAACACCATAATAGGCGCTTGCGTTGATAATCGGCAACCCCTGACTGTAGGCTTATTTACTTCGCGAAACGCTAGACAAATAAGTTACTAAAGGGAATATCCTCTTGATAATAGGCGCAAAGCGACGCCCAGATAGTGGGATGGGGCATCGCCTCGGGATGATACTGTTTAACCGACCGGAAGGCGTCAAGCAGATAGAGATTCTCAACTTCTTTGATTACCGCCACCGTGAAAGCAGTCGAACGGCTGATACCGGCCCCACACGAGATCAGTACGGTATGTCCACCCCGTTTTGCGTCGATGACAAAATCGACCCCTTGTCGTAACAAGGCTTCAGACAACGGTTCTCCATCTGCCACGTTCAAATACAACGAGGTGATACCGGGCTGCTCAACCAGTTCGGCCAGTTGCAGCATTGCGCCAATATTATACTCAACAGCATTAAAAAGTAACAAGATTCTCTGCGGATTTGTGTTATTTTATGACGCTGTTGAGTATATAAGCCGAAAGAAGATGCAGATTGAGCGTGTCTCGATACTTTCCAAGGTACAGCCAGGGTCGAATTTTGTTCATGATCGAGTTTGTGATTATACCAACAATCCTACAAACGTAAAAGTATCTGCCAAGACAAGGCCACGGGTCTGTCCGAAATTTTAGGACAGACGGGGGGCGCGGGGGGTATCCCCCCGAATTCCGTCCTGGTTTGTCCAGATTTCGGGCAACTGAAGGTTGCACAAAATTCTGGACGCACCCCAAGGCCACATTCACCTTGACAGCTATCGCTTAATTTGCTAGACTCACCCGCAGAACCTGCTGCGGAGAGTGGTCACAATGGAGAGTGGTTATGATAATGACTCATATTCAGCTATACTTTTTTAAGCAAGCTCCGCCCGAAAACAGGCGGGGGATCGCTCACAGGTAGGTTTGTCAACCGTAAGACCGGCCGTGGGCGTCATCCTCTTCGTTGCCACGGCTCTCTTACTGTTTTTGATGTTAATCTGGTAATTCATTCCTGACCCAGGCCGTGGGATGTTTCGTAACCCCCGGCCTTTTATTTCTCTTATCCCCATCTCGCCCATTTTCCAGGTCGTCGGACTGGAACTTATGGCAGGAGGTAAACCGTGTTCAAACAGGCTGATGTCTATCAGCGCTTACTGGGTTACCTTAAACCGTATTGGAAACAAGTTCTTGCGGCCTACGCAGCAATGCTGTTGGCCACACTTTTGAACCTGTTTGTGCCTCAAATCATCAAAACAGCTATTGATCAGGGTCTGGCCGCCGGCAAGCCTATGGCTTTGTTTTGGGCCAGTGGCCTGATTTTGGGTATTGCCCTCATCCGGGGCCTCACCGGATTTGGCCAGCGCTACTTTGGCGAATGGCTGTCGCACCGAGTATCGTACGACTTGCGCAACCATTTTTACAACAACCTTCAACATCTGCCCTTTGCCTTCCACGACCAGGCCCAAACCGGCGACCTGATGAGCCGGGCTACCAGCGATATTACCGAAACCGAACGTTTTGTGGGCATCGGGCTGATGGATTTGACAGGCACCGTTTTACTCCTCGGCGGGGTGGTCATTGCTATGTTTCTGGAAAACACAACGATGGCGAGCCTAGCCCTGATTCCCATCACGGTATTGGTGCTGGCGGTAATCCGTTTTGGCGGCGTGGTCCGGCCAATGTTCAAGGATATTCAGGAACAAATGGGTAAATTAGCGGCAACCATGCAAGAAAGTTTAACCGGCATCCACCTGGTTAAAGCCTTTGCCCGCGAGCCGTACGAACTGGAAAAATTCGACCGGGATAATGACACCTGGTTTGAAAAACGGTACCGCGTGATTAAAGTGTGGGCCAACAACTGGCCCTTTTTTACCTTTACGCTGGCTGTGAGCATTTTTTTACTGCTCTGGGTAGGTGGACCACCGGCATTGGCAGGCGGGATTACCATTGGTTCGTTATTTGCTCTGATTTCCTACGTGCTTATGCTCAACGGTCCGGCCCAACGACTGGGTTTCCTGGTCAATCTGGCCGCCACCGCCGGGGCCAGCGCCAGCCGGGTGTTTGAAATTACCGACAAACCCGGCGAAACGACCGAAATTCCAGTGGTGCGTTCCCTCGATTCGATTCAGGGCGAAGTGACCTTTGAACACGTTGGCTTTGCCTATGAAAACAAACCACCCGTTTTGCACAACATCCACTTTACTACCCAACCCGGTCAACTGATCGCCTTGATGGGCCCCACCGGCTCCGGCAAGTCAACCGTCATTAACCTGATCCCGCGTTTTTACCTGCCCACCTCGGGCCGGATACTTATTGATGGGATTGACACCGCGCAAGTCACTCTCTCCAGCCTGCGCCGCCACATTGGCGTTGTGCTACAAGACCCATTTCTGTTCAGCAGCACCATTGCCGAAAACATTGCTTATGGTCACCCCACAGCAACCGAAGCTGAGATTGTAGCAGCAGCCAAAGCCGCTTACGCCCACAATTTTATCATGGATTTTCCAGAACAGTATCAAACCATAGTCGGGGAACGCGGCGTAACCTTAAGCGGCGGGCAAAAACAACGCGTGGCCATTGCCCGGGCGTTGTTGTACAACCCGCGAATTCTCATTCTGGACGACTCCACCAGCAGCGTCGACACCGAAACCGAACACCTGATTCAGCAGGCGTTGGCCGTCCTCATGCAGGGTCGCACCACCTTTGTCATTGCCCAACGACTCTTGACCCTGAAAAAGGCCGACTGTATTCTGGTACTCGACCAGGGTCGGATTGTCGAGCGTGGCACTCACCACCAACTTCTGGCTCGCCAGGGACTTTATCGCCAAATATACAATCTGCAATTGAAGGACCAAGAAGAATTTGTCAATTTGCAAACCAAATTGGCCGTGGCCTAGTGTTTCGCGGCGTAAATAAGCCTACAGTCAGGGATTACCGATTATCAACGCCAAGCGCCTATTATGGTGCTCATCTACCGCAAAACACTTTGGCAGTTGGGCGTTGAAACTTGGTATTACGATGGGGGTATTTACGCCCAACTGCACTAGAACATTTCTGGTTCCCAAATTGAAGTTTGAAAACCAGTAGCAGGGGGTGCCAATACCCCTGGAGGCATAAAGTGTCAAACCAAGCAACCAAACAGCAAGCGCAACGCCATACCATCAGCTTTGACTGGCTCTTTGGCAAAAACTTCACCCCCGAGGAAGAGGAACGCCGGCGGCGCGAGGAAAAAATCAGAGACCTGCTGCCCGACGAGGAGGAAGAAGATTTATTGGGCAAAGCCTACGACGGCCGACTGGTCAAACGCCTGCTCGATTATATGCGGCCCTATCGCGCCCAACTTATCGCCGCCGTCATTTTGATGATCGTCTCCTCCCTCCTGAGCGTGGCCGGGCCGTGGCTCATCGGCCAGGCCATTGATGGGGGTATCCGCACCGGCAACTTGCGCCAACTACGCCTGTGGACCACTATCTTCCTCATCGCGGCTACGGCCGAATGGCTCACCAATCGCGCCCGGATTGCTATGATGGCTTACGTTGGCACCAAAGTGGTCGCCGACATTCGCGGCTACCTGTTTCGCCACCTGCACCGGCTCTCGCTGAACTTTTATAACAACTACAGTGTTGGCCGTTTGATGAGCCGCCTGATCAGCGATGTGGGCATTCTGCAAGATTTTGTCACCTGGTCCATCACGGGGGTGGCACGTTCCGGCTTTGTGTTGCTGGGCATTGTGGCAACCATGCTGGCTATGAACTGGCCTCTGGCCCTGATTACCTTTGCCGTACTGCCGTTTGTGTTTATGTTGACCAATTTCTGGCGGGTGCGGGTACGGGATGCTTACCGGGCCACCCGCCAGCGGCTCTCGCTGATTAACGGCTATCTCAACGAGTCGATCTCCGGCATCAGAGTGACCAAGAGTTTTACCCGGGAAATCCCCAACTTTCGGCATTTTGATGATCTGAACCGTTCCTATTTTGACGCCAACGTCGAAGCCACCCGGCTGTCGGCCATTTTCTTTCCCGGCATTGATTTTTTGGGGTCGTTGGCTACGGCCTTGGCGGTGGGGGTGGGCGGCTGGTTGGTGTTGGGCGATGCCCTGACCGCCGGGACCCTGGTGGCGTTTGTGTTGTACGTAGACCGCTTCTTTGACCCCATCCGCGAACTGGCTCAGCGTTATAACACCTTCCAGGCCACCATGGCTTCCAGCGAACGCCTGTTCAATCTCCTAGACACCCTGCCCGACCTGAACGATAGCCCCGATGCCTACCCGTTGCCACCCATCGAAGGCCAGGTGTGTTTCGAGCAGACCGGCTTCAGCTACAAAGAAGGTGAGCCGGTGCTGCAAAATATCAACCTGGCGACGAAACCGGGCCAGAGAGTGGCTCTGGTGGGTGAGACCGGCGCGGGCAAGAGTACCATCATCCGTTTACTGGCCCGCTTTTTTGATGTAACCGAAGGGGCAGTCAAAATTGACGGCCACGACCTCCGCCAGGTCACGCAGGCCAGTCTGCGCTCGCAACTGGGCATTGTACTGCAAGACACGTTTCTTTTTACGGGCACCATTGCCGACAATATTCGTTACGGACGTCTTGACGCCGCCGATGATGAAATTATGGAAGCCGCCAAAGCCGTGGGAGCCGACGATTTTATTACCAAACTGCCGGATGGGTATCAAACCGAGGTAGGCGAAAATGGGGTCAATTTGAGTGTGGGGCAACGCCAACTTTTATCCTTTGCCCGCGCTCTGCTGGCCGATCCACGCATCCTCATTTTAGACGAAGCCACCAGCAGCGTAGACACAACTACCGAAAAACAGATTCAACACGCCATTGATCGTTTAATGGCGCAGCGGACCAGTTTTGTTATTGCTCACCGGCTCAGCACCATTGTCAATTCCGACCAAATTGTGGTGCTGGATCGGGGTCAAATTGTGGAGATGGGCACACACCAAGAACTGCTCTCCCGGCAAGAGCGATACTATCAGCTTTATACCATGCAGTGGGCGCAGGCCGAACCGTCATTGAGCTAACCACAGGCAACCTCCAATGCTCGCATGTTGGGGTTTACCATAACGGACGCAATAGCCAGAGTTTCGGTTAAACTGGCCCGGAGATTTTGGTGAAGCGCGTCTTTGATGGCGGGATGGGTTTGGGCCAGGGCGGCAAAATCTGCCGGGCTGAGTTGCCATACAATCAGGTCGGTTGCCGCCTGAGCGGTGTCAGTATGACGGCGGCCCAGAATGACAGCCTGCTCGCCAAACGTCTGCCCTGGCGAAAGCCTGGTATGATTATCCATGTCACTTAAGAGCCAAGCCTGCCCCTGCTCGATGAAAAAGATGCCGCTTGGCGAATCGCCGCTGCGATAGATGGTTTCACGGGGCAAATAACGTTGCGGGGAAAGAAGCCGGGCAATCACCTTCCGCTCGTCGCTCGACAAATCTTGCAGCAAAGGAACCACCTCTAAAGCGTCGGCCAGATAGGTTTGGAACTGGGCGATGCCGGTGCCAAAGGCCAGCCCCAGACTCAACCCAATCTCAGGCCGTTCAGCCAGAATGTGGGGCAGGGCCTGGTTGTCCAGCGCCCAGGCCGTTACCTCGCTGGAAGTGCGCGCGGTATAGCTATGGGGACGTCCCAGGAAAAAATCGATCTCACCCAGGAGGCTACCGGGGCCAAACGTGGGGGGGGACCACACTCTGGTTATCGGCATTGAGCTTGACCCAACCATTTTGAATGAGATACAGCGTATCACTGGGACTATCCTTGACGAACAAGGTGTCATCCGATTTGTAGTGCCGCGGTCGCAACCAAGCATTGATGACCCCTTGCTCCTCAAGGGTTAAATCGGCAAATAAGGGAGTATTCCTTACCAGGTCTTCGATTGTAGCTGTATCTGCTGCGCTCCCGGCAAAAACACCGACCTGAAACTGAGAGCGGTGAGTCTTTGACCGGGAGAGAGTATTGGGGCGGTGGGAGTAACCTATCAAGCAGGTTATTGGTGGTTTTAATGATGAGACTGTCATTTGTCCATCCATCGAGCCGCACCCCCGCACCGGGCACGACTCACTACGACCCCTCCAACCAACCTCCTCCTGAATCACGCTTATTAGGAAAGTGCCCTTATTCTTCCCCTTAATAATTTTAACATCATTAAGGCAATCCGAATTTTACTCACATATTTTATCTTGGCAAATTGGTAGTACTTTTTTCCTACCTTACCAATCCGATAAAGTCAAAAAATTGCCAATTCGCGCCCTTTGCGATATGTTTAGACCAGGGTTTTTACACCTCCCTGTTGGCCCGGCTGAATCCTTTGAAACTTTGTTTCTGATCGAATAAGATATCTGATCTCGGTGGTGGTCACATTGTAAGTGATACAACCCTACTTTTGCCCATCCCCCCTTTGTCCCCCCTTCCCGCGGGAAGGGGGGAAGTTAAA
>JAFGNV010000103.1 GCA_016926805.1 Anaerolineae bacterium
GTCGAAATGACATGGCTGGAATACTCTCTTATTGACCCATTCAATGCCCACAAAAATCGTCCTTTTTTATCAAAATGAGAATTGCTGTACAAAAGGTCGCCCGGAATTCAGCCGGGGTGGTGGCCGAACCGTTGAATTCGATGATCCACCACTGGCGGATGGGCCTGACTTACTATATTACAAATCAAATCAACCCCTACTTATTTCCTATAGCCAACAGAGGCCCAATGTAATAATTTTAAAGTATCAGCATAAAAAATAATGTTAGAGCAAGGGGAGGAGTTAATGCTTCACCAAAAGTCAGTCAAAAAACAACTTCAAGTGGGCAACCTGATCTTAGACTTAGAAAAAACTACTCTGACCAAAGGGAAAACCGCCTTTCATCTTACCCCCAAAGAGACCAGACTTATGGCCTTATTGATGGACAACGCCGGTCAAATCGTCAGCCGGGATCAGATGATGAAAGAAGTGTGGCATACCAATGGGTTGGGCGATTCCCGTACGTTGGACGTGCACATTCGCTGGCTACGGCAGAAGGTTGAGGACAATCCAAATATTCCGGAATATATTCTAACCCGGCGCAATCTGGGTTACGAGCTACGTGTCAAGGATTAAACAGAGACTACCCCACCTATTTCGGTTGGGAGCAATTGAGTTTGGTACTACAATTTGATCAACGATAGCCCGGCGCTGTAAACGTTACCTCTCCTCTGACCTGGCTGGATGGCAAGCAGGCGAGTCTTGTGGGTGGGGAATGAAGGGTTATTCGATGTCGTACCTTAGCAATCGTAGGTTCAGACCCCAAGAGTTTTATAAGCTCCTGGGGTTTTTTGGTTTCAGTACCGTATTGTGATTGATGGTTCAATAAGCATTAATTCGGTGTTCTGGTAATTATCCAAATTTTGTATTCATCATCGGTTAGCCCTGGCTGAAGAGGGTTAGCGGCTTACATCCTCCATCGCCCTTTTCAGGAAGAACGCTCTGGGGATGTGAAAATCGTCGATGCACCCGCCCGGGACTTTTTTGGCCAAAAATCACGAGGGCATGAGGACAGTTTTACGTTTTTTTCGCGTGGCAGCTTCTACCTCGGCCAGCCGCGCTCCGGCCTGGGCCAGGACATCACGTAACAAATAAACTTCGCCCAGGGAGACAACGATACATTGTTCCGGTTCACCTCGGGTGTGCAGGCACAAAACAGGTTGGCCATTCTCATCAACGCTGGGCAGAAGGTCTATGGCCAGAGACCTACTAACAAAAAAAGCTTCGCTCATTTATCCACCAGTCCCCTTTCACGCTCATCTTATCCCCATCAGACAGAGGCAATAAAACCACATCCATTTTAGCATATCTTCATTAGAATTGATATAAAAAAACGGTTAGAATTATTATTGTGTGTGGTCGTCTGAGATCAATGGCCTGGTTTGGGATCGGTTGCAGAGCATGCTACAATACCCTCCACTAACCCCACTGAGAGCGATGATATGAATCGAGAAGAAACGCTGGCCTGGATTGATGTAATTCTGGACTCGTTGGACAACTCGGAAATGATGGCCATCATCCGGGATAGCGCGGATGATTTTGACGGCGAGTTTTTTGAAACGATGGACAGCGAAACCCAACGCTATCTGGCCGAAAACAACCAGAAAACCGCCGATCGCCTCACAGCCATTGCCCGGGCGATTGCCGTTGTGCGTCAAAATCGAACCGAAAATCTGTAATCACTAGAAAATTTATTATGACCGACTACCCCAGCCAAAATCTTGTTCTGGACGGCACCCTGGTTAGCAAATTGCGCGCCGACATCGAAGACGTTTTCCACGTTGACCGGGTTGAGCTTCCCCGTGAACTTCCGCCGGGAATTGCCTGGCTCCCGCGCGGACGGCGACGTGCTGCCACCTCGGCCCCATCCGGCATTATCTTTTTTATCGGTACTTTACTGCGGCAGGATAGCGAAGAAGTTTATGATCTGATTGCCGAACGCTGGCAGGCGCATGATTATACCCCATTGCTACGCCGCTATAAAGGCGAAATTGCCCTCATCGCCCGGCCCGGTGTGGTGACGCCCAAACCCGCTAATCCGTGGGTTAACCTGGTTCTGGCCCTGGTCACCATTTTTTCGGTGCTGCTCACTGGCGCTACCTACGAGTGCCAGTGTTTTCCCCCTACTACCCTGTCGGAATGGCTGGGCGGCCTGCCGATGATGTTAACGATGATGGTCATTTTGTTGGCTCACGAATTTGGTCATTATTTTGCCGCTCGCCATCACAAAGTAGCAGTCACGCTGCCCTATTTTATCCCCCTGCCGGTTATCTCTCCGGTGGGAACGCTGGGCGCGTTTATCCAGTTACGCACGCCCTTTAAAACCAAAAAGCAATTATTTGATATCGGCATCGCCGGGCCGCTGGGCGGATTGATCTTTGCCATTCCCCTGGTTTTTTGGGGTGTGGCTACTTCGCCGGTGAATGAAATCACGCGAGGGGAAACCTCTCTGTTGGAAGGGAATTCTGTCTTTTATCTGTTGGTCAAATATCTAATGCATGGCCAACTTCTGCCCAACTTTGACCAGTACGCCAATCTCCCCTTTTGGCAGGAATCGTTATTGTTACTGGTTGGCCTCATTCCTGCCGGCGGTGGAACCGACATCCTGATGAACTCAGTAGCCTTTGCGGCGTGGTTTGGTCTGTTTGTGACGGCCATGAATCTGATGCCGGTTGGCCAGTTGGATGGGGGACACCTCATCTACTGCATTTTGGGCCAAAGAGCGCGCTGGTTGGGCGCGGCGCTGGTGGCAGCCATGTTTTTGGCCGGGGTCTTTTGGTGGTCGGGTTGGTTTGTGTGGGCCATGCTGATTTTTTTCATCATCGGCACCGGCCACCCGCCGCCGCTCAATGATCTGGTGGAGTTGGGCCCAACGCGCAAATTGGCGGCGTACCTGACCCTTGTCGTCTTCTTCCTGCTGTTTATGCCCAATCCCCTGCAACCGATGTAACTGACCAAAAAACAGGCCCCGGCACTTGCCTTGCCGGGGCCTGGCGTTATCGTTGCAAATTAACGCTTATTCTTCCTCTGACGGCTCCTTGGGAATCCGATAAACGCAGTTGGATGCGCCGTTAGAAATACAGGCCACTTCCTCTACTTTGTAGATCTTACCGGTGGTCCAGGCCATCGCTTCCATGATTGCACCCACGCTCACGTAACAGCAGGGTTTATCGTGCTTGGGCCGCCAGCGACACGGGCATTCATCTTGAATGTAATAAAAGGCATCGTCTTCTTCGCGCACGTGGCTGGGTTGGTTAATCCGGTCGGTGGCCGCCGAGGCCATTTTCTCAAGAATCAGCTTCATCCGTTTCTGCTCCGGGATGGCCTTTAAGGCAATCCCGGCCAGCCCCAAAATTGCGGGCTGGTCTTTCAGCCCAAACCTAAATGTGGCCCGCCCGATACGTAGTAACATGGCTCGCGCGCCCCGGGGACCGTAGAAATCTTCCACGGCTTGTTGAATCAGGCCATATTCAGAAAAATGGCGGGCCATGTCCAGGTCCTTGGGGGGATAATTATCAATTAAGTCTTTCAGCCCTCCGGCATTCAACACGGCCTTGGTACCGTTTGCCCCCATCACTTCCTCAACCGCATCCAATAACACCCGTACCGTCGCATTTGACATGGGGCGATCATCTGGCATTAGGTTACCTCCTCATCGGGTTTGTGATACGTTGATTATACCATAACTTTGTTGGTTCGGGCGAGTCGATTTTAACATGAATCTAAAAATTCAACGCGTACGCCTCAGCGCGTGCGCCGTTTCCACTCTTCTTTGAGTTCCAGCCCCGACAGATCACCCTCCACCTCCAGAAAATCTTTGAGCAGGCGACTGAATTTGGTGGTTTCATCCAGCATGGGAAAGTGTTTAGACTCCGACAGGCCAATCGGGCGAATGTTATCCCATTTACCATCCAACTCGCGGCTGACGTTAGGGTCAATGAGATCATCTTTTTCCCCGTAAACAATCAACACCATCGCATCCTTGAATTGACCAATGCTTTCCAACCGGCTCTTAATATCAAGCTGGACCACGGCCTCCAGACTGCGACTGATGGCCTCTTTGCCCGTTTTTTCAGCCTCCATTTGTACTTCCTTGTAGGTAATCTGACGCCACCATCTCATTTTGGCCATCATCGAGTTTTTGGCAAAATCAACCAGATTGCGATTAATACTTTCCGATCCCAATGGCAGGCTGATGGTCATTACCTTATTGACCCGGTCGGGATAACGGACGGCATATTCCAGAGCCACGGCGGCACCCAGGGCATGGCCAATGATCGGGGCTTCACGAACGCCCATATTTTCCATAAAATTATCAATCAGGGCCACGTAATCCGACATATTATAACGGGTATCGGATTTATCCGAGTCGCCAAAACCCCACAAATCCAGAGCATAGGTGCGATTTTTTTCGGAAATCACCTCCATAATGGGCATCCAATAACGCCACGAACCCAACCAGCCATGCAAAAACAGCACCGGCCGGCCGCGCCCAAAAGCTTCGTAATGCACTATTCCGCCATCAATAACTATCGCACTCATAACTTAGGGAATTCCAGAAAAATAATTCTCCCCAAACCGGAATGCACTTGCGCAATCCTGTACTTAATCAGTTTCAGATTTTTTGTACCTGTGCAATAGCGGCACAGGGAAGGGGGGATAATGGGGGGAACTACCCCCACCCCCCCGCCCCTTCGGGGAATTATTCGACCTATTGCACAGGTCAAATTTTTTGCTTTGCGTCAGATTTTACCATGCTCGGTTAAAATCTTGTTAACCTGCTGAACCAACTCATCCGGGGCAAAGGGCTTTAGAAAATATTTCACTGCCCCCACTTCCAGGCCCGTGTTGATTTCTGCCTCCTGGCCTTTGGCCGACAGGAATACAACCGGAATGTCTTTGGTGCTCGCCTGGTCTTTGAGAACTTTGCACGCCTCATATCCGGTCATTTTGGGCATCCGCACGTCCATCAGAATCAAATCGGGCTTAATTTCCGAGGCTTTTTTAACCGCCTCTTCGCCGTTTGGCGCTTCGGCCACGTTAAACCCACTAATTTGCAGGGTAAAGACGATGAGTTCTCTGATGTCTCGTTCGTCTTCGGCAACTAGAATTAAAGGAGGGCTACTCATGCGTCATAATTACTCCCACCGAATTTTTAGCTGTTGACCTTACGTTCATCAGGATTATGATCAATCTGCGCGATTTCGGCAACTAAAGCATCCGCCGAAAAAGACTGCACTATCCTGGCCTGATGGTGACCGCTCAACATTTTCAGGGTATTACTCTTTTGGGGCACTACCCTTTCCGTAATCACAATGCGGGGTATATCCTTTGTTTCAGGCGCCTGACGTAGTTGAGCAATAATGGTTTCGCCGTCAACTTCGGGCATTTTTGGATCTACCAGAATCAAATCGGGATTACTGGCGGCCATATCCAATGCTTGCTGACTATTAAAAGCTCGCTGCACGTAACAACCACACTTGTCGAGTGCCTCTTTTAATAATGTGGCCGTTTCGGGATTATTGCTCACAATGAGCACATGGTCAAGATGTTGTTCTCTGCTTGAGATATCCTTACCATTATCGCCCGGCATATCCTTGATTTTGTTTAGGGTCAAACCAACGGTTTCCATTATTTTTGACGCTTCAAAAGAGGTCGATATGTAGTCAACTGCCTCCATCACCAGATCTTTGCCATTCTGATCAACCGATAGCGCCGTCATCACTAGCGGAACGTCAGCTATGGTTTCTTCTGCTTTAATTTGAGCCAGCAGTTCAAAACCGTCCGTGTCTTTTAGCAAAGCATCTAAAATAATCAGGCCCAAATTTTTGCCAGACTTACGGGCCATCTCCAGAGCTTTGAGGCCGTTGGCGGTGGTGGTAACCTGATAGCCTGTTTTTTCCAGTTCCGGTTTCAAGATTCTAACCACCCGGACGTCGTCGTCAATGAGCAGAACCTGGTTCTGGTCTGCCGGAACCAGCATTTTACCAGACGCCGCTTCTACGGGCAGGGTGAAGCTAAAGGTGGAGCCAACATCCAGCTTGCTTTCCACCCAAATATCGCCGCCGAGCAAGTCGACAAAGCTCTTGGTAATCGACAATCCCAGACCGGTTCCATCGACCATGGCCACTTCGCCCCGTTCGGAGCGGAAAAAGCGGTCAAAAATGTAAGGCAAGTCTTCCTCAACAATACCAATGCCGGTATCTTTTACATCAATTTGCACCAGGTCATCCTGGCGCAGTTGGGCCTGAACCTTGATGTCGCCTCCTTCGGGGGTGTAACGCCAGGCATTACCGATGAGGTTGACCAGTATCTGCACCACCCGGGCTTTATCTGCATATACCTGAGGCAGCGACTCGGGTAAATCCAGGGAAAAGTTCATGTGCTTTTGCACCAGTTGACCCTCAAACGAAACCGCCACCTCTTTAATGGTGCTGATGATGTCGATCGGCTCGAATTCTAGCTTGACCCGGCCGGTTTCAATTCGGGAGATCTCCAGAATATCGTTGACCAGGTTGGCCAGCCGGTTGGTGTTCGACTGGATCACCTCAATAAAACGGCGCTGGGTGGGATTCAGTTCGCCCACGTGCGCGCTGGCCGATGCGGAAACCAGCAGGTCGGCATATCCCTTAATCGAGGTCAGGGGCGTGCGCAGTTCATGCGAAACGGTGGAAATGAACTCGTTTTTGATGCGTTCGATTTCCGCCTCTTTGCTAATATCGCGCAGCACCGTAACCACGCTGGGCAGGTCTTCCGAGGCGATGGACACCGGCGCCAGGGTGACAATCACGGCCTTGGGTTTGACCTCGATGCGGAACTCTGCCGACAGCTCCCCGGCGTCGATCTCTTCGAGTGATTTGAGGAAGTTATCATAAAAACGTTGGGCCAATTCCTGCGCCACTGGCGAGGCCGACCGGCCCAAAATCTGGCGGAGCGGCTGGTTTTCTACCACCACCGGGTCAACCTCTAAAATTTCGGCTGCTTTGGGGTTAAAGAGTACCACGTTGCGTTCGGCATCCAGAACCAACACGCCGTCGGTGATACCCCGTAGAATGGCCTCGTTTTTGGCTGCCTCGGCAACCTGGGTGCGCAACATCACCCCCAGCCGGTCGGCCTGATCGGTAATCAGACGGTACAACTCGGCGTTGTTAATGGCCGTGGCTACCTGCGATGCCGCCGCCGAGACCAACTTAAAATGGTCTTCGGTGAAGTAGTTAATCTCCGGGTGAAACAGCAGTAGCGCCCCGGCCACTTCCTCACCTGTAACCAGGGGGATGGCCATGGCCGAATGGCGGTCGAGTGAGGCTGGATCCGCCACAAAATCGGATTCGTTTGATAAATCGGCGATAATCTGGTGCTGGTTGGTTTCCACCACCTTTTCGGCCAGCCGATAGTCGATTTCAACTTTAGCCTCGTCGCCACGGGGCAAGGGTACATCCCGTCCCAACGAGGCCCGATAGATCAGGTTATGGGTCCCCTGCTCCAGCAGCAGAATAGAACCGTGCGAGATACCCACCGCCCGGTTGATGAGACTGAGCGCCTGACTCAGGATTCTATCCAGGTCCAGGCTGGCCGAAAGCTCGCGTGTAATTTGGTAGAGGGCCTCAACCCGGTCGCGCTCGTCGGTCAGGTCTTGCAGAGTGCGGGCCAGCTCTTCGGTACGTTGGGCCACGCGCTGCTCTAACTCTTCGGTAAAGAGGTTAAGCCGCTGCACCAATTGGGCGTTGCGGATGGCCACGGCGGACTGGTTGGCGACAAAGGATAACAACCGGAGGTCATGGTCATCAAAGTTATGGCTGCCCAAACTGCCCACAAAAATGGCACCGTTGGTTTCGTTTTGCACTCTGACAGGCACGCCCAATATCGCCTGAAGACCCAGCGCGCGGGCCAGGCTGGTGGGAACAGACGCCTGCGCTTTATTTGCCCCCTGCTCTACCTCAGACTTTTCAGGGGAAAAGGTCGGCAAACTGATATTGACTGGCTGGTCACTCTCCATAATCTGCCGGGTCAGGTGACACCACCATTGCGGGTCAGTTTCGTCCTCAACTTGTTCAGGTACAGGTTCAGACTCTCTGGGAACAGGTTGGCTGAGTGCCCGCAATCGATCAAAAGCAAGTTTGTCGAGCAGTTTTTGGCTGGTTGCGGTGCCTTCGACAAGGTATTGCTGGGTTTCGTCGTCCCAAAATAAAATCACGCCCAGTTGAGTATTGGTCAGAGTGACGGCGTTGTCGATAACGGAACTCATCACCTGTTGCACTTTTAGCATCCCGCTGACTTCAACCCCCAGGTTGTAGAGGCTCTGCATCTCGTTGGCCCGCTGCCGGGTGTTTTCCAGCAGGCGGGTATTGTCAATGGCCACGGCGGCCAGGTCGGCCAGGGTGGTGACCAACTGGAGCATGTTCCGGTTGTGAATAACGGTTTCGATGGCCAGGATACCAATCACCCCCTGTTCGGTTTTCAGGGGCACGTAGGTGACATCATCGGGGAAGGGGAGCAGACCGTAACTGCCCATCGTACTCCGATCGGTGACACTGCTTTCGATGACCAGCACTTCGCCGGATTTTATGACCGAAGCAAACGGTTCCGAATCCACAGAAATGGCGCTTTCATTGAACAACTCAACCATAAAGTCGGAAATGTTTTGGGTGTTGGCAATCTTGATAGTGTTGGTATAGTTATCTACCAACCAGATCGACCCCTGGGTGCCGCGTCCGACCAGGTCGAACACGGCGTCGAGCACTAAATTCAGTAACTCGTTCAAATCCAGGGCCTGATTAAGAGATTGGGCCACTTCGGTGAGGGCCGCCAGTTGGCGAACCTGCTGGCGGGCCTCATCAAATAGCCGGGCGTTTTGCATAGCCACGGCCACCTGGTTGGCAAACGCCAGAAGCACTTCGGCGTCTTCCGTGGTAAAGTAGTCCACCTCGGTACTACCCAACGACATCAACCCCAAAATGTTGGCGCCGTAGGTCAGGGGGACGCCCAGCCAGCTTCGCACCCGGTCGTACGGTGGCCTGGCAAAGGGACCGGGATATTCTTGCCGCACATCCTTAATAATGACCGGCTCTTGCGTTTCGATGACCAGCCGGTGGGGATTGACCTCCTTCATGGAGAAGCTTGTCCCCACCATTTGCTGGCTGGATTCCCAGGCTCTTCCGCCAATCACCTTCACCCGGTCTTCCTCCAGGCGATGCACCGAAGCGCTGTCGTACTCGAGCACATTGGCCAACTCGCGCAGCACAATATTGAGCAAATCGTCGAATTCGAGCTGAGAACTGATGGCCTCGGCAACGCCGCGCAGGGTGTCGGCAATCCGGCGCCGTTGTTGCTCACGCTCAAACAGTAAGGCGTTTTCGATGGCTGTTGCGGCGTGGTTGGCAAAAATTTCCAGCGTTTCAATCGAAGAAATGGTGGGACGCTCGCCCGTGTCGGGGTCTTCAACGGTGAGCAAACCAATAATATTGTCGGCGGTATCGGCGAGGGGGATAAATAACAGGTCGCCGGTTTGCCATCCTGTTCCGTTGTTCTCGTTTGCCTTGGCCGAGTCAAATCCCTGGTTGGCTGCAAAAGAGATATGCAACCGGCCTTGCCAGATTTCCTTGCGTTCAACCGGGATGAAGTAGGATTTGCTCAGACGAAACTCGTCTAACATAATTTCTTGCAGGCCGGTCAGTGGTTGAGCGCCCACGGCTTCACAAAATTCTTTAAACTGCGTAATTGGAATTCCCGCCCCAATTTTGGGATAAAGCGCGGGGGGGTCATCCTGCGCCAGACTGACCAGCACCACTTTATAGCCAACTGATTCGCTAATGGCATAGGCAATATCTTCCAAAACTTCTAACAGAGGACGGTTGGAGCGGAAGATGTTGCTGATTTCGGCCAGGCGAGATAATTGGTCGATGCGGCGACCGGCCTGCTCACGTTCCCGTTTCTGTTCTTCGTAGGTTTGGGAATTACCAATGGCTACCGCCGCCTGAATGGCCAGGGACTCCAGATAACGAAGCTGGCTTTCGGTAAAGAAATTGAGTTGGTCGCTTTCCAGGTTGATCACCCCGGTTGGTACCGTTCCGTAAAAAATGGGAACGATCACTCTAGAATGGGTTTTGGGGCCAAAACCTGCATAATCTTCATCGTGACCAACATCGGAAATCAGGATCGCCTCCCCGGTTTGTAAGGCGCGGTCGATCATTTTTTGGCCAAAAGTGGTGGCAGTTAGCGTTGGTGTGGCGTCTGCATCGGGGGGGCTGCCGGGGCCTTCCTGCTCTTTACGCGCAATCAATTCCCCGGTACTAATTTTATATACCGCAACAGTACCCAGGTTGGCGTGAGTCACTCGTAGAGCTTCTTCCAGAACCAAGTCTAATATTTTATCCAGGTCGAGCGTGCTGTTCAACTCGCGGCTGATATGCTGCAGGCCGGCCAGTTCATCGATACGCCGTTGTAGGCGCTGGTCGGTGAGGCCAAACAGGCGCGCGTTTTCCAGGGCAATGTGGGCCTGGCTGGCCAGCGATTGCGCCAGAGGGATCTGTTCATCGGCCAAAGCTTGAGGATCAGCCGCGAAGAGAGTCAACAAACCGGCGAATCGGTCACGGCTGACCAGGGGAAGCCCAATAATCGAACCGCAGTGGTATTGTTTGAGCAACTCAACTTCAGCCGGAGTAGCCGTGGGCGCATGCAGGCGGAAGATCAGGGGGGACCGTTCCTTACGCGTTGTTTCCCACGCCGGGAGCATAACCAGGGCGCGGCAGAAGGCTTCCTTACTAAAGTTGGGCAGGGTTTTGGTGTTGTTGGGGATTGAATCGGCACATTCATGAATCAGGTTTAGGCCGCCGGTAGCCTCGTCAAAGTCAAAAATGGCGCAATCATCGGCCGCAAAGGCTTTTACCATTTGCCGTGATATATTGTGTAGCAATTCATCATACGAGAGGGTGGCTGAAAGCTCGCGACCGGCGTCAGACAGCACCGACAACTCGGCAACTTTGTGCTGCGATTCTTGAAACAGGCGGGCGTGGTCGAGGGCAATGGCTACCTGGTTGGCCACAACTTCCAGGAGGAGAGCATGGTGTCGGGTGTAAGCGTCTGCCGGAGCCGCGGCTAATTCGATGGTGCCCAGCAACTTCAGACCTACCTTCAAGGGTGCCCCCATCAGAGAGCCATAGGGGAATTTGGCCAGGCCCATCTTGGGGGTGACCTTCGAATATTGATGGGTATTGCTAATGAGCAGAGGTTTCTGATTGGCGGCTATCCAGCCGGTATAGCCCTCGTTCAGGCCGTAGGTGCGATCATAGGCTGGAAGGCCGGTTTCATTTTCCGGTACGCGTAGTTCGGTTATCAGGGTTCGGCGTTGGTCGTTCCACAAGCAGATTTCGGCCACATCAAAATTGAAGAGTTCTTTTAGTTTGGGGTTGGCCAGCACGGTGCGACAAATAGAGGTGATATCCAGCAGGTGCAGAGAAGTGGTGAGGTTTTGACCAATTTCATTGACAACCAATAAGGCCTGGTCCAAATCAATATTTGAGTGAAAAGGCTTTTCCTCGGATGAGTCGGCTAAATTTTCTTGAGTTTTTTTGGTGGTTGCTGGCATCTGACTGGCTTTGTTAACCTGCTTCGGTGGCTTGTCGGTGGCTACGGCGCACGCCCAAAGATGATGATCAAAATTATGATGATGGTCAAAATTATTCTGACCAAGCCCGGCCCGGCCAGTATTATTCTCATTGATCCAGATAGGCGCAGCCGCCAGTGACTTGCGGGTGAATTTGGGCCTGAATTTGACTTTTAACCAAACAACGATGATCCAAAATACGGCATGTGAAACTAAGGCAAGTTCAATGAGGTGAGATGAGGTAGGCTCAAAATCCATCCGGCCATGAAGTAGTCCCCAAAGACTCACTCCCCACCCAAGGATGAACAGTAGCCAGGCATTAAGGCGTAGAGAGACTGGTCTCTTAAAAAAAATTTTTTCCCACAAGGACAATTTATAGTTCTTCATGACTGCCCCCTTGATAAAACGCTGAGCAAGCCTCTGGGCAAGCCTTGTGGCAGTTTTATACCGCAGTTGAATTGATAAGGTTCAAAAATTTAAAAGACTTTGGTCAGGCAGTAACCCCAAAGAATACCCCATCCCTCTGTACGTCGTCGATCCGCGCCTGATATAATTCCATTCCTGGGTCAACCATCCATCGCTACCTGTAACCAAACCATCAGGGACAACCTGAGTTACGGCGCCGGTTTTCGGCTGCATCTTCGGTGATTTGCACAATATCGGCAAACGGCCCGTCACTACTGGTTACCGCACCCACCGACAATTTCATCAGCGGCGTTTCATGTTTACCGTCGATGTCTTCATAAGTTACTTTGCCCGCCTCACGCACGCGAAACGGATAAAAAACCTCACTCTCGGCGTTAAAGCGTTTGATGACCGCCTTACAAATGGATGATGCTTTTTCCGGCGTAGTGATGATGATGAAATCGTTATCCGAGGCCTGACCAACAAAATCGTTCAATGTGCCATACTCATCGACGACTTCCCGCATGATGTCGGCCAAAAAAACTAAAACCTCATTAAATTGAATTGTGCCGGCAATTTCTTTGAAGGCATTAATATATCTGATGCCAAAAAACAGGAAAGTCCACGGATCGGGGGAGTCTTTCACTTCTTTGAGTTGTTCTTCGATTAATTTGCCGGTGGGCAAATTTGTCACAGGATGGGTCAGCGCTTCTCCCCGGGAGCGCCGAATAGCGTTCTCAACGCGCAGTTTAAGTTCTTCAATATCAAACGGTTTGGTGATATAATCATCCGCGCCCAATTCAAGCCCGGCAATTTTATCGCTGCGCTCATCTTTTTGGGTCAGGAAAATTATAGGAACCTGACTGGTACGGGTGTTGCCGCGCAAAATTCGGCATATCTCGTAACCGTCAACATCCGGTAATTGAATATCTAACACCACCACACTTGGTAATTTGGTGCGACATGTTTCCAGGGCATCATTACCTCGGTTGGCAACCAACACCTCATACCCCTGGGAATCAAAGTAGATTCGCAACATTTTGGCGATATCAATGTCGTCTTCTACAACCAGGATACGACCCTCACCCATGACTTACCTCTTTTCTTAATTAAAAGATTTTCTTGCTGTAACTGATCTGAGGCCAGATGGAGTGACAAAGCTTTGTTTTGTTGACACTCCGGTAAAGATTTTTGCCTGTCAGGCATCCACCTACGACCAATCGGGATCGTGCCGGGAATGGGTTGGTGGCACATAACCAGTTGATTCGACCACCGGATCGACAGGTACCGAGTCAGATTCGCTGGCCAGGGGTGCCTCAATTTGATTTTCTGCTTTAAACGGGGCATCGTCATGATATTTCACTTCGTGCCCGCCCCAATTACTAAATTGATGGTGATCGCTATCTTCATAATTGATATTTTCTGTAATCACCGTGCGTCCCTGCTTGGCTACCAGAACAACATCTGAGTCGATTGAACGGGCCGGGAAAAAGACATGACCGGAGCCAATTCGACAGTTATGGCCAACGCATCCACCCACAATCGGCAGGCCGACCTCTCGCAACTCGCCCCGGTGAAAAACTCTTATCGGTTTGTCGGGCAACATATTCCAGTCGGTAAAAGTGTTGCCTGCCCCAATAAACGTATTACGGCCAATGATGCTCACCTGGAGACAGCTATTTTGAGCCACCATCGAGTTTTCCATCAGGGTGGTTAAAAATAGGGCCGAACGAAAAGCCAGATAGGAGCCATTCCCCACCACGCTCAACAATAGTTCAGCGCCCGGCATAACCGTGACATTATCACCAATGACACTATTAAAAATAACCGCGCCCGGATTAATTACCACATTATCACCAATGATGGTTGGCCCCTGAATAACGGCGGTTGGGTCGATTTGAGTATTTTTACCAATTGAAACCAGCGCCGAGGAAGAAAGGAACTGTTTTCGCTCGAGCAAAGAGCGCCACAGCACTTTTAGGTACATTGAAATGTTTTGGGGTGACCAATCCCATTCCAGTAAATTTTCTATGCGCGCCCCGTGGGCAAAAATTCCAAAAGGGCCATTGGCAATAAAAATATGGATCCAGTTCTCGATGGAAAGAAAAGCCCGGAGGGGAACTTGATAAACTAAATCACCTTGTTCGTCGATGTAGTTAGGGACGCGATAATAGCCTATCTCTCTTGGTTGGGTATCGATAACCAGCGGTTGGGGTTTTTGGGCCGGTAAAACTGCGCCGTCGGGATAATAAAAAAGATCAGCCACATACACGTTGCCGGCCAAACGGATGCCCGTTTGTAAGTTAAGCAAGGCATGATTCACAATAGCGGCATCGTCGGGGGCAAAGGCAATTTGGGCGGGTTGCCCTGACCGGCGGGCCTTGGTGATGAATGCTTCAAATAAGAATTCATCAAAAAAAAGATTATCGCGGTAAATAACCAACTCACCGGCTAAAAGTTTAGGGGAAAAAGAGGAGATTTGGGCAAAAGATTTACATTCCAACTCTTCTTGGCAATAGGGACTAAGGACATCTCGCTGGTAAAGCCAGAGCGGTTTATTCATGATACGCAGCTCACGCGCCGGCTCATTGAATGGTAAAATAAGGTTTTCGTCCCGAATGATAATCTTTTTCATGGGTTGATGTTCAGAGTTTAAACTTCTTTCGGAATCTATGCAATCCCCGGCTTGCCTGGCTGATTGACCGGATCATGAATCAATCATAAATAGCATAGACAAGATGACAAAAAGAGTCAATAATATAAACCTTTTTAAGTTGCAGGTTGCCCTTTGGGTCTAGTTTAGCGACGAAGAGCCAAAGGCAAGAAATTCTGCCAAGTTCTCATTAAAAGCTTGCGGTTCGTCCAACATTGGAAAATGTTTGGAACCAGACATAATTCTTATGCGAGAAACAGGTACACTGGCGTCAATCAGGTAGGCCTGGTTTGGCTGAACCACATTATCACCTTTTCCATAAATACCCAAGATGGGTCTGGTGATGCCTGGTAGGTGCGGCCTGAGATCAGTTTTATGTAAAGAATTAATACTAATAAAAAAGGCTTCCAGGGTAGTACGAGAAAGATCATGGGTGACCATTTGGTACCACTGCGGCCCATCTTTGGCCACGTAGGGGGAGAAAAACTTGATTCCCAGTTGTAAAGCGCTGGGTATATGCCAGACAAGAGAGGCAATCCAGGGTTTACCCGCCATCCGAAGAAAAAAATTCAGCGAGTCTCCAACAATAGGGGAACCAACGACAATCACCTTCTGCACACATTCTGGTTTAGCCAGAGCCAGAGAGATGGCCACGGTACCACCCATAGAATGACCGACCACCGGCGCGGACTCAATGCCCAACCTGTTCATAAATTGGTCAACCAGACTGACAAAATCGCTCACCTCATAGCTACTCCGACGTTTGCCGGAATCCCCAAAGCCCCAAAAATCTAAAGCGTAACAACGGTATTGATTTTTGAGGGTCTCCATGGTCTTTTGCCAATATCCCCAGGAGCCTAACCATCCATGCAACAGGATAACCGGTTGACCACGACCATAGGCCTCATAATGAACAATTCCCTGGTCAGTAACTATAGAACTCACGGGTTAGCCTCAATACCAGGAGCGCTATGGTCGGAGTGAGCTTATTTTTCTGGCTTTACATTTTAACCTTACCCCCGGCTTTTTATCCAGCGACCAGCCATCCCATATCGGCGCTATGATTGTCTGCAAGCCTATCTCAACCTGCGCTCAAATAAGTTATCGTGACAGTTGTTTCGGGCACTTAAAAATTTTGATCTACCCTTCCTCCTCTACCTGCATTCTTTCTAAGATAGAATAGAGTAGCTCAAGGAGTACGTTCTTAACGCTCTCTTTATCCAGGGCCACACAACCAAGAACTTTGATTTCCCGTTCTATCTTCAAGGCAATTCTCAGGTCATCCGGAGACCATGCATCGGGCATATCCTGTTTGTTGGCGGCAACCACGTAAGGAGTGGTGGCATAACCCCTGAAAACCTCAAGGATGTGCTTGGCTTCTCTAAAAGTTTCGGGTCTGACGCTATCTACAAGCACAATAAAGCCAAGCATACCCTCCGAAAGAATTTCCCACATAAAGTCAAAACGTCTTTGCCCGGGCGTACCAAACAAATAAAGCACCAGGTCATCATCTACGGTGATACGGCCAAAATCCATGGCCACTGTTGTTTCTTCTTTGACCCGTTCAGCATCGCTGGAGATTTTCCGTTCTGTGGTAACCACGTCAATCTCGCTCACGCTGCTGATGAATTCTGTTTTCCCGGCACTAAAGGGGCCCGTGATGACCATCTTTACGGTTTGCATCGAATCGACCCACCTCAAATAAAGACTTAGAATGATTTTTTATAATTTAATCAGTCAGGGTCTGGAAAGCAGACCCTGAACGCACGGATTAGATACGTTTGATGCGATCGATCAGTTTAGTCACCACGCTGCGTTTTTCTGCAGGCGATTGACTGGCTGCTCTACGTCCGGCGCGCGTTAAAGGAATTCTCTCTTTAGGTTCCATCCCTTCGGGACGAATTGTCTCGACTAATCCAGCTTGCAACATCCCATAGACGATTTTCCTGATTTGGAATTCATCCATGTTGTTGTTCTGGGCAATTTGTTTAACGGTATTCCGGGGATGAATGTGTGAAATTACCCGCCAATCGTCCTGGGTTAGTTTGACATCTCGCAAGGGTTTGTCTGTAATTTTCAGAGCAACCATGCTCAGGTCGGGCAATTCGTCCTGCAATTTATCAAATTCTTGGATGCGCCGACTACCTTCCAGGATGACGTTATCCAGGTTAAGGGGCACAGTGATTCTGTCGCTGGCGGGCAATAGGTCCTGTTCAAAAAAGAATTCGCCTTCACCCCAGGTAAACAGATCATATACAATCTCCAGCATGTAGTCCTTAACACCTTGCACAATATCATCTCTGGATACCAACCGGGCATCCATCAAATACTTGCCCATGACCTTGTCTGACGTACTACCAGATTGACGGTTAACTGTTGAAGCTTGCTCTCTGGTTAATTTACCCGTTTTCAGAAGCATAGCAGTCAAGTGGCCTTCATCTACATTGGTACAGGCGTGAATCAACCTACCTTCTCTAAAATGCAGAGTCGCCTTTTTCTCATTCTGGCCATTAACAGTTAACTTACCTGTTTTGCGGGCCAAATTAACCAGATTGAGCAGCTGCGTGGTACTAAAATCTCGCAGATTTCCTTTTAACGCCATTCCTGCCTACCGTAACCACCTGGTCACTATGTAGATTTTACCGGATGGCCTATTATACATGCTCGCGTGCATTGAGTCAACCTCCGGCGGGAAACCCTTAACATGGTTTAAGTCATCCCCCAAGTTGTGGGGTCAAAATTCATTAAGTTTTTGGACTTAAAATTAATAATATAACTTCGCAAGGTCAGAGTCTATAGAGCGAAAGTCCCACAGCCCTGTTGGCGTCCCCAAATCCAATATTTTTTGGAGTTTGTAAGCAAAACCTCCACAATTACGGGATTAGGTTACATCCCTCAAATTACAGATTTGAACTTGGCAATGTCTCAAATTCTGCTATGATAAGAGCCTGTTAATATGAGTAACTCATGGACAACAAGAGACAAGTTCCGGTGAATACAAGATTATCAGGACAGCCGATCTGGATAGATACACCGCCCCGGTTGGTTCAACTCATCAAAAACCTGTCGGGTGAGCCAGTTGTGGCCGTTGATACCGAAAGCGACAGTCTTTACAGCTATTTTGAGAAAGTCTGTCTGATTCAATTCTCGACCCCTCGCACCGACTATCTGGTTGATCCGCTGAATGTCGATATATCGGGGCTGGTCGACTTTTTTGCCAATTCATCCATCCAAAAAGTCTTCCATGCCGCCGAATATGATGTTTTAAGCCTCAAGCGCAATTACCAGTTTACCTTTGCCAATTTTTTTGATACGATGCTGGCGGCCAAGATATTGGGCTGGCCGCGTTATGGGCTGGGTAATATAATGGAGAAATACTTTGGGGTAAAGCTTGATAAACGATTTCAACGCTATAATTGGGGCAAACGTCCTTTAAGCCAAAATGCGCTCGATTATGCCCGGCTGGACACCCACTATCTTTTGCCGTTACGTGAAATCCAGCTTCAGAAATTGACCGCACAGCACCGGCTTCGCGAAGCTGGTGAGGCGTTTGAACGTCAAACCCAGGCGGAACCCAGCCCTAAAGTTTTTGACCCTGATGACTTTTGGCGGATTAAGGGTTGTAAGGATTTATCTCCCCAGCAGCAGGCTATTGTGCGGGAGTTGTTTATCACCCGCGATAAAATTGCTCGTAAAATTGATCGGCCTTCCTTTAAGGTTATGAACGATTCCACCCTCATTCGGTTGGCCGAACAGCAGCCCAAATCTGGTGAGGAACTCAGACAAATCAAAGGGTTGAGCGATAAGCTGTTGTCTTATAACACTCACGATATCCTCACCGCGATTGAAAAAGGAACAACCGCCCCAACGCCCACCTATCCGACCAACAACATCCATCGTCCCGATGAAGCAACCCTGGCTCGTTATGAAGCCCTCCGCCAATGGCGCAACAACCTGGCCGCCGAGCGCGGCGTGGAGCCCGACGTCATCCTGGGTAACGATATTTTAATGGACATTGCTCGCCATAACCCCCAAACCAGGCCTGCTCTCCTCAGGGTGGAAAGCCTGGGCAGGTGGCAAGAGGAAACGTATGGTCCGGCCTTGCTGACCGTGTTGAAACAGATGGCTTGAGTCATAGGGTTTCAGAAAAAGATTTTGAATTTTTGACCCGTGGGGGCAGGTTCTGGATGTGCCCCTATTTCATGTATACCTGCTGCCCAATTATTTGACCTCCGGCGATGAGATGATATTCCCATTGTAACCCCTATTTTCTCCATGTTAGAATTTGACAAAGACAAGGGATCATCATGCTTGGTCTTTTGATGATCTGATAGACCTTACCCAAGGTCAGGTTATGCTAAAGGAAATTTAAAATTGAGTACCACCCAATATGAAATCCAGGCTGATGGCCATAAACTGATTGCGCTGCCCCTCAACCCGACCATGCCCGGTCGGCCAATTATCTTATTACACGGTATTACGGCTTCAGTCAGTTTTTGGGCAGACCTGGAAAATTATCACCCTGTTTTTCTTAAGCACGGTCCGTGTTATGCCCTTAGCCTGCCCGGACATTATCCGGCGGTGGTTCCCTCGAATTTTTGCCAGAAAGAACTCACCGCGGAAATGATTACCCGTCCTTTGATAATTGCTATTCGAGAATTGGTAGGGGATCAGCCGGTTATCCTGGTCGGGCATTCCACCGGCGGCTTTGCTGCCCTGGCGATTGCTGCTACTTCGCCCCGCATTACCTCGCGAGTTATTAGTCTGGCCGGTTTTGCTCAAGGCAAGTGGACCGGTCTGTTAGGAACCAGCCAGTGGGTGGCGCGTAAGGGAAATGTTGGCCGGATGGTGTTTAAGTTGGGTTATGAGTATAGTCGCATCAACCCCAGATTCAATCGCCAATTTGTTCACTGGTACGTGGCCGATATGAACGCCTTTGCCTCGTTTCCTCACTTTGAACCGTTTTTGGCTGATACGTATCGCAACTTTAAACATCTTGACCTGGACGTGATGGCTAAATACTTCAGGACCATGCCTGATATCGACATCAGCGACAAACTCCCCCATATAAAAGTGCCGGTTCTGGTTATGACCGGCGATAAAGACCCGATTGTGCCTCCGACCCAGTCTCATCTCATTGCCCAAAAGATTCCTCAGGCTCAATTGGAAATCATCAAAGGGGGAGGACATCTATTATTTGCCGAAAACCCGCTTGAATATAATTGTAGATTAGACAGTTGGCTGCAAAAGACAAAAGAAAGTCGAGTCCCAACCTTGCCAATATGAATGCATCCCAGCCGGTTGATGTTACCGAAACGTAAAATCTCCAGGGATGGCCAATAGACTTTCTGTCTTCGCTTCCTGGCTATCGATTAGCCTTTTTTGTTATCCAACCCAATTCACCTTAAAACCTAGCGTAAGATTTGCACAAACAAGTGCAGAAACAAGGAAATTCAGTAAAAAGTAGAACTTTTGAATAAGGGCAGGGGTAGTTGTAGA